>JAWKQN010000004.1:0-300000 GCA_041390125.1 Gemmatimonadota bacterium | reverse complement strand
ACCGTCGGAGCCGTCGGCGTGCTGATCTCGATCTGCCCCCCAGGCTCGAACGTGACCCGGCATCCGCACGGCGCGTGGTGGATGCCCAGCGGATCCACGGTCCAATTGAAGGTCAACCCGACCTGGGCCAGGAGCCTCTTCGTTCCGTCCTCGCCCTCGAGCGGTACGACGCGCCCGGTCTCCCGCTCCACGGGAAGCAGCTCGAGTTCGAGGCCCATCCGGTCGGGTAGCGCGACCCCCGCGTCGGTGCGGAACAGACGCCGGGCGATGTCCGCCCTCAACGCGTGGCGGTCGGTCTCCACGTCAATCCGCCGGCGCGGCCAGCGCCAGGCCGAACCGACCGTGCGCATCGGTGGTCCACTGGACCAGGTCCAACCCCGCGCGGGCGAACAGCGCGGTGATACCCGCCCGGTCGTACTTGCACGAGATCTCGGTGCGGAGCCGCTCCCCCGCCTCGAAGCGTACGTCCTGTCCGGCGATCCGCACGGTGTGGGCCTCCTGGGCCACCAGATGCATCTCCACGCGCTCGTGCGCCTCGTCGTAGAGCGCGAGGTGCGCGAAGCGCGCCGCGTCGAAGTCTCCGTCGAAGCGCCGGTTCAGGACGTGGAGGACGTTGAGGTTGAACGCGGCCGTGACGCCCTGGGCGTCGTCGTACGCCGCTTCGAGCTCGGCGACCGTCTTCCCGGGTCCGGGCTTGAGGTCCACGCCCAGCAGCAGGTGATCCTCGGCGCCCAACGTCGCGCGCACCCGCGCCAACAGGCGCGCCGCCTGATCGGCGTGGAAGTTGCCGATCGTGCTGCCGAGGAAGGCCACCAGGCTCGCCCCTTCGCGGGCGGGCTCCAACGGGAGCGGCGCCGTGATGTCGGCGACGAGCGGCTCCACCCGAAGGTCGGGCCAACGCCTGCGCAACCGCTCGGCCGTCCGCTCCAGGAAGTCGCCGCTGACGTCCACCGGGACGTAGCAGGCCGGTGAGCCGCGCTCGCGTGCCTGGCGCACGAGCACGTCCAGGAGCAGCTCGGTCTTCTCGGCGCTCCCCGCACCCAGCTCCACCAGCCGCACCGGGCGCAGCAGCGGGAGTCGCTCGGGTGCCCACGTCTCGAGCAGCGCGCGCTCCGTGCGGGTGGGGTAGTACTCCGGCAGCTCCGTGATGCGTTCGAACAACTCCGATCCGCGCTCGTCGTAGAAGTACTTGGACGACACCCGCTTCGGGGTCGCCGACAGTCCTTCCAGCAGCGCCACGCGCTCAGCCGACATCGCGTGCGCACCGGAAACCGGCGAAGATCTGCCGGCGGATCGGGTAATCCCAGTTGCGGAACGTGCCCCGGATGGCACCGGGCCGCGTGGCCCAGGAACCGCCGCGCAGCACCTTGTACTCGTCTCCGAAGAACACCTCGGAGTACTCGCGATATGGAAAGGCACGAAAGCCCGGGTAGGCTTCGAAGTCGCTCGCGGTCCACTCCCAGACATCGCCGATCATCTGTTCGCAGCCCGACGGCGCTGCGCCTTCCGGAAAGGCACCGACAGGCGCGGTGTCGAACGCCAGCGCATCCAGGTTGGTCCGCAACCCATCCGGGGGATCGTCTCCCCAGGGGAAGCGCCGCGCCCGGCCGGCGGAGCCGTCCCAGGTCGCGGCCGCCTCCCACTCGTGTTCGGTGGGCAGGCGCCGGTCCACGAAGCGCGCGTAGGCCGCGGCCTCGTGGTGGGAGACATGACAGACGGGATGATCCGCCCGGAGGGGCCCCAGACGGTCGAAGCGCCGCTCCCCCCACGTGTCGCCGTCCCGGACCCAGAACCGAGGCGCCTCGAGCCCCTCCTGCTCGCGCCAGGCCCACCCCGCCGACGACCACAGCGACGCGTCGTGATAGCCACCCGCATCCACGAAGCGCGCGAACGCCCGATTGCTGACGGGCGCCACGTCCATCTCGAAGGGCTGGAGCTCGACCGTGTGACAGGGTCGCTCGTTGTCGTAGGCCGCGGAGCGGTCGTCGGTACCGATGTCGACGCGTCCTCCCTCGATGCGCACCATCGCGCCCTCCAGCTCACGCGCGCGCTCGAGCGCGTCCGGGAAGGCCCGCACCCGCGGTGGCATCCATTCCCTTCCCTGCTTGAGCTTCAGGGTCTGCAGGATGGTCTCGTTGTGCTGGTACTCGTGCTGCAACACCAACCGGTAGACGTATCCCTCCGCCAACAACTCCGGATCGCCCTGCGCGTCCGCGCGCCGCAACCGCTCCTCGACCCGCCGCCGAACCTCGCCCAGGTACGTCTGCAGCTCGGCGGCGGTGGGAAGCGCCAGCCGATCGCGCGAGGCACGGGGGTTCTCGAAGGGGTTGTAGATGCCGCGTAGCCCCTCGCCGTCCCCGGTGGCGGAGCCGCCGCCCAGCTTCTCGTGCAGCCAGACCTCCTCGAAGTGCCCGATATGCCCCAGATCCCACAGGATCGGACTCATCAGCGGATCGTGCTGACGCCGGAGGTCCTCCGGCTCGAGCGTGGACACCAGCAACCACGTGCGGGCGCGGGCCTCGCTCAGGAGGTCCACGATCTCGCCCGCCGCCAGCGGACGTCCTTCCTGCAGCTGGGGCATTCCTGCGGCCTTCCTCGCGTCGACGGCTTCGGCGGTGCCGTCGCGGCCCGCTCCCCGATCCTACTAAACTACCGGATGGCCTCGTCGGTTCCGGCGCTACGCGCCGAGCATGTAACACACGCGTTCGGTCCGGTCCGCGCGCTGGATGACGTCTCGCTCACCGTGGAGCGAGGAGAGTGCGTCGCGCTGGTCGGGGAGAGCGGCTCGGGGAAGACCACGCTCCTCACCTGTTTCAACCGCCTCTTGCGGCCGGACCGGGGGCGCGTGTGGTCCAACGGCGAGGACGTCTCGACGCTGGATCCGCACCGGCTCCGCCGCTCCATCGGCTACGTCCCGCAGGAAGGGGGGCTGCTGCCGCACTGGTCGGTGCTCCGCAACGCGGCCACGGTTCCCTGGCTCCTCGGCCGGCCCGACGCCGAGGCGGCCGCACGCGACGCGCTGGATCTGGTCGGGCTGCCCGCGTCCGGATTCGGCGAGCGCTTCCCGGGTGAGCTCTCCGGCGGTCAGCGCCAACGGGCGGCGTTCGCGCGCGCCCTGGCCGCCCGTCCCGACGTGCTGCTCCTGGACGAGCCGTTCGGCGCGCTCGACGCCATCACCCGCGCCGAGCAACAGGAGGCCTTCGGCGCACTGCGCCGCCGGCTCCAGGTGGCCGCGCTGCTGGTCACGCACGACCTGCGTGAGGCATTCCTGCTGGCCGATCGCATCGCGGTGTTCCGCGCCGGCCGGATCGAGCAGGAGGCGTCGGCCCCGGTTCTCGCGGCGCAGCCGGCCACGCCGTACGTGGCCACGCTCCTGCACAGCGCGGGGCTCGACGCGTGAGCCGCCTGGCCGCGACGGCGCTCACCGGCCTTCTCGCCGCGGCCTCGGTCCCTCCACCGGTCGCGAGCGCGCAGCAGACGCCCGCTTCCGTCACCGTGGCCTCGAAGCCCTTCGCGGAGTCCTTCGTGCTGGCCGAGGTGTTCGCCCAGCTCCTGGAGGCCCGGGGCTTCGCCGTCGCGCGCCGGCCCGGCCTCGGGGCCACGGAGATCGCGTACGCCGCCGTCACGCGCGGGGACGCCGACGTCTACCCCGAGTACACGGGGACCGGGCTGCTCGCCGTGCTGGGCGAGCCGCCGGGAGGCGATCCCGCGCGCGTGTACGGCCGCGTGGCCTCCGAATCGCTGCGGCGCCACGGCGTGCACTGGCTGCCCCCGCTGGGCTTCGAGAACACGTACGCCATCGCCGTACGGCCCGAGACCGCCGACTCCCTGGGTCTGCGCACGCTCTCCGATCTCGCGCGACACGCGCCGGACCTGGTGGGGGGGTTCTCCCCGGACTTCCTGGGACGGCCGGACGGGTTGCCGGGGCTCCGCACGGCCTACGACCTGCGCTTCGCCGCCGAGCGCTCCCTCCTCCAGGCGGTGAAGTACCGCGCCCTGGTGGAGCGCGGGGTGGACGTGATCGACGGCTACTCCACCGATGGCCTGATCGACCGCTACGGCCTCGTGGTGCTCGAGGACGATCGCGCCTTCTTCCCTCCCTACGAAGCCAGCGCGGTGGTGAGCAACCGCCTCTGGAGCGGACAACCGGGTGCGGTGGCGGAGCTGACGCGGCTCAGCGGGCGGCTGGACGTGGAACGGATGCGGGCGGCGAATCGCCGGGTGGAGGTGGACGGGGAGAGCCCCGCCCAGGCCGCGGCCTGGCTGCTGGACGAGATCGGCGTGCTGGACGCCCGCGAGGAGGCCTCGGCCTCCGCCCCGCCCCGCACCTCCTGGCTCGCCTGGGTGGGGGGTCAGCGGGACGACATCGTCGAGAACACGCTGCGCCATCTCTTCCTGGTGGGCACGTCGCTCCTGGCAGCGCTCGCGTTCGCCCTCCCGCTGGGCCTCGCGCTCGAGCGCGCGCCGGGCCTGGCCGAGACGGTGATCCGGGCCACGGGCACGCTGCAGACCCTTCCCAGCATCGCGCTGCTCGCGTTCATGATCCCGCTGCTCGGCATCGGCGTCCTGCCCGCGATCGTCGCCCTCTTCCTCTACTCCATCTTTCCCATCGTCCGGAACACGTACACCGGCGTGACCGGCGCCAGCCCCACGGCCGTCGCCGCCGCGCGGGCCGTGGGCATGACGCCGTACCAGACGCTGCGGCACGTCCGCCTCCCACTGGCCGCCCCGGTGATCATGGCCGGGGTCCGCACGGCGGCGGTCATCAACGTGGGCACGGCCACGCTGGCGGCCTTCATCGGCGCCGGTGGCCTCGGAGATCCGATCGTCGCCGGCCTCGCGCTGTCCGACACGCGGCTCATCCTGTCCGGCGCGGTCCCGGCCGCGCTCCTGGCCCTGGTCGTGGACGGCGCGCTCGCCGTGCTGGAGCGGGTGGTCACCCCACCGGGGGTGCGGCGGCGCGCCGCCGCATCCCCTCCAGCCGGACCATCGCGATGATGCCGAGCAGCGGACCGATGGCCAGCGCCGAGAAGGCCGGGCCCCACCCGAAGCGCTGAGCCGCCCACGGAGTGGCCTGGATCGTCACCATCGTGAGCAGGAAGCCCAGCGAGGTCTGGAGCGTCAGCGCGGTGCCCGCAGCGTGCCGCGGCGCCACCTCGGTGACGAGCGCCGAGAACTGCGCCGAATCGGCCACGACCGTCAGGCCCCACACCAGCGTGAGCGGCACCAGCACCCACAGGGGCGCGCGTTCGAGCCAGCCGACGCTGAGGGCGCACAAGGCGCTCGCGGCCATCGCGCCCGCGGCCACACGTTCGCGGCCCCAGCGGTCGGCCCCGAGCCCGGCCACGATGGAGCCCACCGCCCCGGCCGCGAGCGTCGCGAAGGCCAGCACGCTGGGAAGGCCGGCGTTGGAGATCCCGCGGCCGGTCAGGGCGTCGGCGAAGAAGAGCGCGATCGCGGTCCACATGGCGTACAGCTCCCACATGTGCCCGAGGTATCCGGCCGTGGCGAGGCGCACGCCCCGGTCGCGCGCCACCGCTCCGACGAGGCGCCAGGAGAACGGGCGGCGTTCGAAGGCATACGGTCCGTCGCGGTACAGCATGAGGACCATCAGGCCTGCCAGGGCAGACCCTCCCGAGGCCGCCAGCACCACCCCCTGCCACCCGAAGCGCTCCAGGCCCACCCCGAGGAACGGGAGCGCCTTCCCGAGCGTCAGCGCGCCCACGACGGTGCCGATGGCAAGACCCCGCGCGGACCGGAACCACGTCGCGGCCATTTTCATGGCGGGTGGGTAGACACCGGCCAGGAACACACCGGTGGCGACGCGGCTGGCGGCCGCGGATTCGAAGGAGGGGGCGATCACCAGCAGGGCATTGGCGACCGCCGCGAGCAGCGCGGAGCCCGCGAAGTAGAGCCGGGCCGGCATCACGTCGGCGAGGTTCAGCACTGCGGCGAGTGCCGTGCCCGTGACGAACCCGAGCTGTACGAGGGCCGTGAGCCAGCTCACGGCGCCCGGATCCAACGCGAGGGCCACCCCCAGCTCCCGGGACAGGGCGCTGGCGGTGAACCAGACCCCCATCCCCAGCAGCTCCGCAACGGCCAGCAGCAGCAGGGCCGCGGCCGCGCGACCCCGCACCTCGCTCACCCGGCCCTCCGCGGGGCGGCGGAGCGGAGGGAGCGGCGGATCAGCGGACGATGTCCGCCTGGGAGCGCGGCTTCATCTGCCAGGCACCCGTGCCGGTCGGCACCAGCACACCCGTCAGCCGGGCGGGCACGGAATCGGGCAACAACCAGGGCAGGTTGAACGTGATGGCCTCGTCGAAGACGACCTCCAGCACGCCCGAGCCATCGTTGACGCGGACGATCCGGTCGCCGGTCTGCACCGTCACGGTATCGACCACCACCGCATCCCGCACCTGCACGTGGTTGGCGTCGCGCGTTCCGCCGACCGCGTTGGCGGCGGAAGCCGTCGAGACCACGGTGGGTTGGGGCGTCCCCGTGGTCGCAAGGATCTGCGTCGTGACGCCGTCCAGCACCGGCTGGCCCATGAAGGTGCCCGTCCGTCCGGTCAGCCGCACGCTGTCCCCCTGCTGGATGCCGGCCCGGAAGACGTTGATGGTGCGGATGGCGTTCGGGCCGTCACTGAGATGCACGGTGCTGTCCCCGAAGACCGTGCGCGAATTCAGCGCGAACCCTTCGATGGTGACCTTCTTTCCCGCGGGTAGGGTGCGCGCCTCCGCGATGGACACCTTGGCGAGCGACAGGCCCACGCCCTTCGTGGGGGTGGCGCCCGGCCGCACGTCGACGCGGGCCGTGTCGGCGTCGAGCACGAACAGCGTGTCGCCCAGCACCGTCGAGTCGACGTCGATCCAGTAGGATCCGACGGGCAGGTCCACGAACTGGTACTGTCCCTGTGCGTTGCTGATCTGTGTGGCCACCGGCTCGCGCGATCCGCGCACGGAGAGCTGTACGGGGATGTCGGGGACGGAGGGATCCGTCGCGTCCTCGCGCCGGTTGGCGTTCGCGTCGAAGTAGACCCGCCCCTGGACGGTCCCCGTGGCCTGCACCTCCAGGATGTCGCCGGTCTCCGGCGTCTGGCAGGCGAAGGCCGCGACCGCGACGCCGAGCGCCGCCAGCCGCATCCCGAACCAACGTGCGCGCGTCATCGCGAGCCTCCGATGCGAAGTCCGATGCGGAAGAAGCGACCCGGATCGTGGCGGACCAGCAGGGTGCCGAAATCAGGGTTCGCGAGCAGGGGGATCACGGTCTCGGTTCCCGCGCGCACCAGCGACGCATCGGGATCGACCAGATGCAACGCGGTGTCGCGCAGGCCGGACTCCGACTCGATGAGGTTCAGCGCGTCGAACGTCAGCTCGGCCGCGCGCCCTCCGAGCTGGAACACGGTCACGCGCAGGCGCAGGTCGAGTCCTTGCTGCGAGGGTCCGCGACAGGCGTTGCGCGCGAAGGGCTGCCCGGACGGCGCGGCTTCGCAGGTGTACTCCGAGAGCAGGGCCGCCGCATCGGGACCTCCACCGAAGGCGGGGTCGTTGCGGTCGGCACCGTCCCCGTTCGGATCGACGCCGGGGCGGAAGCCCGGGGTGAACGGATCCCCGGAGCGGAAGCGGTAGGTCGCCGCCACCGTGGCGCCCGCCAGGACGGGCAGTCGCAGACCCAGACCGGCCACGAAGCGATGCGGCACGTCGAAGTCGGAGCGACCCTCCGCCCAGGGATCGCCTCCGGACATCAGGCCCGGATCCAGGGTGGCGTCCACGGATCCCAGACGGGCGCCCACCAGGTTGTCCTCGGTCTGGGAATACGTGTACGACGCGAAGAAGTCCGTACGGGGGGAGTGCCGGTCGATCGCGACCGTGCCTGCCGAGTACAGGGACCACCCGTCCGTGTTCAGGGCCAGCGCGCGCTCCACGCCCGGGAAGCGACGGTTGAGCGTCAGGCGCGAGCGGACCAGCGCACCCGACTTCCCCAACGTCCCGTAGATCGGACGTCCGAGCTGGTCCGTGGTGCCGGACGGCAGCGCCAGGTTCAGGTCCGCCCACCGCTGCAGGTGCTCCGTGCGGCGGAAGACACCGGCGAGATGGACGGCCGTCCCGGCGCCCAGCGTGCGGCTGAGCCCGACGCTCCCCCGGGCGGTGCGCGGCATCTCCAACGAGGGTCCGAGCAGGGCCACGCGGGGGGTGGTGAAGACATTCGAGCCCGACGGTGCGTCCGGCCACGTGTCCAGCCCGTTGAAGGCCTGACGCACGCTCACGCGACCATCGCCGACGAGCAGCTGGTGCACGTCGTAGGGATCGAGCGGCGCGAAGGAGAGGCCGGCGGCGCCGCGGAGCACGGTGGTGCCTTGGGCCCCCACGTCCCATTCGAAGCCGAAGCGCGTCCCCAGTCCCGACAGCCGGGACACCGAATCGCTGCCCATCGCGGTCAAGGAGTCCCAGACCAGGCTGGTGTTCCAGGTGGATTCGGGCAGGTACTCGGTCGTGGACTGCAGACCGAGCGTCACGGCCAGCCCGGGGGCGACCGTCCAGCGGTCCTGGATGTAGCCGACCAGGCGCAGCATGGTGAACTCGGACGTGGCGGCATCGCCGTCCGCCCCGAACCAGGCCCCTTCTCCGGACAGGATGCCGTCCGTGCCGCCGAAGACGAAGCGACCGGCGGCGTCCGTGGTCCCCGTGTAGGTGTAGCGCGGAACGACCAGACGACCGCCGCCCTTGATCTGATGGGCGCCCCGGTCATAGTGCAGCGTAGGCGCCAGGGTGACGGCGGTACGCACCACCTCGGAGGGAAGCGCCGGATCCGTTCCGATGGGAAGGCCGACGGTGGCGAGCGTCGTGGCGGGGAAGTCGGCGCCGCCCAGGCCGGGCGAGCCCAGGCCGGTGCGGGTGCTGGTCTCCAGCGAGAGGCGCGCCTCCAATGCGAGGTTGCGGCCCACGCCGGCGTAGACGCCGGCGCCGACGCTGGCGTCCTGCCCTTCCGTCGCCCCGGGCGCCCCCGGCGCGAACGGCGTGCCGATGCCGGCCCCGTCCGGGCCCAGGAGCGACGCCGCGTTGGCGCGGATGTGGAAGCGGTTCCCGCCCCGGAGCGTCCAGTCCAGCCGACCGAAGGCGGTGACGGCCTCGAACGGCTCCAGGTAGGGCTGGCCCAGCTCGGCCGGCGCTCCGGCGAACGGGGTACCCAGAACGGCCGGTCGGGGCGTCTCCAGGCTCCAGCCTTCCACGCCCACGACCAGATGGGTGGTGTCCGGCACGATCGGGAGGCTGACCACACCCCCGCCGCGGATGCTGCGGCTCGAAGGCACGTCCCCCTCGAAGGCGCTGGAGGTCCACAGCGGGCCGCCGGTGTAGTCGCCGAAGGCCTCGGCCTCGCCGCGATCCCCGCCTGCGCGCGTCAGGCCGGACACGATCGTGCCCCCCCAGTCCACCCACTCCACATCCGGGTCGCCGGAGATGATCTCCGCACCGGTGAACGCCGAGCGCGGGAGCATCAAGGCTGCCAGCGGATCGCCCGACCCACCGGGAAGCCGCGCTCCCTCCACCGGAACGCCGTCCACGTAGAAGCGCGTGAAGCGTGTGGGCAGCCCCTCGCCCTGGAGATCGTCCGAGAACCGCGAGGAGAAGCGCGTGAGGTCGGCGAGCGTGCGGCCGTGGTCGGGCAGGTCGTTCAGCTCGAAGCGGGAGAGCCAGCGGCCCGTACCCGGGCGGATCCAGCCGGCCGCTCCGCCGGCGAACGCCACCGTGTCCACCCGGGTCACGGGGGGCGCCTCCGGCTCGAGCAGCACGGTGAAGCGCGAGGGGCTTCCGGGTCGGACCGGAACCCCGCGGACCAGGCGTGGCCGGTAGCCGATGGCCTCCGCGCGCACATCGTAGTCCCCCGGCGGGAGGGCGCTGATGAGCACGTCGCCACCGCGCGACGAAACCGTTCGATACTGGGCTCCCGAGGACTGGGCGATCAGGGTCACCTCGGCGTCGAAGATCGGATCTCCGAGCGCGTCGATGATCCGTCCCTCGACTGCGCCGCCGGAGATGCTCTGGGCGGCGAGAGGGGCTCCCCCCGTCCCGAACACGAACAGCACGCCGAGGAGACGCCAGGCTCGCTTGGACCGCATGGACGCTCGCTTCCCGCTGAGTGGAGGTCGTGGTGGCGGGCCCAATACCCGGCCCCCATGGAAAGGATCGTCGCGATTCAAGGATCGTACCGCGGGCCCGCGACGGACGCCGCGGCCGGGATGTCCCCGCCGCGGCTGGACGACGGGTGTCGCGCGGACGCCGCGCGCTGCCTACACTGGCCCCCGGAGAACGCCGTCGTCACGGGACATCCGGAGGGGCACGGCCATTGCCGCTACCCTCCCCGCTCCGCAGGCCGCCGCCTCCGCGTTCCGCCCCCACGACATCCGAATCTCCGATCCGTGAGCCCCCCCCACCGCTCCGATTCGCGCAAAGAGCCGTCGCTGGCGATCCAGTCGACCCTGCTCACGGGCGCACGGGTGGCCGGGTACCTGTTCGCGTTCTTCATCCCGATCGTCCTGGTCCGGATTTTCTCGCAGACGCAGTTCGGGCTCTACAAGCAGGCCCTGCTGGTGGCCGAGACGGCCCAGCCCATCCTCAACCTGGGCCTGAACGCCTCGCTGTTCTACTTCCTGCCCCGGAATCGCCGGCAGGGCCACCATTTCCTGTTGCAGGCCCTGGTCCTGCTCTGGGCGCTGGGGTTCGTGGGGGGGCTGGCGATCCTGGCGGGCGCAGATCCCATCGCCCGGTTCATGACGGGCCCGGAGGGGGCACCGCAGCTCGCCGCGCTCCTGCCGTTCGCGGCGGCCTACCTCATGTTCGGCCTGCCCGGCGACGCCCTGCTCTATCTGCCCATCATCGACCGCCGGCCGGTGCTGGCCGCCGCGGTGGCCATGGGCAACGAAGCGCTGAAGTTCGGCGTGGCAGCCGCGTGCGCGTCCACCTTCCGCACGGTCTCGTCGGTCCTGATGGGGCTCGCCGCGCTCGCGGCGCTGCGCGCGCTCGTGCTCATGGTCTACGTGCGGTACCGGGGCCGGGAGGAGGGGGGGCGGGTCAACCGCGCCGACCTGAAGCGCCAGCTCGCCTACGCCCTGCCGTACGCCGTGGCGGTGCTGTTCGAGATCGCGCTCCAGAAGGCACACCACTACTTCGTGTCCGCCCAGGCCACCCCCGCGGAGTTCGCCATCTACGCGGCGGGCGTGGTCCAGATCCCCCTGGCGGCGTTGCTCAGCACCTCCGTCGCCGAGGTGCTCCTGGTCCGGGCCAGCACCATCTACCAGAGCGGTGACCTGGCCGAACTCCACCGGCTCTGGCTGCGCTCGCTCGCCCGTCTCTGTGTCTTCATCGTGCCCATCTGGGTGGGGTCGGAGGTCTTCGCCCGCGACATCATCTCCCTGCTCTTCCAGGAGAGCTATGTCGCGGCGACGCCGGTCTTCCGGATCTTCCTCATCCGCTCCCTGCTGACGGTGGTGATCGACCACGGCATCCTGCGCGCCGTGGGAGACACACGGTTCCTGCTGGTGACCAACGTGTTGGGGCTGCTGGTCTCGCTCGGGATCATGGCCCTCACCCCGCCGGACCAGATCCTGATGGGCGCGGTCACCGCCTATGTGGTGGGCTTCGCCCTGACGCGCTTCCTGGGGCTGGCCCGCGTCGCCCACCGCCTCGAAGTGCCCTTCTGGTCCGCTTTTCCCTGGCGTCCCCTGGCCCTCTCGCTGGTGCTGGCCACCGGCACCTCGCTGGCGCTGTACCTGCCGCTCCGGGGGCTGGAGAGCCCGGCGCTGAGGCTGGCGATCGGAGTGCCCGTGGTGGCCGTGCTCTACGGCGTCCTCGTCACGACGACCCGGCTCGTGCCGAAGGAGGAGACCCTGGAGCTCCTCCGCAAGCTGCGCCTGGTGCGCCGGTCCTGACCGCCGATCCCCGGAACGTCGTGGGACTGGTGCAGGTCCCCGCGCAGCTCCGTAGCCCTCCGCCGCTCCGCAGGTCCTGGCCGTATCCCGAGCCGGCCCCGAACGGCCTCCCGTGACCCCCGCAGCGCCACCCGACTCCCGTCCCGCTTCTCCCGGGTCCGGTCTGCGGACCGTCCCCGCCCCCTGGGATCACGCCCCTGCCGCCGACCCGCCCAGGCCGCGCCTGCGGGGGGGGGCGGCAGGCGAGGGGGGCGGGCGCGCACGGCCCGGGCGGCGGCTCGGCGGGCACAGCCGACACCCCCGAGCCCTTCCCGGATCCCCATCCACGTCCCGCGGCCCGGCCACCCGAGCGCCCGGAAACGCCGAAGGACCCGGCGCCCCGTATCGGGCACCGGGTCCTTCGGACGGACGGGGGCGGGACCGGGGAGCCCCCGGAGCGGCTAGCGCGACCCCTTCCCGAACAGCATCACGGGGATCGTGCGGACCATGATGCGGAAGTCGTTCCAGGCGGAGCGTTCGGAGATGTACTCCAGGTCCAGGTCCACCTTGCGGGCCACGTCCTCGATGCACTCGTCGTACTTGTGGTTGACCTGTGCCCAACCGGTGATTCCGGGCAGAACGCGTTGCCGGGCGGGATACTGCGAGACCTCCTGGCGGAGGCGTCGGAAGATGTCGGGCTGCTCCGGCCGCGGACCGACGAGGTTCATGTCACCCCTGAGGATGTTGAAGAGCTGCGGCAGCTCGTCCAGCCGCGTGCGCCGCAGGAACCGCCCGAGCGGGGTGATCCTGGGGTCGTCTTCCTGGGCCCAGACCTGCGGGGCATCCTGCTCGACGCGCATCGTGCGGAACTTGAAGATCGTGAAGACCTTGCCCCCCCGATCCCGCCGCCGGCGATCGTGCCCGCTGCGGTTGTCTCCCCGTCGATCGATCCCGTTGCGCTGGTCGAGCCCTACACGGGGCTGACGGTAGAGGACGGGACCCGGCGAGGTGACCTTGACCAGGAAGGCGATCAGCAGCATCAGGGGCGCCGCCACGATCAGCAGGAGCCCGGCGGCGATCACATTCACGATCCGGCGGGCCCGCTCGTGGGTCGCGGGCTGGGGATCCGACCCCAGGGGCCGGACCGGCCCCCGTGCCCGCGGGAAGAGGGGGCGCAACTCCGTCGGGGATTGCGGGGCCCAGGGGCCACGTTCGGCCCCGGTCCGGGAGCGCGCGGGGGAGGCCAGTACATCCATTGGCGATCCGTCCTCTCGTGTGCGGTCGACTCGGTCCAATCGTCTCGACCCTCGGTAACCTCAACGCGATTTCGGAGGACCGATCCGGTCACGGCCTCCGAGGGGTCGGGCTGGTGCAAGCGCCGTGCGGAGGGAGCGCGGAGGGAGCGGATCGCGCGATAACGGCGTGGTTGAGCCATATCCAGACGTTTCCCCTCGCCCCCCCGGGTGCGGGATCCGTGCATTCGTGCACCGATCCGTGTGGCTCCCGCACGACACGGGAGGGATCCGCGCACGCATGGACGGGGAAGGGACCCGCGCGGGCGGGGCGCCGCTGGACACCGTTCCCGACGACGAACGGGTCCGGACGATGAACGGGCTCCGGCGTGATGCCGGAGCCCGTCCAGGGTCGCGCCCGCCTGCGCCATCCAAGCCCCCTGCGGGGGGCGACGGAGCCTGGCGCGTCAGTCGCCGCGGGTGAGCAGGTCGTGCCGATCCAGCCCGTGCTTCTGCATGAGCCGATAGAGCGTGGTCCGGTCCACCCCGGCGATCCGGGCGGCGTCGGACATGTTCCCGCGCGCCGTCCGCACGATGCGCTGGAGGTAGCTCTTCTCGAACTCGGCCAGCACCTGCTCGCGCGCCGTGTGGTAGTCCTGGTTGAGCGGGACCTCGCGCAGCAGGTTCCCGCCCGTGGAGACCTCGCCGCCTTCGGCGCGATCGATGAACGGGATCTGGTCGGCCTGGATGTCCACGCCCGGCTGGAGCAACACGACCGAGTGCTCCATCACGTTGCGCAGCTCACGGACGTTCCCGCGCCAGGGGCAGTCGAGCAGCGCGTCGATGGCCTCGTCCGTGAGGCGTGGCGCTTCCTCGTTGGCACCCCGGTGCTGCTTCCAGAACTGCTTGAGGAAATGCTCCGCCAGCACCGGGATGTCCTCCGGACGCTCCCGGAGCGGCGGGATGTGGATGGGCACCACGCGCAGGCGGTAGTAGAGATCCCGCCGCAGCTTGCCCTTCTCCACCGCGCCCATCGGATCCTCGTTGGTGCCGGCCAGGAAGCGCACGTTGACCACCGCGTCGGTGGAGGTGCTTCCGAGGCGGCGCACGACGCCGTCCTGGATGACGCGCAGCAGCTTGGCCTGGATGGGCAGCGGCATCTCCGTGAGCTCGTCCAGGAAGAGCGTGCCCCCGTTGGCGGCTTCCAGCAGGCCGATCTTCTCCTTCACGGCACCCGTGAACGCACCCTCCACGTGCCCGAACATCTCGGACTCGAGCAGCGTCTCGGGAAGCGCGGCGCAGTTCAGCGGAATCATCTCCCGGCTGCTGCGGCGGCTGTTGTGATGGATGAACTGGGCGATGACCTCTTTGCCGGATCCGCTCTCGCCGGTGATGAACACCGATGCATCCGTGCGGGCCACCTTGCGCGCCAGCTCCACGACGCGCTGGAAGGCCGCCGACACGCCGAGCAGGGTGATCTTCCCTTCCGGACCGACCGCCTTGAGCGGGTCGCTCTGGCCCGCCCGGCTCTCCCGGGCCACGGTGACCGCGTGGGCGGCCCGCCCCATCAGGATCTGGAGGTGTGTCGCCGAGAACGGCTTGGGGATGTAGTCCCAGGCTCCCGCCCGCAGCGCCTCGATCGAGGACTCCACGCTCGGGTTGCCGGTCATGACGATGACGATGGAGTCGGGATTGGCCTCGAGCGCGGAGCCCAGGATCTCCATGCCCGGCACCTGGGACATGTAGAGGTCGAGGAGCACGAGGTCGAAGGGCCTCCGCCGCAGGAGCTCCTGCGCGTCGTCGCCCCGACCACACATCTCCACCTGGTAGCCTTCGGCGCGGAGGAGGCCGGCGCAGCTTTCCCGGAGGGTATGCTCGTCGTCGACCACCAGGACGCTGATCGAGCTCTTGACTTCCGCGTCGACGAGCTGGTTCGCCATTTCTCCCGATCCCGCAGTCCCCAGGGGACGCGGCGAGGGTCGGCCGGGGCCCACGCGCGTCCGGGTCGCTGTATCTTCCATGATCCTCTTCTGCCGAGCCGACGGTAAAGAGGTCCCGACAGAACCCGGAACGACCCCTGGATCGGGGGCATCCGGCGCCGGACCTCGGAGCCGTGGTGGCATTTGGCAACAACTGTGCCGCGCCCCCGCAACACGACGGACGGAACCCGGGATGCTCCGGCACGCCCCGGCGTCCGGTCGGGGGCGATACTTTCGCCGTTCCAGGGGATCCGCGCACCCCCCGCGGATCGCGGTATCCAGATTGCTGAAGCGGAACGGGTCGGTCGGAGCCGGGTGAAACACCGGACCCCCCGACGAGGGTACGCATCAAGCGAGAAACTCCAGCTGGCAAAGGCCATGTCCGAATTGCTACCCGCCGGGTCCCACGGGCCCATCCATCCGGCGCCGCACGACCCCCGCCTTGCCGGGCCGGTCTTCGACGCCGGGCAGGAGGAGGAGGGAGGGGTCTCCTGGCGGCGCTACGTATCGGCGGTGATGCGCCAGAAGTGGCTGCCGGCGGTGACGCTGCTCGTCGGTGCCCTGGTCTCCGTCGGGGTCTGGATGTGGATCCAGCCGGAGTACACGGCCTCCGCCAGCCTCTGGGTGGAGCCCGAGACGGATCCGCGACGCGGGCCCATCCAGTCCCAACAGCTCCTCCAGGAGTACGCCTGGGTGGACCTGTTGACGTCGCCGCCCGTGGTCGAGCCGGTCGTGCGGCGGCTGCGCCTGTACATCCTCCCGGCGACTGCCGCCGACTCGGCGGTCGTGGCCGGGCTGAACATCTCCGAGAGCCCCCTCACGGGGACCTTCCGTCTGTCCGTGGATCCGGCCGGGGAGCGCTACACCCTCGCCCGGGACGACGGCGCGGTCCTGGAGGAAGGCAGCACGGACCAGCCGATCGGTCGGGCGCTGGGCTGGGATTGGCGTCCCGGACCGGGGCAGCTCACCGCGAACCGGATCATCGACTTCACCGTCCGGGACCCGGTCGGGGTGGCGCGTGAGCTCGGTGGACGGCTGACTCCGGAGGTGCGGGGCCCTGCCTCGTTCATCCACCTGACGTTGAGGGGCAACGACCCCCGCCTGGTCTCCCAGATCGTCAACGGGGTGGCCGAAGAGCACGTGCGCATGGCCACCGAGCTCAAGCGTGCCAAGGCGGACGATCTCACGCGCCAGCTCGCCGAGCAGCGGGACCGCGTCTACCAGGAGCTCCAGGAGAAGGAGCTGTCGCTCGAGCAGTTCCGGATCCAGACCATCACGGAGCCCAACGAGCGGGCCGTGGTGGCCCCGGGGCTCCAGATGACCCAGGGCCCGGTGATGCAGGACTTCTTCACCAAGCGCCTGCGGCTCGACCAGATCGACCAGGATCGCCGCCGCATCCGCGCCGCCATGGCCGCGACGCCCCTGAATATCGAGGCGCTCGAGTTCGTGCCGGCCGTGCAGAACTCGCGGCCGCTCATGGGCGCGATGTCGGAGCTGACCACCGCGAAGGCGGACATGCGCACCCTGCTCTACCGCTACACGCCCGAGGATCCGCGCGTGGTGGAGAAGCAGAACATCGTCACGACCCTGGAGAACCAGGTCATCCCCACCCTCGCCGGCCAGGTGCTCGAGGGGCTGGCCGCGGAGGAGCGCCATCTGCAGCAGGATGTCGACCAGGCGTCGGCCAGCCTGCGCAGCATCCCGGAGCGCCAGCTCCAGGAAGACCGGCTGACGCGGGACGCGACGAGTGCCCAGGCCTTGTTCCAGGACATCAACAACCGCTACGAGACCGCCCGCCTGGCCGCAGCCAGCACGGTGCCCGACGTGCGGGTGTGGAGCCGCGCCAGCCCCATTGCCACCCCGATCCCGGACCAGCGCCTCAGCCTGGTGATGGTGATCCTCCTGGGCAGCCTGGGCGTCGGCCTGTTGGGCGCCATCCTCCTGGACCGGATCGATCCACGGGTCCACTATCCGGAGCAGGTCACCTCCGAGATGGGCCTGAGCATCCTGGGTGCCGTTCCCCCCATCCTGCGCGAGCCGGGCAAGAAGGGCGAAGAGAACACGCTCCAGGTGGTGGAGGCCTTCCGCGAGCTGCGCCTCAACCTGCTCTACGCGTACGGAAGCGCCGGCCCCGGGCCGTTGTTGCTGACGATCACCAGCCCCGGGAGCGGCGACGGGAAGTCCCTGATCACCGCCAATCTGGGTGTGGCGTTCGCCGAGCTGGGTCGCAAGACGCTCATCATCGACGGCGACACCCGTCGTGGAGACGTGCACCAACTGCTGGGGCGGTCGCGCAAGCCCGGCTTGACGGACTACCTGGCCGGGAACGCGTCCCTGTCGGAGATCATCCAGAAGACCGAGTACGAGTCGCTGGACGTGATCAGCTCCGGCTCGCGCCTGGCGCACGCGCCCGAGCTGCTGGGCTCGTTGGAGATGCGTGAGCTGTTCGCGGACCTGCGCACGCAGTATGGCGTGATCCTGGTGGACAGCTCGCCGCTGGGCGCCGGCAGCGATGCGTTCCTGCTCGGGACCCTGACCGGAACGCTGGTCATGATCCTGCGCACCGGGGCCACCAACCGGGAGCTCACCCTCGCGCGTCTGGCTCCGCTGGCGCGTCTGCCCGTGCGCATCCTGGGAGCGATCCTCAACGACGTGCAGCCGGGCGGCGTCTACCGCTACTACACCTCCTACCTGCCGGGCTACGGCGCCACGGAGGAGGGGGACGAGTCGGGCCGGCACGCCCTGTCGGCGGCCAGCGAGACCTGACGCCTCGGGGCGCGGCCCCGATCCGCACAAACGACGACGGGCCCGGGAGCGCTGCTCCCGGGCCCGCGGCGTTTCGGGCCAACGGCAGTCACATGCGGTCGTATCCGAAGATCCGGCCGGCCTCGCCCTGGTCCTGCCCGCGGCGGAGGGCCAACGTGGCGCGCGTGAGCAGGTCCACCGGGATGACCGCATCCTCGTCCGAGCCGGAGACGGCGTAGACGCCCGCCCGCAGCCGCAGCGGCCGCTGGAAGACGTCCTCGGTGCTCGTGTCCAGCCGGTCGAGCAGGCGTTGGGCGAGCCGATTGGCCCCGACCTCGTCGGTGCCCGCCGCCACCACCACGAAGTCGGTCTCGCCCAACCGGCCCAGCGTATCCGAGAGCCGCGTGGTGGCCGTGATCCCCACCGCGATCTGCTCGCTCACGCGCTCCGCGGTCTGGCGGTCCCAGGTGGCGCTCTCGGTGTCGCGATCCGGACCCACGACCACGCACGCGACCGGACGCCGGTAGCGGGCGGCGTCCGCGGTGACCTCCCCCACCCGGCGCAGCACACCGCGGATGTTGTAGAAGCCGGTGGTCGGATCCAGCAGGCCCTCTTCGCGCGCTGCGTCGGCATCCAGCTTGGCCGCGACGAAGGCGCGCAGCTGGGGCACGAGCTGGCCCTGCTCGAACGGGGGCTCCAGGACCGCCCAGGCGCCGACCTCGAAGCTCTCGACCCGCGAGGCGGGGTCGAGCGGACGGTCGGAGACCATCGCGATGGGCGTGCTGGAACGGACCGTGGGGATGCGCTCGAGCGCCCGCACGACGTCCGGTCCGATGCCGTCGGGGAGCACGAGTCCGATCAGCAGCAGATCGGGACGCACCTTGCCGAGCAGCTCCAGGGCCTGCCGGGCCCCGCCCGCCCGGAGCACGGCGAAGCCGTGATTGCCGAGCAGGTCGACCAGCGTCGACGACAGGGACTCGTTTCCCTCCACGACCAGCGCCAAAGGCGTCCGGTCGAACGTCTCGTTCTCGGCCATGCGAGTCTGTACGGGGGTGGGACCCCACCGCTCACCCACGGCAGGTATCCGGTGCGCCTGCATCTTCCATGCGCGCCCGCCCCTCCGCCAGACCCCACGGGCCGGACCCCGGAATCCCGCCGGGCGGCGCGGAAGAGGTGCCCGGCGCGCCGCACGGCCGGCCCCCGGGCGTTGCCCCCGGCGTGGCGGCGGAGCGAGACTCTGTTGCGGCGACGCCACCACACCGGGGGCGTTCCCCGCCACCGACGGGCCTCCCGTGGCACGGATCCTGTTGCGTCGGCGTGGGTTTCGTCGAGGCCGGACCCCCGGCCGGGCTCCGGCCTCGAACTTGACCTGTGGCACCCGCGTTCCCCGCTACCGCGGGGGGAGAGGCCGTACGTCGGATCGGAACGTCCGACCGGACGTCGGACTACAGGAGACGGGTCGCTCCAACCGGCCACGGGTCCATCTGCACGGAGGATTGCAGCGAACATGACCAAGCACGGGGCCTTCGCCCTTCTGGCGCTCCTCGTCGGCACCTGGCTCGCGCCCACGGCGGCGTCCGCCCAGAGTCCGGCCCTCGCGGCGCAGATGGGCGGCCTGCAGCTCTCGCGGAGCGACCTCGAGACGCTGCTCGAGCGCAACCGCCAGGTGGTGGGCTCCTCCGCCTACTCGGGCTCCATGCGCGAGCGGGCACGCAAGGACATCGAGATGATCCTCCAGCGGCTCGACGAGGGCGACTTCCGCATCGGCGACCGCATCGTCCTGCTCATCGAGGGCGAGTGGCCCACCGCCGACACCTTCGTCGTCGAATCCGGCCCGCAGATCACGCTGCCCATCCTCGGCGTCATCCCGTTGAAGGGCGTGCTGCGCGCAGAGCTCGAGGAGCATCTCACCACCGAGCTCGCGCGCTTCATCCAGCAACCGATCGTCCACGCCGAGTCGACCATCCGCCTGATGATGACGGGACAGGTCGGCAGCCCCGGCTTCTACAACGTGCCGTCCACGCTGCTGGTGGGAGAGGCGCTCATGCGCGCCGGCATCCAGCAGACGTCCAACCTGGACGGGGTGCGGATCACCCGCAGGGAGGTGGACCGCGAGGTCGACATCTGGGAAGGCGACGCCCTGCAGGACGCGCTCGCGCAGGGCATGACGCTCGACCAGATGAACCTGAGGGCAGGAGACCAGTTCGTCGTGCCTGCCAAGGTCAGCTCCGCCGTGTGGGGGCGGGTGGCGCGCGGCGCAATCGTGCTGGGCAGCTTCCTGATCTTCGGCGTGCGCATCTTCTTCTGACGTCCACGCACGGATCCATGCCGCACATCCTGCACGTGGCCGGCGCTCGGCCCAACTTCATGAAGATCGCGCCGATCGTCGACGCTTTCGGTCGGGATCCCGACTTCCGGCAGACGCTGGTGCACACCGGCCAGCACTACGACGAGGCCATGTCCAAGGTCTTCTTCGAGGAGCTGGGGATCCCGCGGCCGGACGTCGATCTGGGTGTGGGCTCGGGGTCCCATGCGGTCCAGACCGCGCGTGTGATGATCGAGTTCGAGAAGGTCGTGTCCGAGACGCGTCCGGACCTCGTGCTGGTCGTGGGCGACGTGAACTCCACCGTGGCCTGCGCGCTCGTGGCGGCCAAGTTGGGGATTGCCGTCGCTCACGTCGAAGCGGGTCTCCGCTCCTTCGATTGGGGCATGCCGGAAGAGATCAACCGGGTCGTGACGGACCGGCTCTCCGACCTGCTGTTCACCACGGAAGAAAGCGGCAATCGCAACCTCGCCGCCGAAGGCGTTCCCGCCGACCGCGTGCATTTCGTCGGGAACGTGATGATCGACACGTTGCTGACGCACCGCGACCGCGCCCTGGCCACGGGCATCACGCAACAGCTCGACGTCGCGCCGGGCACCTACGGCGTGGTCACGATGCACCGGCCGTCGAACGTGGACCGGGAGGAGACCCTGGCTCCGATCGTCGAGGCGCTGGCGGAGGTGGCCCGCACGCGGCCCGTCCTCTTCCCCATCCATCCCCGGACGCGCTCGAACCTGGAGCGCTTCGGCCTGGCGGACGCGCTCGGCGGCGTACGCCTGTTGAGCCCGCTCGGCTATCTCGAGTTCCTGGGACTGGTCGCGCAGGCGGGCTTCGTGCTGACCGATTCCGGCGGCATCCAGGAGGAGACGACCGTGCTCGGCGTGCCGTGCCTGACGGCGCGGCCCAATACCGAACGACCGATCACCGTCACCCATGGCACCAACCGGCTCATCGAGCCGACCCGTGACGGGATCCTCGAGGCGGTGGCCGACCTGGGCCAGCGTGCGAAGGGAGCGACCCGCGCGCCGGAGCTCTGGGACGGCCACGCGGCCGAGCGCATCGTGGCTCGCGTGCGCACCTTCTTCGAGGCCCGCGCAGGGGCACCGGCCGGCCGCTGATCGGTCGCGCCGTGCCCCGCGTCCGTCAGCGGGTCAGGCGGGTCCGGGCAGGTCGCGCTCCGGTCGGATGCGGTAGAGCGCGAACGGTCCACTGCGCCGGACCAGCTCGAAGCGCTCCGGCGCGTCGACCACCAGGCGGCGCCACTGCTCCACCGAGGCATCCACCTCCCCGTCGAGGCTCCCGACCACGGCGTGGGTCAAGCCGAGGCTGGCCACCTCCGCGTAGACGGCCTCGTCCGTCGGGGCGCCCGCCAGCGGCGCAGCCGGCACGCCGGTCTCCCAGATGAGCGTGCGCGACTTGTAGAACGCCACGCGCACGGGCGCTCGCTCCGCTTCGGCGCGCACGGCCGCGAACATCGCCTGCACGTCCGCATCCTGCGCGATCGGCCGGGGGCCGGGACCGGCCACGACGCGCGTCAGCGTCAGGGCCACGAGGACCGACGCGACGCCGACCAGCGTCCGGCGCGCCCGAGCCGGCGACAGACGCGCGCGCAGCAGAGCCCAACGCACGCCCTCGACCATCCCGTAGGCGATGACCGGCGCGAGCGGCCACAGGTAGCGACTGGCGCGGAGCGACAGCAGCAGGAGCATCGCGATATAGGCGAAGACCAGCAGCACGCCGAAGCTCCGCCAGCGACGCGCGCCCCACAGCAGCGTCCCCAGCGCCATCGGCACCGACGCCAGCACATGGTACGCCTGATTGGCGAGCTTCCACGGGAACGGATAGAGCTGTAGCTCGAACGCGCCGCGGGAGTAGACCGCCAGGTTGTTGCGCAGGCCCCCCAGCGCCGGTCCGGTCTCCATGGGCCGCGCCGGCCGGGCGCGCGCCGCGCGCACCGCGTCCAGGACGTACTGGGGCGGCGGCGGGATGCGGCTCGCGCCGAAGACCGCGAAGACCCACCCGAACGAGACCGCGGAGGCCGCTCCGGCGAGGAACGGCTTGATGCCGTGCCGCCGCCAGTTCAACAATCCGAACGCGAAGAAGGCGGGCACGAGCGGAAGCGCAGCGATGCGGTAGAGCACCGCGGCCACCGCCAGCGCGGTCAGCGCCACCGTGCGCGGCCAGCTCCACGCCGCTTCGGTGTCCGCTCCGAACGCCACGGCCCAGAGCAGCGCGCAGAAGACCAGATCGGGGCCCGGCGTGGCCATCGCCTCCAACTGGATGAGGGCAGCCGCGGTGATCAGCGCCACGAGCGCTCCCCCCACGGGCTCCAGGCGCGCGAAGTAGGCCCCGGCCAGGCCCACGAAGGCCAGCCCCCCCACGAGCGAGAGAAGGCGGGGGATCCAGTCAGCGCGGCCGAACAGGGCGAAGAAGGGCGCCACGGTCAGCGGATAGCCGGGGGACTGCACCGGAGGCCCCACCCCCCACTGGAGCGGCGAGAAGATGTAGCCGGTGTCCGTGTAGGGCCTCCCGTCCACCAGCGCTTCGGCGTGGAGGAGGTACTGGGCGTAGTCGTCGGCCGTGGACGCGGGGCCGCGCAGGGCGTGCCAGGTCCCGAAGCCCAGCAGCAGGGCAAGGGTCACCAGGGCGAGGCGTCGGGCCGCGCGGCGCGCCTGCTCCGGATCCGGGTGCTGCGACATCCACGCTCCTTCCTGGGGGCGGCGGGCGCCGGCGGGGGGCCCGGGGTCGGTCCGGGGACCCGCCGGAATGGGGGGTACGAGACTTGCGACGAGGGTTCGCCGCAAGGAGCAGGCCCCCGCATCCCGCATCCGATGGATCCGAAATCCGACGCATCCCCACGACTTTCCGTCGTGGTCCCCTTCGTGAACGGCTGGAGCGACCTCGAGGGCTGCCTCGACGCCCTCGCGGCCCAGGACGTCCCGCTCGAGGTCCTCGTGGCCGAGCGGCACGGTGGGGGTATGGCCGAGCGCATCCGGGCCCGTTTCCCCGAGGCCGTGGTCCTGTCGGCCGCTCCGGGCACCACGATCCCCGATCTGCGCGCGCTGGCCTTCGACGCCGCCCGCGCGCCCGACGTGGCGGTGATCGAGGATCACGTGATCGTACCGGTGGACTGGGCGCGCCGGCTCCTGGAGGAGCGGGCGCGGGGATCGCGCGTGGTGGGCGGGGCCGTCGCGAACGTCGCCACGGACAGCTGGGTGGACGAAGCCGCCTTCCTCTGCGAGTACAGCCACCTGCTGCCACCCATCCCCGGGGGCCCGGTCGACGGTGTGACCGGCAACAACACCATCTACGACCGGGCGCTCCTGGAGCAGCACCGCGACGTCACGCACGCGGGCCTCTGGGAGAACCACCTGCACGACGCCATCCGCGCGGATGGCGTGGCGCTCGTGTGCCGGCCCGACATCGTGGTCGGCCACAAGATGCACTACTCGGTCGGGCTGTACCTGTCCCAACGCTACCTCTACTCGCGCTCCTATTCGGGGGCGCGGGCACAGGGCGCGCCGCTGCCGCGGCGCCTGGCGCTGGGCGCGGCGTCCATGGCCCTGCCTCCGGTGTTGTTGTACCGGATCGTCCGGCGCTGCCTCGACAAGAACGTGGATCGTGCGCTGTTGCTGCGCTCGCTCCCTCTGCTGGCGCTGTTCGTGTGCGGCTGGGCGTGGGGCGACGTCGTGGGCTCCTGGTTCGGACCCGGCGACGCGCTCTCCCGGATCCGCTGAACCGCGTTGCCCAGGGTCCTCATGCCGCCGATATTGAGCCGTGATCTCCGAGTCCCCCAGACCGAGGCTCCCGTGACCCAGGAACTCGATCGCATCCCACCGTCGCTCGCGCTCGCGTTCGCGCCGTTGCACAAGCGCGCCCTCGGCACGGCGATCGGGCTGGCGTGCGCGCTGGTCCTGTTCCTCGTCACCGCGCTCTATCTCGTCCGACAGCCGAGCCCGGGCTTCGACCTGTGGCTGCTGAACCAGTACTTCTACGGCTACACCGTCACCTGGCCCGGAGCCGTGGTGGGCGCTGCCTGGGGCTTCCTGGTCGGCTTCGTGGTGGGCTGGTTCACGGCCTTCGTCCGCAATCTCGTGCTGGCGGTCTCGATCTTCGCCGCTCGCACGCGCGCCGAGATGACCGCCACCCGCGACTTCCTCGACCACATCTGATCATGGCGGAGAGAACCCTGCACGTGACTACGCAACCGGACTCCCAAGCGCTCGAGGTCGCGCTGCGGAAGCTGAACGCGCGAGCCTGGGGCTGGGCCTTCGGGCTGATGCTCGGCTTCGGCCTCTTCTTCGCGACCCTGTTCCTGGTCCTGAAGGGCGGCGCCAACATGGGCCAGCACCTGAACCTCCTGGGCATCTTCCTGCCAGGCTATTCGGTGTCCTGGGCCGGAGCCTTCATCGGCTTCATCTACCTGTTCGTGCTCGGCTACGGGCTTGGACGCCTGGTCGGGACGGTCTACAACAAGCTCGTCGGCTCCTGACCCGAGCGGCGCGCGCACCCCGGGGACGCCCTCAGTCGCGGAAGGCGTCCCGCGCGACCCGGACCGCGTTGGCCATGAGGGTGAACGTTCCGTTCTTCGCCGGAAGGAACGGGAAGCCGATCCCGTCGACCAGATAGAGGTTCTCGATGTCGCGGCTGCGTCCGTCGGGCGTGCTGGTCCACGGCGCCTCCTCCCGCGTCATCGGAAGCAGACCGGCATAGTGCACGCTCGCTCCCATCGGGCGCACGTGGACCTGGCGCCGCGGTGCGAAGCAGCCCAGCGCGCGTAGCGCTTTGCGGACGCGCCCCACCGCCCGTTCCATGCGCTCCGCCTCCCCGGTCGGCGGACGATACTCGATCTGCAGCACCGGCTGTCCGCTCTCGTCGATGTCCCCCAGCCGGACGCGATTCTCCGGACGGCGGGTGTCGTGGAAGTTGACGTTGACCACCCCGAGCGCCGCGTGCAGCAGGTTGACGATGCGCAGGCCGCTGGCCAGGCCCACCGGGAGCTGCTGGGCCACCGGGTGGAGCAGCGCCGTCTTCAGCGTGGTGATCTGACAGTGCACGTAGTGCCGCGGATCGGCGGCCGTCAGACCCATGCCCAGCAGATGGTACTGGTAGGTCCGCGGCTCGTACGCCTTGCCCAGCATGGCGGGGCTCATGAACGGGACCAGGACCTGCCGGTTGTCCATGAGACCGCCGAGGGCCGGAGCCCGCCCGTCGCGGGCCTGGATGGACCGCAGGAAGATGCGGGCGCTCGACAGCGCTCCTGCGGCCAGGGCCACCCGGTCGGCCGGGATCCGGACCGGGGCTCCCGTGGCCAGCTCGACACCCACGAGGGCACGGGGCCGGCGGCCGTCCAGCTCGATGGCGTCCACCCGCACGCCACCCCGGTAGGTGAAGCTCCCATAGCGCCGGCACTCGGCCAACGTGGCCGAAGGCGTGTACAGCGCACCCGTCGGACACCCCCACAGACACCGACCCAGACGGGAGCAGGCGGGCCGGCCCGCGTGCGCCCGACTCAGCGTCGCGACCCGCGTGCGCCCCACCCAGCATCCCATCCGGTTCAACCGTTCCCGCTTGCGGTCGTAGGCGCGCAGCAAGCGCTCCGAGTGCTCGTCCAGCGGCAGGGGGTCCTGGAGGTGGCCGTGCACGGGAAAGAAGCGTGAGAGGTCGTCGACGTCCCCGCTGACTCCGATGCGTTGGGCCACCTCGTCGTATGCGGACTCGAGCGCGGAGACCGCGAAGGGGAAGTCGGAGAGCTCCGCCGCGTTGAGCGGGTAGCAGCCGGCCGTCCACGTCTCGGCCAACCCCCCCTGCGCGTACGAGAAGAGCGCATCGAAGCCGCGGCTCTCCACCTCCAGGCCGGGGGGGCGGCGGAAGATGTAGTCCTTCCCCGGAGGGAATCCATAGAACTCGCTGTCGTCGTCGGGAAGCACGACGCCCTCGAGACCCGCTCCCAGGAAGTAGCCGGCCGGATCCGGTAGCTGCTCCTTCAACTCCACGAGCCCGAGCTCGGGCGCGACCGGCGCCGGGGCCGGGTGGCCCACGTCCACAAGCGTGACGCGCACGCCGCGCTCCAGGAGCGTACGCGCAAAATGGACGCCGCTCGGCCCGGAGCCCACCACGATCACGTCGCTCATGGGCGCGATCTCCGTTCGCGCAGGTGGACAGGACCGAAGCGGAGGAGCGCGAGCCCGAAGCGCACGCCGGCGGCGACGCCGGTGGTGACCAGTCCCAGCACCGCCGCCGCGATCCCGGGGCCGCCCGCTTCGAACACCCGGTGATGGGGAGGCAACGTCTCGGCGAGCGCGTACAGGAGGACGAGCTTCCGCCGCAGGAGCCCACGCCGATCCAGCAGCGCCGCGTACGCATCCGCCTGCCGGGCGCCGGCCACCGATCCCCGCGCCGCCGACAGCAGCGCCCGGTCGAGGCGGCTCGGCGTGACCGCGAAGGACGGATGGGCATGGCCGGCGACGTAGGCCTCGACCAGGGCCGGCGTCGGCTCCGCGCCGGTGAGCGCGCGGCAGAGCATCGCGGCCTCGGCGGTCAGCGCCTCGTGCCCGCTCACGCCACGAGCGCCTCGGTCAGGGTCGTGTCCAGCGGGCGGAGCCGACCCACGCGCTGCTCGGTCCAGGGATGGGGCTCGGCCACCGCGTCCTCCACGAACGAGAGCAGCTGGGCGGGCGTCACGGGCGCGCGCGCGCCCAGGACCCGGGCCGCGAGGCCCACGCCGGCCTGGACGGGCCCCAGTGGGATGGGGAGTGCCGGTGCCCCGCCCCGCCCCGTGGTCCGGCGGATCCGGGTCAACAACGCGCGCATCGTCAGCGTCTCCGGCCCCCCGACCTCCACCACGTCGCCCAGCGGACCCGACTCGAGGGCGTCCAGGAGAAGCGCCGCGAGATCCCGGGCGTCGACCGGCTGGAGTCGGGCCCGGCCGCCACCGAGCAGGGGGACGACCGGAAGGCCGGCCAGCGCCGCCAGCTTCTGCAGGTTGGGCGCTCCCCGCCCCAGCACGAGCGTGGGCCGCACCACGGTCCACGCGAGGCCGGAGTCGCGCACCCGGTCCTCCGCGATCTGCTTGCTGCGCGCATACGGGTAGCGGTCCAGCCCGGCGAAGCGCACCGCGATCGTGGAGACGAAGACGAACCGGGGAACGCCGACGCGGGAGGCGGCCCCCAGCAGGGCCTCGGTGCCGGCCACGTTGACCTGTGTGTAGACCGCGTCGGGCGCCGCTCCCGTCCGGGCGGCCAGATGCAGCACGGCCTCGCAGCCCTCGAGAGCGGCCCTCCACGTGTCGGGGCGCTCGAGCGCTCCACGCACCCACACCACACCGGGGTGGGGGGGTCCGGGCTCGCGCGCCAGCACCTGCAGGGTGTGGCCCGAGCGGGCGGCCAGATCCAGGACGGCCCGGCCCACGAGGCCGGTCCCTCCGGTCACGAACACGGTGGCCACGTCCGCCGTCAGCCGACCACGTGGGGCTGGGGGCGTGCCGGTGCGGACCCGGGCTCCAGGTTCAGACGCTCGGCCACGACGTACATGGGCCGCGGTTTGATCTCGTTGAAGATGCGGCCGATGTACTCGCCCAGGATCCCGAGACAGATCAGCTGCACGCCGCCCATGAAGAGCATGGCGACCATGATGGTGGCCCAACCCTCCACCGTCACGCCGAAGGCCTTCTGCACGAAGACGCTGGCCAGGTAGAGGAACGCGAAGGCGGAGGCCGCATACCCCAGCCAGGTGGCGAGCTTGAGCGGCACGGTGGAGAACGACGTGATGCCGTCCAACGCGAACTTGAGCATCTTGCCGACGGGATACTTGGTGGCCCCGGCGAACCGGGCCTCCCGGCGATACGGCACCCCGATCTGGCGGAAGCCGACCCAGCTCACGAGGCCCCGCACGAAGCGGTCCTTCTCGCGCATGGTGCGAAGCTCGAGCACCGCCCGACGGCTCATCAGCCGGAAGTCCCCCACGTCGACCGGGATCTCGATCTTGACCAGGCGCTTGAGCAGCCGGTAGAACACGGCCGCGGTCCACAGCTTCAGGCGGGTCTCCCCTTTGCGGTCGACGCGCTGGCCGTAGACCACGTCGTAGCCTTCCTCCAGCCGCGCCACCATCTCCACGAGCACTTCGGGCGGATCCTGGAGATCCGCGTCGATGACCGCGACCGCGTCGCCGCTGGCATGGTCCACGCCAGCGGTGATGGCGATCTGATGACCGAAGTTCCGGGAGAAGCGGAGGACCTTCACCCGTCCATCGCGGCGCGCCAGGTCCTGGAGGAGGTCGAAGGTCGCGTCGCTGCTGCCATCGTCCACGAACACGAGCTCGAGATCCCAGTGCTCGAGGGGAGCCAGCGCTTCCGTGACGCGTGGGAAGAACGCCGGCAGCACGGCCTCCTCGTTGAAGACCGGCACGACCACCGACAGGACGCGGCGGTCGGCCTGCTCCCGATGGGATGCGGCCCGGATCCTCGTGGTCTGGATGTCGGCACTCATCTGCGTCCCTCTCGCCTGCCGGGGGCCCCTCCACCCGGGCCGGGCCCCGTCCGTCCGTCGGGCACCTTCACGTTAGCGGGCCGGGGAGCGCGACGCGATGTGCTCCAGCCGGCGCCACATCCACCAGACGCCTCCGCATACCGTCACGAGGAGCACGATCGGCAACCATGCGCTCGAGATGACCGGCGCACCTTCCGGTCGGGTCATGCGCAGGACCGTGAGCCAGGGCAGCTGCACCCCGTCCTGGAGCAGGAGCTGCCAGGACTGAAGCGCGGCCTCCCGGACCGAGGCGATCACCCAGGAGTGGATGAGCGCCAGCCCCGCCAGCACGGCGACGACCTGCCGGGGCATCCGCTCCAGATGGTCGACGGCGGCCAGGAACACGAAGGGAACCAGCGGGAGCAGGTAGCGGAAGCCCGTGTTCCACTGCATACGCGAGTACTGGTTCGCCGCGCAGAAGATCAGGTAGGCGAGCACGAATCCGAAGACGAACCAACGCTCCGCGCGGGGCAGGACGAGGCGGTCGCGGGCATACCACCAGGCCGGCACGAAGCCGAGCAGCAGGAGCGGCGCGAAGGGGAACATGCCCCATTCCAGCGAGAACAGGTTGAGCCAGAAGAGATCGGGCGCCGGCCACGCGAACCCACGCCAGCCCTGATCGGTGTAGTTGACCTCCGGCATCCAGTACTGGCCGGGCAGGAAGGGGTTGCCGAACATCGCCCACTGCGAGAACAGCAGGAACAGGACGGGGGGCACGCTACCCAGCACGAACGGGATCGACTCCGTGAAGGAGCGCACGAAGCCCACCTCCCTCCAGCGCACGCCCACCAGGTAGCCGTAGAGCGCGAGCAGCGGGATCACGCCGCTGTAATCGGAGGCCAGCGCGATCCCGGCCAGCACGCCCGCCCATACGCGACGATCGAAGGGCGCCGGCGCACCGGGCTCCCGAGGCCACATCAGCCAGAACGACCCGAAGGTCGCGTACATGGTGACCATGTTGTGGCTGAGGGCCGAAGTGCGGAAGAAGATGGGCGTGGCGAACCCGAAGAGGAGCGCGTAGGCCGTGGCCCGCCCTCGGGTCACGCCCCGCGTCAGCAGCATCTGGAAGAACAGCACGACCATGAGCGCCGACAGCGGCGCCATGAACAGGGCCGTGGTGATGGCGGTGGCGCCGCCGAAGCGCAGGTCCAGGCCGCGTTGGGTCACCGTCTCGAAGAAGGCCTTGCGGTTGGGGTGGTGCTCGTACGTGCGGTACTCCCCGACCGGGGCTTCGCCGCTGGCCAGGTCGCGCTGCCGCATCCGCTCCAGCACGTCCAGGGGTGCGTCGAAGAGATAGAGCGGCACCGCCGCGAACAGGGCCGCGATGACGTTGTTTCCGATGTAGGCGTGTCCGTCGGTATGGACGAAGATGTCCGAGTGGAAGCCGGCGTATTCGTCCACCCGCAGGTCATGGTGATCGACGAGGGAGAACGCCGGGTAGTGCTCCCGCTCCACGTTGGTGGCGAAGAAGGCGCTGAACAGCACCCAGGCCGCCAGGAAGAGCTGGACGGCCCGGCGTGAGCCCAGGTCCACGCGATTCAGGGACATCAGGCACTCCGTCCGGTTGCGGTTCCCGTGGCCTCGCCGAGGCACCACGCGGTCAGGAAGAGCAGGATGGCGGGGGTCGCCGCCAGGAACGGCCCCAGCGAGCGGCCGTTCCGCTGCAAGCGCTGCCCCAACAGCCGTGCCCACAGCACCAACGGCAGCACCGGAGCAGCCAGCGTGTGCAGGGCGCGGGCTGTGAGCGAGCCCGTGCGCGCCCGCGTGTACCCGAAGACGCGTCCCCAATGGAAGCGTTCGGACAAGCCGGCCGCGAAGCCGAGGCTCCCACGTCCATGTCCCACGACCACGGTGGGATCCAGGACCAGCGGTCGACCTTGCTCCTGCAAGGCCCAGTGCACGACCGTCTCGTGATAGCGGTCCTCCCAATGCGAGCGGGTCGCCTCCAGCGCCGGGCGCGCGTAGGAGACGTTCACGTCGCTCACCCAGGCACGGGGCCCGGCTGCGAAGGGAAGCTGGTAGCGGCCGTAGTCGCAGAAGTAGACGGCCCAACCCAGCATCCCCTGCACCGCCGGCTCGACGGCTCCGCCCACGGCCCCGGCGTCCGCCCGGCCGTGGGCGCGCATCACGCTCCGGGCCCAGTCGGGGCGAGGCACCGATCGATCCTCGAGAAGCGCCACCACCGCGCCGCTGGCCTGCGCCAGCCCGGCGGCGCGCCGGCGGTCGTACAGGGCGTGGCGCTCTCCCTCGTGGGTGGCGGGCCCTGCGTCCGGGAGCGCCACCGCACGCACCCCGGCCCGTCCGGCCACGCGGGCCGGAACGTCCGGCACCGTCGGGTCCCAGGGAACGAGGACCTCCAGCACCGGCGCGTCCACCTGCTGCGCCAGGGCGTCCAGGCAGCGCTCCAGCACCGCCCCGCTCTCGACCACCGTCACGACCACGGACAACTCCACCGGACCCATCCGGATGTCAGCGCACCACCGCGGGCATACGGCCCAGGGCCGGCAGCTGCACCGCCTGCCGGGTCTCGGTGCTCGCGCGGACGGCGGCCGCGATCTCCACGGCCCGCAGACCGGCATACCCGTCCGCGAGCGCCACGTCCGCGTCGCCCTGCAGGCGTCGCAGCAGATCCGCCAGCTCGTCCTTGAACGACAGGAGGGCGGTGGACGTCCAGCTCTTCAGCTTCTCGCGCACCATGATCTCGGGGTAGTACTTCTTGATCTTCTTCCGTGGCGCCCCCGGCCGATCGTGCGTGATCAGCAGGTTCTGCATGGGCGCGTAGAACCCACGCACCATGCCCAGATCGCCGTACGCCTCGACGTAGAAGCCGTAGCCACGCCACTCGTTCCAGGTGGCGAGGTACCAGACCGGCACGCCCTCGGGGCTCCGGAAGACAGCGACCGCATCATCCTCCGAGCCGTCCACCTTCCAGACCCGGTTGGACATGACCCCGTAGACGTCCGTGATCTCGCCCACCACGTACCGGGCCAGATCCGTCATGTGGATCCCGACGTCCATCATGGCTCCACCGCCCGAGTCCGGAGCCTTGTACTGCCAGTCGGCGCGGAAGTTGTGCAGGCCATCGTGCCCACCGAACACCCGCACGTGCTGCAGCTGGCCGATCTTCCCCTCGTCGACGGCCTGCTTGAGGAACTTCATGGACGGGTAGTACCGATGGTTGAACCCGACCGCGAGCACCCGACCCGCCTGCTCGGCGGCCTCGACGATGCGGCGACAGGACTCCACGGTGTTGGAGAGCGGCTTCTCGCACAGCACATGGACGCCCGCCTCGAACGCGAGCACGCACGCCTCTTCGTGATGGTGCACCGGGGAGGAGACGATCAGCACGTCCAGACCCTCGGCGAGCAGCGCCTCCAGGGAGGGCATCACGCGCCCGCCCGTGCCCTGCACCGCGGCCTCGGCGGCCTCCCGCGAGGGATCGAACACGCCGACCAGGTCCGCCCCGGGCTGCTCGTGGACCGACTGCGCGCGCAGGCGACCGATGACGCCCGCTCCCACCACTCCGAACCGCATGACGACTCCTTTGTCGATTTGTGCTCAGGCGAGCGTACCCGCCAACGCAGGAGCGGCGCCTTGGCGTCGCCCCAGCAGGAATGCGATGAGCCCGCCGACGAGCCCGCCGCTCAGGATGACGGCCTGGAAGACCAGTCCCGCCGCGAAGGCCAGGACGGGTGCGACGCCGAACGGCGCCAACAGCGCCGACAACGCCGCTTCACGGATCCCGATCCCTCCCTGGGTCACCGGGATCAAGGCCGAGATCTTGGCCATGGGCCATGCGAAGAACCAGGCGTGCAGGGCGATGTCGATCCCGCAGGCGTGGCCCAGCCATGCGTTCAGGCACACCAGCGCGGCTTGCAGGCCCAGCCCCAACGTGAAGGCCGCGGCCACCTGCACCGGCCGCCGCGCCAGCTCCCGCACCGCCCCCCGCAGACGGGCGAGGATGCGGCGGAGCCGGAACGGGAAACGACGCGCGGGCAGGAGCAGGATCGCCACCACACCCGCCACCCCGGCAAGCGCTCCCAGCCCGGCCAGCCACCAGAAGATCGTGCGGGCCTCGGGACCGAGCGCGCCCGGGATGACGAGCGCGCCCACCGCCGCGAGCGTGGCGAGACCGGCCACGTCGAGCATCCGGTCCAGCACGCTGCCCAGGAGCAGACCCGCCTTCCCGCGTGCCAGGCGGAGCGCCAATCCGGCGCGCACGGCGTCGCCGCCCACCAGGGAGGGCAGGAAGGTGTTGCCGAAGAGACCGTAGTAGTAACAGCGCACGGCGTCCGTGAAGCGGAACCCACCCCCGGCCGCATTGACCATGAGGTGCCACTTGGTGACGCCCAGGAGGTGCAGGCAGAGGTAGACCGCCAACGCCGCCGCCCAGGCGAGCGGGGGGATGCGCCCCAGCGCGTCCTTGAGCTCGTCGAACGGGAGGAACCAGAGCAGCGCGCCGAGGATCGTCACGCTCCCCAGCACCCGGAACGCCAGCCGGCGACGGCCACGTCGGCGGGCGGCAGCCACCTCCGCGGGGCTCACGCCGCTCACGGGGCCTCGTCCGCCAGGCCGTCGGCGGCGGGGCCGCGTTCACCGGGCGCGGCCATCTCCAGCACGCGGATCCGGTAGAGCAGCTCCTCCAGGAGCTTGCGGCTCGAGCTGAGCAGATCCGCCAGCAGCCCGATGAGCAACACCTGGAAGCCCACGATCACCAGGATCGCCGTGAGGATGAGCGACTGGATGTGCCCCGTGCGCTCTCCCGTGACGAAGAAGAACCAGAGGAAGCGCAGCCCGGGGATCAGTCCCGCCACGATGAACGCCACGCCCAGCCACCCGAAGACGCGGAGGGGACGGTACGTGGTGTACGCCCGTACGATCGCCACCGAGGAGGACCGGATGTAGTGGCTCATGGACTTCATGAGCCGCGAGGGGCGGGTCTGCGGATTCACGCGGACGGGAACGAACTCGACCGCCCGCCGGCGCGACCCGGCCTGGATGAGCGTCTCCAACGTGTAGGAGTAGCCGCCGTGCACGATGGTGTGCAGGGCGGCCTCACGCGTGAAGGCGCGGAAGCCGCTCGTGGCGTCGGGCGTGTGCAGTCCGGACGCCTTGCCGATCACCCAGCTCCCGAAGTTCTGGAGGCGACGCTTGATCCAGGAGAAGTGCGCCAGCTCTCCGGGGCGGCGGTCACCCACCACGATCTCGGCGCGTCCTTCGAGGATGGGATCGATCAGCGCCTGGATATCCTCGGCGTTGTACTGGTTGTCCGCGTCGGTGTTGACGATGATGTCGGCGCCGGCACGCACGCAGGTCTCCAGGCCCGCCCGGAAGGCCGCCGCCAGCCCGAGGTTCTTGGGAAAGCGCACCACGTGGTGGACGCCCAACCCCCGCGCCACGGCGGCCGTCTCGTCGCGGCTGCCGTCGTCGACGATCGCGATCTCGATCGTGTCGACACCGCGCAGCGTCTTCGGCAGATCGGCGAGCGTGGGCGGAAGCGTCTCGGCTTCGTTGAAGCACGGGATCTGGATGATCAGCTTCATCGGGCGGGCGCCTCAGTCCTCGACGACGTGGGTCTTGAACACCTCACGATACTCCGCCCAGCGGGCGTCATCGAAGCCCGTGCCGCGCAGGCAGTCCACGGCGGAATACGCCATGTACAGTGCATGGTGCGTGTTGTCGTGCGCGAACAGACCCTGGCGCCCGTAGCTCAGCAGTCCGTCCACACCCTCGACCCACTGGTCCAGCACGCCCAGCGGGACCTCGTACCCGAGCGGATAGATGGGGTAGGCCTGCCGGAGCCGACGGGAACGCACCGCGACCGGCGGACGCGCCAGCGCGAGGCCCGCCGTGGCCATGTCCGCGGCCACCCTCCGGCCCAGGGCCTCGTCGTCCATGCCCCAGACCTCGTCGTCCGGCGAACAGGGGATCTCCGCGCAGAGCACGGTCCGCCCCTTCGGCTCGGTCGAACGGAAGTAGTTCTTGGGCTCCGAGAGGCGTGTGAAGCAGACGTTCTCCTCCGGGAAGTAGTGCGCGTCGGTGGTCGTGAACTGATCCACGTCCAGCGTCAGGTACGCGAGCACCATCGCCCGGTAGTCGATCTGTCCCGCCGCCTCGAGGACCTCGGGAGGGGGAGCCGGGTCCATGATGCGGGCCACGATGGTCACCGGGATGGTGGACCAGACCTGGTCGGCCTCCACGGACACCCGCTCGCTCCCGTTCGAGGCCTCCACGGTCCAGCCGGACCCGTTGCGGGCGAGGCGCTCCACCCGCCACCCGAGCCGCAGGTCCGCCCCCAGGGCCCGGGCCTGGTCGGCATAGGCTTCACTGATCTGCCCGTAGCCCCGCCGCATGTAGTAGTAGCCCCCCTTCCCGGGCGGGCTGGCCAGCCGCTTCAGGAGCTTCTTGAAGGTGCCGGCGGTGACCCGTTTGCGCGCCTGGATGCCGGAGAGCCGCTCCGGCGGCTGCCCCCACATCTTCCGGGCATACGGGAAGTAGAAGTGCTCGCAGATGGTGGGGCCCAGGTTGGCCCGCAGCACGGAGGCGAAGGTCTCCCCCTCGGGCGGCCCGCCGGGGAGCGCCTTGGTGACCATGTCGCGGAAGGCCCCCAGCGCGAACCCCTTGTCCAGGCGCAGGAACAGGTCCAGCGGCTTGAGCGGGAAGTGGAGCCAGCGACCCCGCAGCCGGATCCGACCGTGGCGCTCGAAGAACCCGAAGTCCTCCCCGAGCATGGACTCGATGTCCGCCAGGATGGCCGGATCGCACGCGGCGTGCAGCCGGTGGCTGCCGAAGTCCACCCGTACGCCGTCCACGTCGAAGCTGCCGGCGTTGCCGCCGACCCCATCGTTCTGTTCGAAGAGGACGGCCTGGCCCTTCCCGCTCCGATGGAGCTGATAGGCGGCGCCGACACCGGCCGGGCCTCCGCCCAGGATCACCACACGAGGAACGGTCACGCGCTCGGACTCTCGGGTTCGGGGGTCGCTCAGGCGGCCGCGGCGACGCGGCACCCAGGAGCACATCGCACCGGCCGGGGGCCGGACGGGTGGGGCGGGTGCAACCGATGTGCCGCCCCGGCCGCCGCCCCCACGGAGGGCGCAGCGGCGGGCCGCCGCCGGCCATGCGATTTGACGGGCCCCGCGACGGGACACACAATTTCACCCGTCCGGCGCGCGACCTGAACCCCCGGAGAGACGCCGCCGCCCCGACCCCCGCCTGTTGCGGCCGCGCACCCCGTGTCGCGGTTCCGCGACCGGGCCGGAACCCCGTGGTCGCACCCCTTCTCCGGGCGGATGACCTTTTTCCCGGCGCTTTTTCGCGTCCCTTGCGAGGGCCCCTGGTTGGTCCGGTCCTTGCCCCGCGTCCAGGTCCGTCGGCGGATCGCCCCGAAGGTCCGGAAGTCCCTGCGAGCGAAGAGAACGAGCGTTCATGGCCTCCACACCCCCCCAGGACCCGAACGCCGAGGCGGTCAGCCGCTTCGTCGAGCCCCACCGACCGGGCGACCACACCGTGGTCGTCGGAGGAGGGCCGGCCGGCCTTACCGCCGCCTACCTCCTCTCCAAGCGGGGGTGCCGCGTCACCGTCCTGGAGGGGGACGACATCCTCGGGGGCATCTCGCAGACCGCGGAGTACAACGGCTTCCGCTTCGACATCGGCGGGCACCGCTTCTTCACGAAGATCGAGCCGGTCGAGCAGATCTGGAAAGAGATCCTGGGCTCCGAGTTCATCTCCGTGCCACGGCTCTCCCGCATCCACTATGACGGGAAGTTCTTCGACTACCCGCTCAAGGCCTCCAACGCCCTCCTGGGGCTGGGGCCGTTCCGGGCGGCCGCGATGTTCCTGTCGTACCTCAAGTGGCATTTCCGGCCGTACCCGATCGAAGAGAACTTCGAGCAGTGGGTCACCAACCGGTTCGGCAAGAAGCTCTACGAGACCTTCTTCAAGACCTACACGGAGAAGGTGTGGGGCCTGCCCTGCACCGAGATCCGGGCCGAATGGGCGGCCCAGCGCATCCAGGGGCTGTCGCTCGCCAAGGCCATCCTGTCGGCGGCGTCCCTCAACAAGCGCTCGACCAAGATCAAGACGCTGATCAACGAGTTCCAGTATCCGCGTCTGGGCCCGGGGCAGATGTGGGAGACCTGCGCGGAGAAGATCCGCGAGATGGGCAACGAGGTCCTGATGGAGCACCACGTGGCGGCCATCGAGACCACACCCGCGGAGGACGGCTCGCTCCGCGCCTCGGCGGTACGCGTGAAGTCTCCCCAGGGTGAGATGCGCATCGAGTGCGATCACGTGATCAGCTCGATGCCGCTGCGCAACCTCGTCTGGGCTCTGGACCCGCGGGTCCCGACCGACACGCGCGCCGCAGCCGACGGGCTCCGCTACCGCGACTTCCTGACCGTGGCCCTGATGCTGGACAAGGACGGTCTCTTCCCGGACAACTGGATCTACATCCACACGCCGGGCGTGAAGGTCGGCCGCATCCAGAACTTCAACAACTGGAGCAAGGCCATGGTGCCCATCGAGGGGCATACCTGCCTCGGCCTCGAGTATTTCTGCTTCGAGGGCGACGGGCTGTGGGCGTCCTCGGACGCGGACCTGATCGAGCTCGCGACGCGGGAGCTGGCCGAGATCGGCGTCGCCGAGGGCGCCACGGTCAAGGACGGGTGCGTCATCCGCATGCCCAAGGCCTATCCGATCTACGATTCGGCCTACAAGGGCCACGTGGATTCCATCCGCGCCCATATCGACCCGATCGCGAACCTGCATACGGTCGGGCGCAATGGCATGCACAAGTACAACAACCAGGACCACTCCATGCTCACGGCCATGATGGCCGTGTGGAACATGTTCGGCGCGGAGCACGACATCTGGGCCGTGAACACGGACTTCGAGTACCACGAGGAGCAGCGTCTGGAGGACCCGGAGGAGACGGCGGCCCGCGCCGCCGGCGCGCCCCGGGCCCGCATCGGGTCCCTGCCCCCCTCGGGACCACGGGCGTCCACGCGCAGCGACGGCTCCGGGGCGCGCCTGGCGCACTCCTGATCCGGGCGGCCCGGCCGTGCGCATCGGGGTCGACGCCACCTGCTGGGCCAACGCCCGCGGGTACGGCCGCTTCACGAGGGAGCTGCTCCAGCACCTCGTCGAGCTGCCGTCGGACCACCAGTTCGTGTTCTTCCTGGACGGTGCCTCCGATCCCGTCTTCCACCTGAACGGGCCCCGCACCCGCCGTCACCGGGTGCGGCTGTCCGAGGCCCCCACGCAGGCCGCCTCGGCCGAGGGCTACCGCAGCCCTCTCGATCTGCTCCGGATGACCCGTGCCGTCGCGCGCGAGCCGCTGGACGTGTTCTTCTTTCCGTCCGTCTACACGTACTTCCCGCTGCCGCTGGATCTTCCGGCCGTCACGACCATCCACGACACGATCGCGGAGCGCTTCCCCGAGCTGACCTTCGCCACCCGTCGGGCCCAGGCCTTCTGGAATGCCAAGGTCCGACTGGCGGTCCGGCAGTCGCAGCGCGTCTTGACGGTCTCCGATTTCTCCCGCCGCGACCTCGCGCCCCGACTGGGGATCGACCCGGGCCGGATCGACGTCACGGAGGAGGGCGCGGCCGCGGCCTACGCACCCGGGGCGCCGGAGGCCGTCGCCGCCGCCGCCGCCCGTCAGGGGCTGGGCCCGGACGATCGCTGGTTCACCTACGTGGGCGGATTCAATCCCCACAAGAACGTGGAGGACCTGGTGCGCGCGCACGCTGCGGTCTGCCGCGCCACCCCGCGTCCACCCCACCTGCTCCTGGTGGGCACCGTCGACGCCGACGTCTTCCACGGTTCCGTGGGGTCCATCCGCGAAACCATCGCACGCGAGGGCACCGGGGCGTGGGTCCACTGGACCGGCTTCCTGCCGGACGAGGAGCTGGCCCTCCTGCACACCGGAGCATGCGCCGTGGTCCTGCCCTCGGCCTGCGAGGGATTCGGGCTGCCTGCGGTGGAAGGAGCGGCCTGTGGAGCACCGGTCATCGCGACCACCGAGAGCCCGCTGCCCGAGCTGCTGGAGGGCGGGGGCCGGTTCGTGACGCCTGGAGACGTCGCCGGGCTGACCCGGGCGCTCGCCGACCTGGCGTCCGACCCCGCCCGCCGCGACGCCCTGGGGCGGGTGGCCCGGGCGCGGGCGAACGCGCTGTCCTGGCGTCGCGGCGCCGAGCAGGCGCTCGCCTCGCTGGAGCGGGCGGCGTCGTGAACGGCCTGCGTTTCGCGTTCCTCACGACCTTCTACCCGCCGTACAACTTCGGCGGCGACGGGATCGGCATCCAACGCCTGGCCCGCGGGCTCGTCCGTCACGGCCATCATGTGACCGTGATCCACGATGCCGACGCCTACCACATGCTGAACGGGGGGCCTCCCGGCGGGCGCCCCACACCGGAGGATGGCGTCGAGGTGGTCGCGCTGCGCAGCTCCGCGGGCGCCCTCTCGTGTCTGCTCACGCAGCAGACCGGACGACCGGTCGTGCATGGTGCGCGGATCCGGACGCTTCTGCGGGAGGGGCGCTACGATGTGGTGAACTTCCACAACGCGTCCCTGATCGGCGGCCCCGGGCTCCTGGAGTACGGCGAAGGCGCACTGCGCCTCTACATGGCGCACGAGCACTGGCTCGTCTGCCCCACCCACGTGCTGTGGCGGCACGGACGCGAGCGCTGCACGGAACGGCAGTGCATCCGCTGTCAGCTGCACTACAAGCGCCCGCCCCAACTGTGGCGAGCCACCGGGGCGCTCGAACGGGCCCTCGACCACGTGGACGCCTTCATCGCCGTCAGCGACTTCAGCCGGGACAAGCACCGCGAGTTCGGGTTCCCCAAGGACATGGAGGTCCTCAACTACTTCCTGCCCGACCCGGAGCCGGGGCCGGATCCCGTCCAGGGGTCTTCCCCGCATGAGCGCCCCTACTTCCTGTTCGTGGGACGGCTGGAGAGGATCAAGGGCCTCGACGACGTGATCCCCCTGTTCGAACGCTATCCGGACGCCGACCTGGTGATCGCGGGGGACGGCGAGTACGGCGCGACGCTGCGCGACCTCGCCGCCGACAACCCGCGGGTTCGTTTCCTGGGGCGGCTGGACCACGAGGCGCTGGAACGCTACTACCGCCACGCAGTGGCACTGATCGTGCCCTCCGTGTGCTTCGAGACGTTCGGGATCATCATCATCGAGTCCTTCAAGTACCGGACCCCGGTGCTGGCCCGGCGTCTGGGCCCCTTCCCCGAGATCCTGACCCGGTCCGGGGGTGGGGAGCTGTTCGATTCGGAAGACGAGCTCGCGGCCGCGATGGCGCGACTGCAGCAGGACCCCGGGCGCCGACGGCAGCTCGGGGACGCGGGATATCAGGCCTACCTGACCCATTGGGTCGAATCGGCCGCCATCCCCCGGTACCTGGACATCGTGCGGCGCACCGCCGCGCGGACGGGACACCCCTCGATCGAGCGAGCGCTGGAGGCAGAAGGATGAAGGTCTTCATCACGGGCGGAGCGGGCTTCATCGGCTCCCATCTCTCCCGGGCGCTGATCGAGCGCGGCGACGACGTCTGGATCCTGGACGACCTGTCGACGGGGTCCATGCGCAACATCGAGGATCTGGTCCCCAACCCGCGCTTCCACTACCGCATCGGGTGCTGCACCGACTCCCCCCTGGTGCGCGAGCTCGTCGACATCGCCGACGTCACCGTACACCTGGCCGCCGCGGTGGGGGTGCGACTGATCGTGGAACGGCCGGTGCACACCATCGAGACCAACGTCACCGGCACGGAGGTGGTGCTGGGCGCCGCGGCGGTGAAGCAGAAGCTCGTGGTGCTCGCCTCCACGTCCGAGGTGTACGGCAAGAGCACCCAGATCCCGTTCCGCGAGGACGCCGACATCACGCTGGGGCCCACGACGCACTCCCGCTGGGCCTATGCCTGCAGCAAGGCGCTGGACGAGTGGCTGGGCCTGGCCTATTGCCGCGAGCGCAAGGTTCCGGTGATCCTCTGCCGCTTCTTCAATACCGTGGGCCCCGGACAGACCGGCCGCTACGGCATGGTCCTGCCGAACTTCGCCCAGCAGGCGTTGGCCGGCGAGCCGCTCACCGTGTTCGGCTCCGGGGAGCAGTCCCGCTGCTTCGGGCACGTCCGCGACACCGTCGAGGCCGTCCTGCGGCTGATCGAGACGCCGGCCGCGGTCGGTGAGGTCTTCAACATCGGCTCCGACGAGGAGATCTCCATCCGCGCGCTCGCCGAGCGCGTGAAGGCCGCGGCGGAGTCCTCCTCCGAGATCCGTCTGATCCCGTACTCCGAAGCGTACGCGGAAGGCTTCGAGGACATGCAGCGGCGCGTGCCCGACGTGCGCAAGCTGGAGCGGACCATCGGCTTCCGTCCGCGCACCGGGCTGGACCGCATCATCTCCGACGTGGTCGCGCACGAGCGCGCGCGCCTCGCCACCCCGTGACGGCGCGATGCGCGCCATCCTCACCTATCACTCCCTCGACACGTCGGGATCGCCGATCTCGCTCCCTCCCGACGCCTTCCGTGCGCACGTGCGCTGGTTGGCGCGGGCGCCGGTCCAGGTGTTGACGCTGGACGCGCTCGTGCAGGCCCCGCCGGACCGACCCGCCGTGGCGCTCACGTTCGACGACGCCTTCGCCAATTTCGAGACGGAGGCGCTGCCGGCGCTGCGCGAGCACGGCCTGCCGGTCACGTTGTTCGTGCCCACGGGCCATGTGGGAGGAAGCAACGCGTGGGGCGGACACTCCGAGGCGGGCATCCCCACGCTGCCCTTGCTGGACTGGGATGGGGTGGGCCGCGTGGCGGAAGCCGGCGTGACCCTGGGCGCCCACACGGTCTCGCATCCGCATCTGACGGCCTGTGCCGACGATCGGCTGCTGGACGAGCTGACCACGGCGCCGCAGGTGCTGCGCCAGCGCACGGGACAGACGGTGGACACCGTGGCGTACCCGTACGGCGATGCCGACACGCGCGTGCGCAGCGCGGCAGAGCGGGTCTACCGCCTCGCGTGCAGCACACGCTTCGCGCTGCTGGCCGGCGACGAGCCCCTCGATCTCCCGCGTCTGGACGCGTTCTACTTCCGCGAAGGCGCGCGCCTGGAGGCATTCGGCACGCCCGCCTTCGCGCGCTGGGTGCGGTTCCGCGCGCGGCTGCGCGCCCTGCGCCGAGCGCTCGGGAGGCACGCGTGACTCCCGCGCTCAGCGTCATCGTACCGGCGCACCGGGCGCAGACGGTGCTTCCCCGCTGCCTGGCTGCACTCACCGCCAGCGACCTTCCGCGGGCGGAGTGGGAGCTCATCGTCGTGGACGACGCGAGCCCCGACGACACCGCGGCTCTGGCCGAAGGGGTGGCGGACCGGATCGTGCGCCTGGGCCCCCGCCCCGGCGGTCCGGCGCTCGCCCGCAACCGGGGCGTCGAACACGCCCGAGGTGGCGTGCTGCTCTTCGTGGACTCGGACGTCTGTGTGCACCCCGATGTGCTCCGCCGCGTGCGGGACGCCTTCGGGCAGGACCCCGCCCTGGCGGCGCTCTTCGGCGCCTACGACGAGCATCCGGGCGCACCCGGCTTCCTGTCCGAGTACCGCAACCTGCTCCATCGGTACCACCACCTGCGGGGCCGCGGAGAGGCGGAGACCTTCTGGGCGGGGTGCGGCGCGGTGCGCGCCAGCGCGTTCCGCGCGGTGGGCGGCTTCGACGCGGACCGCTTCCCCCGTCCCCAGATCGAAGACATCGAGCTCGGATACCGCCTGCGCGATGCCGGGGGCCGGATCGTCCTGGATCCCGAGGTGCAGTGCATGCACCTGAAGCGCTGGACGTGGAAAGGAATGCTCCGTACGGACCTGCGGGACCGGGGCATCCCCTGGATGCGCCTCCTGCTGGAGCGAGGAGACGCCGGCCGCGGCGACACGCTCAACGTGGACCGCACGGAGAAGGTCCGCACGGCGCTCGCCGGCGCGTCGCTGCTGGCGCTCGGGGTGGGCCTGGCATGGGGACACCTGGCGTGGGTCGGCGCCGGTGTGCTCGGCTTCGTGGCGCTGACCCTGTGGAATCGGGCGCTGGTGGGCTGGTTCGCGCGGGTGCGCGGGTGGGGCTTCGCGGCCCGGGTGATCCCCATGCAGATCCTCTACTACCTGCTCAACGGGGTGGCGGCCGGTCTCGGGATCCTCGCCCACCTGACGGGCCGCGACCGCCGGGTCGCAGCCCCGCGGAGCGAACCGGCCTGAGTCGACCGTGCCGGCCGCACGGCTGGCATGGAGCCTGCTTTCGTGGCGCACAGGCCGGTGTCGTCCGGAAGGACAGGCTCCTCGGGCCGGCCCGAACAGGCGGACGCCATGCGACATCCAGGAGACGATTCCCCACCGGCGGTCCGGTACGTCGTCCTGTCCCTCGTCGCCTTCCTGGTGCCCCCCGTCCTGGCGGGGCTGGCCCATCGGGGCGTCCCGGGCCTCGAGCCCCTGGTCGCCACGCTCATCCTGCTGCCGGCCCTCTTCCTGGGCTATTGGCGCGGTCCCCGCGGGGCCTTGCTGGGCGCGCTGGCCGCCCTCCTGTCGGGCGGCGCCGCGCACCTGGTGTCGGCGGGGGACCTCTTCGCCGAGGGCTGGAGCTGGGCCGCCTCCACCGCCGTCTTCGCGGGCGTGCTCTCCCTCCTGGGGGTGCGCTTCCGGGGCGACCTCGTGCGCGCCGAGACCATGGCGCTGACGGACAACCTCACCCGCCTCCCCAACCGCAGGCACGCGCTCACCTTCATCGAGAGCCGGTTCGCGGCCGCGGAGCGGGGCGCCGGCCTGTGCGTGGTCCTGTTCGACCTGGACCACTTCAAGCGCTTCAACGACGAGCTGGGTCACGGCGCCGGCGATCTGGCCCTGCGCGCCTTCGCCGACGTGCTGCGCGACAACACCCGCCGCATGAACCTGAGCGCCCGTATGGGGGGCGAGGAGTTCGTGTCGGTCCTCACGGATGCGCCCCTCGAAGGCGCCGTCACGTTTGCTCGACGGGTCCGGCGTGCGCTCGGCTCGGTGCGCTTCTCCGACCAGCCGTTGACCGTCTCGGCCGGGATCGCGGTCTACCACCCGGCCATGAAGGGGGTCGACGACCTCCTGGCGGCCGCCGACCACGCGCTCTACCGCGCGAAGCGCGACGGCCGCGATTGCGTACGGATCTTCGGCTCGGAGGAGCAGATCGCACCGAGCGCAGGGGACGAGGGCGAGCCCACCCGACCGGTCATCGAGCCGGTGGGCGCGGACCGGACCGTGCTCGTGGTCCATCCCGACGGAGAGCGTCGCGCCGAGCTCCTGGAGGCCCTGCACGCGGACGGGTTCGGCACGCTGCCCTTCGAGCAGGGGGCCGACGCGCTGGAGACGCTGGAGCGCCGACCGGACGTGCTGATCGTGGACCTGCACCTTCCCGACGGGGACGGACCGCGTCTGTGCCGGACGCTCAAGGCGCGCTGGCCCACGCTGCCGGTGCTGGCCCTGAGCGAGCCGCTCGACGAGCGGTCGCTGGGGGCCGTGGCGGAGGCGCAGGCCGACCGGTACCTGATCCAACCGATCGCCCCGGTGACCCTGCGCCACACCCTCGCGGAGCTGTTGGCGCAGCGGCGCCCGTCCCCCTCACACCGGGGCGGTGAGCGCTCGGCCGAACGCGAGTCCCTTCTCATCCAGCTCGCCGACGCCGTCGAGGAACGCGAGGAGTACGGTGCCGGCCATGGACGGCGGGTCCAGGCGGCCGCCGAGCTCCTGGGGGCCGCCTGGGCCCGGGCGGGCCACCCGCTCCTGGACCTCGAGGGCCTCTCCCTCGGCGCGCGGCTCCACGACCTCGGGCGGCTGGCGGTGCCGGCGCCGTTGCTCAACAAGGTGGTGCCCCTGACGGTGGAGGAGTTCCGCGCCATCCAGCGCTACCCCGTCGTGGGTCAGTCGCTGGTGGAGGTGCTCCTGGGCGGGACGGCGGCCCCGGCGGTCGTGCGCTGGCATGCGGAGCGGTGGGACGGCACCGGGTACCCGGACGGCCTGGCGGGCCGCTCCATCCCGCCCGAAGCCCGGATCTGTGCGGTGGCCGATACCCTGGATGCCATGACCACCTACCGCCGCTACCGCCCTCCGCTCGCCTTCAATGCGGCCCTGGACCACATCCGGGCCGCCTCCGGGCGCCATTTCGATCCCCGTGTCGTGGAGCTCCTGGACGAGGTCGCCGCTCCCCTGGCCGCCGTGCTGGAGTCGTTCCGGACCGAGCCGGAGTCCGTCCGGACGGGCTGAGGAGCGTGGCGCCGATCCCACAAACCGTTGACACGATTCGAGTTTGGGGGTATTGGTTCTTCGGTCGTCAGCCACGAAGTCCAGGTTCCCGGGTCCGCTTCTGCTCCCGCTCCTCCCACCTGACGGAGGGGGCGGGGCGGGCCTGTCCACCGGCTCCCCCGAAGCGAGCGCAAGCAGGTGTTGAGCGCGCACCAGCGGTCCGTACAAACCCGTGCCCGTGGAGACAGTCTCCGCGAGGCACCTCCGATCGTCCTTCCACGGCCCCGCCAAAAGGACGTCACGGCGCGCATCGCCCGCGATGCCCGGCGCCGCGCCCGTACCCGCGAGCGCGCCCGTCGCGTGCTGAACGTGCTCGCGGCGCTTTCGCTGCTGATGCTGGCCGCGCCCCTGATGCTGCTCATCGCGGCCCTCATCAAGCTCACCTCCCCCGGACCGGTGATCTTCACACAGACCCGGGTGGGCCTCGACCGGCGGGAGCGGGAGCGGGACTGGCACACGGTGGTGGACGGACCCGGGCGCGCCCGACGGCGCGTCGACTACGGGGGGCGTCTCTTCCGCATCTACAAGTTCCGTACGATGCGGGCCTCTGCTGACGCTCCACAGGTCTGGGCCACCCCGGACGACCCGCGCATCACGCCCGTCGGGCACATCCTGCGCAAGTACCGCCTCGACGAGCTGCCCCAGCTCTTCAACGTGCTGCGCGGAGACATGAACCTGGTGGGTCCGCGCCCGGAGCAGCCGGACATCGCCGTGGCGCTGCGCGCCCGCGTGCCCCTCTACAACGGACGGCATCGCGTCCTGCCCGGCATCACCGGCTGGGCGCAGGTGAACCACTCGTACGATCAATCCCTGGACGACGTGCGGCGCAAGATCCACCTCGACCTGGAGTACATCGAGCAGCGCTCGGCCGTGCAGGACTTGCGCATCATGATGCGGACGGTTCCCGTGATGCTCTTCCGGCGGGGCAGCCTCTGATCTGGGGACCCCGTCTCCGCCTCCCACAGAACAGGCCTTCATGACGCGTCCCCCGACCTCCCTGCGGACCCGGGACTTCACCGAGTCCGTCATCCGGGAGATGACCCGCGTCGCGCGCGAGCACGACGCCATCAACCTGGCTCAGGGCTTTCCCGACTTCCCCGCCCCGCAACTGCTCAAGGACGCCGCCTGCGCGGCCATCCAGGCGGACGACAACCAGTACGCGATCACCTGGGGGACACCCCACCTGCGTGAGGCGCTCTGCCGGCGCTACGCGGAAGCCTACGGGATGGACGTCCACCCCGAGCGGGAGATGACCATCACCTGCGGGGCCACGGAAGCCATGGTGGCGGTGCTGCTGGCCATCTGTGATCCGGGAGACGAGGTGATCGTCCTCGAGCCCTTCTACGAGAACTACGCCCCCGATGCCATGATCGCGGGCGCCAAGGCCGTGATGGTCCCGCTCGACGCGCCCGATTTCGCGCTCGACCTCACGCGGTTGGGCGCGGCGTTCTCCGAGCGCACCCGGGCGATCGTGCTGAACACGCCCAACAACCCCACGGGGCGGGTCTTCAGCCGCGCCGAGCTGGAAGGCGTGGCCGACCTGTGCCGGCGCTTCGACGCCATCGCCATCACGGACGAGATCTACGAGCACATCCTCTACGAGGGCGAGCACATCCCCATGGCGACGCTGCCCGGGATGCGCGACCGCACCATCACGGTCAGCGGCCTGTCCAAGACCTTCGCGGTGACCGGCTGGCGGATCGGCTCGGTCGTGGCGCCGGCCGACATCAGCACGGCCATCCGCAAGGTGCACGACTTCTTGACGGTCGGCGCGCCGGCACCGCTGCAGGAGGCGTGCGCGGTGGGGCTCGAGCGGCTGGGCCCGGACTACTACTCCGAGATGTGCGACGGCTATCGGCAGCGGAGGGACGTCTTCCTGCCGGCGCTGCGCGCGGCGGGCTTCACCTGCAGCGTCCCTCAGGGCGCCTACTACGTCCTGGCGGACTTCTCGGCCATCTCGGACGAGGACGATCACACCTTCGCGCGTCGCCTGACGCGCGAGGCCGGGGTGGCCCCGGTGCCGGGCTCCTCCTTCTTCTCGGAGCCGGTCCGCGGACGCTCGCTCGTGCGCTTCGCGTTCTGCAAGCGCATCGAGACCCTCGAGCAGGCCGGCGAGCGACTGGGTCGCTTCCGCGGTTGAGGGAATTGGTTCCGACCCCGCGCGTGCCGGACGGTGCGCGCGGGGTCGTCGCTTCTTCGGTGACCCGCTACTCCCGCAGGACGTCGGTCTCGGCGCGCAGCTCCACGATCCGGCTCTCCCAGCGACGCACCATGGTGACGAAGGCGTGCGTCAGCGCCTCGGAGAATTCCTTCCCCGCCCCCTCCTCCAGGTAGGCCAGGACGCGGTCGTTGGGCCAGGCGTTGCGATAGGGCCGATGCGTGCGCAATGCATCGTAGACGTCGCAGATGTGGACCAGGTCGCTGGCACGGTGGCACGGGCGGGCATACGTCCGGCGCGGATATCCACCCCCGTCGATGCGGATGTGGTGCTCGTACGCGACCACGGCCGCCATGTCCAGGGAGGCCTCGCGCTGGATGAGGATCTTGGCCCCCTCGACCGGGTGCCGATTCATCACGTCGCGCTCCCGGTCGGTCAGCTTCCCCGCCTTGTTGAGGATGTCCCGCGGCACCCGGATCTTGCCGATGTCGTGGAGGAGCCCCGACACCCCGAAGCGGCGGACGTCGCTCGGCCCGAGCCCGATGAACTCCGCAAGGGCCATGCTGAGCACGGAGACGTTCAGCGAGTGGGTGGTCGTGTACTGATCGAAGTCCTTGAGCTTGAGCAGCGGGATGATGACGTCACGATCCCCGTGCATCGCCACCGCGAGGGAGCGCACGATGGTGTCCGCCTCGAGCATCTGCAGCTTGCCCCGGTCGCGCAGCTCGTCGTGCAACCAGCGGACGGTCTCTGCCTCCTCCCGCAGCGAGAGCTGCAGGCGCCCCGTGACCAGCGAATCCTCATCGACACCCGTCGAGCCTCCGCGCAGGCCCACCGGTCCCCACCGGATGGTGGTGTTGGCCATCTGACGGGCGCTCGCGCTCCCCTCTGCCTGTCCCACCAGCTTGTGGTAGACCTCGAGGAGGAAGGCCTCGAACTCGGGCCGCGTAGCCGGACCGGTGAATTCCAGACGCTCGACGCCGGCCTGCGCCAGACGAGCGCTCCACTCCCAGTTGCGCAACGCGTGGAGCGGCCGGCTCTGGAAGATGACCTCTTCTCCCAGGAACGTGAGGATGGGTCGGGACTGAAGCTCCTGGAGCCGGAAGAGCGCCTCGTAGGCCGTGTCCACCGCGCGCTGGACCGCCGGATGCTCTTCGTCGTACAGCGAGAGGGTGGACAGCGCCTGCGCGAGCCCGGTCAGGAACCGGGCAGCCTGCTCCTGTTCGCTCATTCCGGGGCCTGCCCGGCCGCGGCGGCCCGCACGGCGGCCACCCGGGACCGGCGTGCGGCGTGCAGCAGGGGCTTGACGGCCGGATCGTCGGGGCAGGCCGTGGCCAGGGTTGCGAGCGCGTCCAGCATGGCGGGGGTCGCCTCCTTGAGCTTCTGGCGGCGGAAGAGGCCGGTCCCGGCATCGACCAGCTGGCGGAGCGCGCGCCGCGCCAGCGGTGAGGCGGAGCTTCCGAGCAGACGGATGGCCGTGCGGCGCTGCGGATTCGCGGCCGGTCGCACGAGGTGGTCGATCAACACCGGGAGCACCGTTTCCGGGATGCCCTGCTGGAGGTCCACCAGGGCCATGTTGCGCATGCGCTCGTCCCCGCTCGTCAGCGCCACCACCAGCGCACGCTTTCGGAGGTCGTCGTGGGCCAACGCCAGCGGGAGCGCCTCGCGCTGCACGCGCACGTCGGGGTGGCGCAGGTACGACTCCGGCGTGAAGCCGGCCGGCGTGGCGCCGGTACGCTGCAGGAGGCCCAGCGCGTTGCGCACCACGTACCAGCGCATATCCTCGAGGTAGGGACCCATGTGGCGGCCGATCATGGGCCCGAGGTCGATCAGTCGGCTCAGCACCTTGCGGCGGATGGCCCGCGCCGGAGCGTCCGCGAGGACGCGCAAGAGCGCCGGGATGGCCTGATCGGGCCCCGCGAGGTTCACGAGCAGTGCGAGCGACTCCTCCCCTACGTCGTCCAGTCCGACGAGCGCTTCGATCTGGCGGACGTCGCTCAGCCGGGCCCGGAGCAAGCGGCCCGTCTCGGTCATGTGCGCACCCTCGATCAGGGGCACGATGTCCGGCAGCTCCCCGGCGGTGATGACAGCGTCGAGCGCCGACTCGACCATGGGACCGTAGGCGTCCACCTCCAGCGCCATCTGCAGCACCGAGATGCCCGACAGGGTCGCGTCCTCCTCCGTCAGATCGAGGAGGGGCTGGGCCCGCGACAGCTCGTCGAGGATGCGGGTATGTGCGCGGGCGTTGGCATCGGGGAGCGTCCAGTCGGACATCAGCTCCTCGACCTTGCCACGGAGGTGATCCAGGGCGATCGGACGGAGCCGGTCTTCCCCCTCGCGCGCGTGGAAGGCGAGCTTGGTGAGCAGGCGCACGAGCCCGGGCGAGATCTCCTGCCCGGACGCCTCCGCGGCCGCTCGCAGCAGCTTCATGATGGCGTCGTCGCCCAACGTCTCCACGGTGTCGGCCACGAACCGCCGCCGCTGCGTCAGGTCTCCCCCCATCTCCAGCAGGCGACGCAGCGTGGGATCGTCCAGCTCCTGGATCAGCCGGCTCACGTTCTCGCGGACCTTCAGCAGGTCCGGGCTGTCGCCGGCCCGGATGTCCTCGGCGAGCTGCAGCAGATACCCGACGATCACCTGGTCGTAGGCGGCCGAGCGCTCGTGCTTGCGGATGGAGTCGGCGATCTCCTCGGGCGGCGGTGCCTGCTCGCGGCCGAACGGGCGCTCGGCCGCGGTCGCGGCCTGCGCCAGTTGCAGCCAGAGCCGCATGGCGCTCCCCGTGGGTTCCGTGGCATGGCGATCGAGCTCGAGCGAGTCGTAGCCCACGGGCACGAGCCGGATGCCCTGGAGCCGGGGGATCTCTTCCTCGGGACGCAGGCCGATCGGGGTCGCTCCACCGCGCTCGGCCTCGGTGGCGAGCGCCGCGAAGAGCTCGCGGAGCGAGTCGACGCTGATCTCGCGATTGAACGTCAGGGCGCCCAGCTGGTGCATGTGCAGGCGCCGCGCCAGGTCCTGCAGGACGGGGTTGCGTTGGTCGGTGGCGACGCCGTCGATGACCAGCTGCTTGTTGGCGATCCCGAGCGAGATGGACGTGCGGGTCTCGAGCAGGCGGCGCAGGATGCGGAAGAGCGCGTCACCCACCGGAGCCAGGGACGGGTGGTCCGGGGGATACATCGCGTAGCGATGGACGGCGATGGACAACTCGACCAGGAAGTTGCTCAACTCCCTGGAGAGCACCACCTCCGTGCTCCGGGCGCCCGGATTGCTCATCGGCCCCGCGATTCTCCCGGCCATCGGTCGGTTGACGGCTTCGCCATGCGCGGCGAAGCTGGTCCAGCGCCGACACCCCGGCCCGGACGCCCCAATCTCTCGCCTGCACGTGACTTCCACCACCCGACCGCCTTCCGGGCCCGACCCCGATCCCCTCGACGGCACCGACGAGCGTCGGATGCTCCCCGCCCTGCGACTGGCCTGGGGGGTCGTGGCCCTGCTGGCGCTGACCGGGATCGCCTTCCTGGGACTGGGTTGGATGTTTCCGGGCACCTGGCAGGCGGAGGCGTCACGGGTGCTCCCCGTGGAGCCCGCACAGGTCTTCCCGCACCTCGCGGACGTACGGGCGTGGGATGCGTGGACGCCCTGGGACGGCCTGCGGGACGCGGCCGGAACCGCGGCCACGGCGCGCGAACGGCACTGGGATGACGCCGACGTCGGTACGGGGTCACTTCGCCTGATCGAGGTGGATCCCCCACACCTCGTACGGTACGAGGTGCAGGTGGACGGGGGACTTTCAACCTCCGGCACGCTGCGACTCGAGCCCGTGGCCGGCGGTTCCCGCCTGACCTGGCTCGAGGCCGGGGACTTCGGGCGCAACCCACTGCTCGGCTGGTTCGCGCTCGGCATGCCGCGCATGCAAGCGAACGAGATGAACAAGGCACTGGACCGACTCGAGGCCCTCCTCCAGCCGTCCTGACCCCGACGGTCCACGCCGGGGGCGGTGACCCGCGCCCGACCTACGCCCCCTGTCGCGCCAGCGCCAGGAGATCCCGGTTCGTCTCCGTGCGCCGCATGGCGCCGAGCAACTCGCTCATGGCGTCGGAGGCGTTGGCTCCGCCGAACTGACGGCGGAAGGCATGCGACAACGCCAGGGCCCCTTCGTCCAGCAGGAGCTCCTCCTTCCGCGTGGCCGAGGCCTGGAGGTCGATGGCGGGGAAGATGCGCCGATCCGCCAGCTCACGGCTCAGCACCAGCTCGCTGTTCCCCGTGCCCTTGAACTCCTCGAAGATCACCTGGTCCATGCGCGACCCCGTGTCGATCAGCGCGGTGGCCACGATCGTGAGCGATCCACCACCCTGGCGCGGATCGATCTTGCGCGCGCTGCCGAGCAACCGCTTGGGCTTCTCGAGCGAACCGGCATCGAGGCCGCCCGACAGCGTGCGGCCGCTCCCGTCGTGCAGCGTGTTGTATGCGCGAGCCAGCCGCGTGATCGAATCCAGGATGATGACGACGTCCTCGCCCGACTCCACCTGACGGCGCGCCCGCTCGAAGATCATCTCCGCCACGGCGGCGTGACGCTCGGCGGGCTGGTCGAAGGAGGAGGCGACCACCTCTCCGAATCCACACATCTCCATCTCCGTCACCTCCTCGGGACGTTCGTCCACGAGCAGGATGACCAGACGGCACTCGGGGTGGTTCTTGGTGATGCCTTCGGCGATGGCCTGCAGCACCATCGTCTTCCCGGCCTTGGCCGGGGCCACGATCATGGCACGTTGACCTTTGCCGAGCGGGCAGAAGAGGTCGATGATGCGGTTCGTCGGATCGGGCTTGCCCAACCGGCGCAGCCCGCATTCCAGACGCAACTGCTCGTCGGGATGGACGGCGCTGAGGCGGTTGAACTCGGGTCGGCCCTTCAGGTCCTCGGGCGGCTTCCCGTTGACGAGAGCCAGGTGGGTGAGGGGCGGGCTCTTGCCGTTCTTGGGCCGCTTGCCGACCGACCCCCACAACTCGTCACCCGTCCGCAGGCCGAACTTCTGGATCAGCCTGCCACCGACGTAGATGTCGTCTTTTCCAGGGATGTACCCGGCCTCGGCTCTGCGGATGAAGCCCGATCCGCTGCCGAGGACCTCGAGGATCCCGAGCGGTCTTTCACTACTCACGTTTGCATGGGGGTTGATCCATGAAAGCCTGGCCGGCGGGCGCGAGAACGCCCCGGCACCTGTGAAACATCGTCCTTCGGGGAAGACGGAACCGCGAGCCGCATGAACCGGCACCACGCGGGAGTCTCCAGTGAACCGTCCGTCCCGTTCGGCCTGCGCACCCGGGGAAGATCTCGTGGGGGTGCACCGATGCGACCGTCCTTGGGATCGGACGTTCCTTAAAGAAACCCCAACGCCCGCGGCGAGGCAAGGCCCTCGGGCGGGGCCGGCGCCTGCGCCGCGGGAGCGGGTGTCCGCCCTGGGAGACCGCCGCTGTCCCCCGGCCCGGACGGCGCGGGCGCCGCCAGGCGGGAAATCCGCCGGATCACGCGGGTTTACGGGCTCGGTCGCGTGGCATGTGCCCTGCCCCTACATTGCCCGAACCCGCGTTTCAGCAGGAGGTCGTCCCGTGCGCACGATGCTTCATTCCGTCGCCGCCGCCACCGCCCTGGTGTTGGCCCCGCTCTCCGCGGATGCCCAGTCCTGGTCGTCCACCGACGTCTCCGTCTCCGCTGGCGTCGGCTCCCTGTGGTCCGGTGTGGGCTTCGGCCTCGCCTATCGCAGCGTCAGCACCGGTTCGGCCTTCCACGCCACCGGGTCCGCGTTCGGAGGGGTCGCAGGCGGGACCTACGACGACGGGACCTACGACCCCGGCTCCTACGACGACGGGGCCTACGGCGACGCGTACTACGACGACGAGTACTACGACGACGGGTACTACGACGACGGGTACTACGACGACGGCTACGGGTACGGCGACGGCTACTACGGGGACGGCACCCGTGGGGCCTACCACGGCTACCTCTCCGCCTGGAATCGTTTCTCGCGCCGCTACCCCTGGTTCATCCGCGGCTTCAGCTCCTGCTGGCAGGTGCCGTGGTACGACCGCGACTGGTGTTGGGCGGTCGCGTGGCGTCCGTATGGATTCGGTGCCCACGCCTACGGCTACGATCCGTACTGGAGCCTGGGGTGGAGCCCCGGCTTCGGGGTCTCGCTGCACTTCGGCAGCTCCTGGGGCTGGGGGCGCGGTGGATGGGGTTGGGGATACTGGAACCGCCCGCGCTACGCGATCCTCTACCCGCAGGCCATCTACCTGCGGCCGCGCACGGCCTACGTGGGCACCGGCTACCGCTACACCGGCGCGCGCACCCGTTGGGTGGACTACGCGCCCCGCCGAGCCTGGTCCACGACGGCCTTCAAGGAGGATCCGCGCGGCGTGCGTGAAGGCCGCTCGGCGCAGGCCCGCGGCGCCCGGCAGGGCACCCGCGTCCTTCCGCTCGCGAGCGACGCGCGCGGCTCCGTTCGCCGTCCCGCACCGGCGCGCCGCGGAAGCGATGCGGTGCGCGTCGAGCCGCGCAGCGCACGCACGTCGCCCAACGTGCAACGGGCGCCCCGCCCGCGCGTCGACACCGACCGCCGACCGGAGGCGGCCCCCCGCCGTCCTACCGACCGGGTCCGCGACCGCGCAGCGCCTCCGCGCTCCGCACCGCGCGTCGAATCGCGCGGCCGGCCTTCCGGCGCGCGTGTCGCACCCGCGCCGCGCACCCGATCGAGTGATCCCGCGCCACGCGCCAGCCGTCCTTCCGAAAGCCGGGGCCGGGTGTTGGCGCCGCCCCGGGCGGCGCCGGGTCGAGCCGCACCCCCCCGCGCGGACGTCCGCACCCGCACTGCGCCGTCGCGACCGCCGGCTGCGTCGGACCGGCCCTCGGTCCAGCGGCGCGGCGGGGATGCGCGCAGCCCGTCCCGGAGCGTGAGACCGCCGGCGGATCCCCGCGCCCCGTCGCGAGCCGCGCCCTCGCGCGCCCCCGAGGCGGGCCGCAACCGTCCCTCGGCACAGCGGGCCCCCCGGAGCCGCCCGTCGGCCGCGCGCACTCCGAGCGCATCCCGCAGCCGCCCCTCGGTACAGCGCGCGCCCGCCCGCAGCGCCCCCTCCGCGCGGAGCACGCCGTCGGCGCGGCCCGCGCCCAATCGCCGTCCGCCCTCGGCTCGGCGGGCGCCGGCCCGTGCGCCATCGCGTGGCAGCGCGCGTCGCCCCTCGCGCGGAGGACGGGGTGGAGGGCTCTGACGGATCCGGTGGCTCGGGGCCCTCGCCGGTCCCGAGTCCGTACCTCGTCCCGTTCGATGGATCGTTCGACGTCGGCGCCGCACCCACGGCGCCCCCCTCCGACGCACCGTCGGAGCGGGCGCTGGAGAAGAAGCAGGAAGAGCTCGTCGAGCAGCTGAGCGACCTGCAGCGCATCCTCTACGCGCACGACAAGCACGCGGTCCTGCTGGTCTTCCAGGCCCTCGACGCCGCCGGAAAGGACTCGACCATCCGGCACGTCCTCAGTGGCGTGAATCCCGCCGGCTGTCAGGTCTACTCCTTCAAGCAACCGTCGCGCGAGGAGCTCGACCACGATTTCCTGTGGCGATCCGCGATCCGGCTCCCCGAGCGCGGCCGCATCGGCATCTTCAACCGGAGCTACTACGAGGAGGTCCTCGTGGTGCGGGTGCATCCGGAGTACCTCGAGGCGCAATGCCTCCCGCACCGCCCTCCGCTCGAACAGCTCTGGGAGGAGCGCTTCGCCTCCATCCGCGATCACGAGCGCCATCTCGCGCGCAACGGCACGCTCGTCCTCAAGTTCTGGCTCAACGTCTCACGCGCCGCGCAGCGCGAGCGCTTCCTGTCGCGTCTGAAGGAGCCGGAGAAGAACTGGAAGTTCTCCGAGGGCGACCTCGAGGAGCGGCGTCACTGGGATGCCTACCAGGACGCGTACGGCGCGGCGTTGACCGCCACCTCCCGCCCCTGGGCCCCGTGGTACGCGGTGCCGGCCGACGACAAGCCCTTCATGCGCTGGGAGGTCACACGCATCCTGGTGGAGGCGCTGCGCGGCCTGGGCCTCCGCTACCCGTCCGTCTCGGGCGAGGACGCCGAGCGCTTCCGTCGCCTCCGGGAGCGGCTGGAGCGCGAGTAGCCGCTCACACCGGCTGCTCCACCCCTTCCACCACCCTCCCAAGCCCCGGCCGCCCGCCGAGCCAATAGACCAGGTCGCGCGGGTGCTCCACGGCCCACAGGGCGAAGTCGGCGCGCGCCCCCGGCGTCAGTACACCCCGGTCGGCCAGCCCCAGCGCCCGGGCCGCGTGTGCGGTGACGCCGCGCAGGCACTCCAGCGGGGTCAGCCCGAAGTGTACGGCGGCCAGGTGGGCGGCGGCGCGCAGGGAGCGCAGCGGCGACGTCCCCGGGTTCAGGTCGGTCGCGACGGCCATCGGCACCCCGGCCCGGCGCAGCGACGCCACCGGCGGCCGTCGGGTCTCGCCCAGCGTCTGGAAGGCGCCCGGCAGCAGGACGGCCACGGTCCGGCTGCCGGCCAGGGCCTCGACGCCGGCTTCCGACGTGTACTCCAGGTGGTCCGCGGAGTGGGCGCCCAGACGGGCGGCGAGCGCGGCGCCTCCCCCGTCGCTCAGCTGATCCGCATGGAGCCGCAACCCCAGGCCGGCCGCGCGGGCGGCGTGCAGGAAGCGTTCGCACTCGGAGGCATCGAACGCCAGATGCTCGAGGAAGACGTCCGCCTGGTCGGCCATCCCTTCGGCGACCACGCGCGGCAGGAGCTCCTCCACGGCGTGCGCCACCCAGGTCTCCCGGGTGACCCCATCCGGCACGGCGTGCAGCCCCAGGAACGTGGTGCGCACGGACACCGACCCGCGCGCGCCCAGCCGGCGTGCGACCCGGAGCTGCTTCAGCTCGGTCTCGACATCGAGCCCGTAGCCGGACTTGATCTCCACCGTCGTGACGCCGTCGGCCTCGAGGTCGCGGAGCCGGAGGCCCGCATCTTGGAGCAGCGCGTCCTCGGACGCGGTGCGCGTCGCCCGCACGGTGGCGCGGATGCCGCCGCCCGCGCGCGCGATCTCCGCATAGCTGGCGCCCGCCAGACGGCGCTCGAACTCGTCCGCCCGATCTCCGCCGAACACCAGGTGGGTGTGGCAGTCGATGAAGCCGGGCGTCAGCCACGCGCCTCCTCCCTCCACCACCTCCGCTCCGGGCAGGGTGGGCAGGTCGGCGACCGGACCGATCCAGAGGATCCGACCGCCGCGGACGGCGACCGCCCCATCCCGGAGGATGCCCCACCCGTCGACATCGCCCTGGAGCGTACACAGGTGGACGTCCCTCCAGATCCGAACCGGTCCCGTCACACCACCTCCGTTGACGTGTCCTTGCAGGACATTCTAGAGTCCTGCCCGTGTCCACGCTCTTCGCCGAAACCGCGCTCCTCCCCGCCGGCTGGCACCGCAACGTCGTGCTGCACTACGACGAGGCGGGCACGCTGGTCGCCGTACGCCCCGACGCGGACCCCGCCGACCACCCGCGCGCGGGCGGCGCGGTGCTCCCGGGCGTGCCCAACCTGCACTCGCACGCCTTCCAGTGGGGGCTCGCCGGCCGGGCCGAGCGCGGCCAGCCGGACGGCGATTCGTTCTGGTCGTGGCGCTCGGAGATGTACCGCTTCCTCGCGGAGCTGGACCCCGACGCGGTCGAGGCGATCGCCACGGCGCTGTATCTCGAGATGCTCGAGGCCGGCTACACGACGGTGGTGGAGTTCCACTACCTGCACCACGCGCCGGACGGACGACCGTACGACGACCGCGCCGAGATGGCGCTCCGGCTGGGGCGGGCCGCCGAACGGACCGGGATCCGACTGACGCTGGTGCCCGTCGTCTACGAGGCCGGCGGCTTCGGTCAGCCCCTCGCACCCGAGCAAGGCCGCTTCCGCCTCACGCTCTACGAAGCCCTGGGGCTGCTCGAGCGGCTCGAAGCCGCCGGGTTCGCCCATCCCCTGGGCCTCGGCCTGCACAGCCTGCGCGCGGTACGCTCCGAGACGGTGCGGGACCTGGTCGAGGATCGCACCCTGCTGGCGCGGCCGCGCACGCTGCACATGCACGTGGCGGAGCAGCGGCAGGAAGTGGAGGAATGCGTGGCGCGGCTGGGCGCACGCCCCATCGAATGGTTGTTGGAGGCGGCGGACGTCGACGCGCGCTGGTGCCTGGTGCACTGCACGCACGCCGATGCCGCAGAGGTCACGGGCCTGGCCCGCTCGGGTGCGGTCGTGGCGCTCTGTCCGACGACCGAGGCGAACCTGGGCGACGGGATCTTTCCCTTCGCGGAGTACGAGCGTGCGGGGGGACGCTGGGGGATCGGCTCCGACAGCCACATCTCCGTGGACCCGGTGGAGGAGCTGCGCTGGCTCGAGTACGAGCAACGCCTCGTGACCGGGCACCGCAACGTGCTCACCGCGGGCACGTCCCGATCGACCGGGCGCGCGCTCGTGGATGGGGCCCTCGCGGGTGGATGGTCCGCTGCCGCCGACAACGTGGGCCGTCTCGAGCCGGGAGGGCGCGCGGACCTGATCGTGCTCGACGCCGACCACCCGCGACGGCGAGGCCGTATGGACGACGCGCTGCTCGACGCCTGGATCTTCTCCGGGGGCGACAGCGCGCCGGCGCACGTGATGGTCGGAGGTCGGTGGGTGGTGCGGGAGCGCCGTCACGTGGAACGCGAGACGCTGGCCGCCGCGGTCGACCCGGTGCTGGCCCGCCTGCCCCGCTGAGCGTCGGCAGGACGAGCCGCCGCTCCACGCCCGGCGGCGACGCGGGCGCTCCGGATGCACGCGACGGCGTCCACGCGTCGCCCTGTCCCCTGCTCGTCCGCGGGCGATCCGCTCAGCCTTCCTGCATCGGGAGGCGGAGTCCATGGGCCTCCGCCGTTCGGGTCGCCTCCGCGTAGCCGGCATCGACATGCCGCACGACGCCCAGCCCGGGATCGTTCGTGAGCACGCGCTCGATCCGCACCGCCATCTCGGGCGTGCCGTCGGCGACCAGGACCTGACCGGCGTGGAGCGAGTTGCCGATCCCCACCCCGCCCCCGTTGTGCACCGATACCCAGCTCGCGCCCGAGGCCGTGTTGAGCAACGCATTCAGGATGGGCCAATCCGCCACCGCGTCCGATCCGTCCTTCATGGCTTCGGTCTCCCGGAACGGGGACGCCACCGAGCCGGTGTCCAGGTGATCCCGCCCGATGACGATCGGAGCCAGCACCTCACCGCGCGCGACCAGGTCGTTCAGCGCGAGACCGAAGCGGGCACGCTCCCCCTGCCCCAGCCAGCAGATGCGGGCCGGGAGCCCCTGGAAGCGCACCTTCTCCCGGGCCAGCCGGATCCAGCGGGCGAGGTGCTCGTCTCGGGGGAACAGCTCCAGCACGAGGTCGTCCGTGCGGGCGATGTCGGAAGCCTCGCCCGACAGCGCGGCCCAGCGGAACGGCCCCTTTCCCTCACAGAACAGCGGACGGATGTAGGCGGGCACGAAACCCGGGTACGCGAAGGCCCGCTCGAAGCCGGCATCCTTCGCTTCACCGCGGAGGTTGTTGCCGTAGTCGACGGCGATGGCCCCTCGCTCCTGCAAGGCCACGATGGCCTCGCAATGCCGGCGCATGGAGGCGCGCGCGCGGGCGACGTAGGCGGCGGGATCGCGCGCACGCAGCTCGAGCGCGTCCGGCAGCGCGATCCCGTCCGGAACATACCCGCCCAGGGGATCGTGGGCGGACGTCTGGTCGGTGACGATGTCGGGCACGATGTCGCGCTCCACCAGCAACGGCAGCACCTCGGCGCAATTGCCGACCAACCCCACCGACAGCGCCTCCCCGGCCGCCGCCGCCCCTCGCACCCAACCGAGCGCTTCGTCGAGATCCGCGGTGGCACGGTCGCACCAGCCGGTGCGCACCCTGCGCTCGATGCGCGCGGGATCGACCTCCACGACCAGGATCGCGCCGTCGTTCATCGTGGCAGCGAGCGGCTGCGCCCCACCCATGCCGCCCATGCCCCCGGTGAGCACCCAGCGTCCCCGCAAGCTGCCCCCGAAGTGTTGCGCGGCCATGGCCCCGAACGTCTCGTACGTGCCCTGCAGGATGCCTTGCGTGCCGATGTAGATCCACGAGCCGGCGGTCATCTGCCCGTACATCATCAGGCCGGCCCGCTCCAGCTCGTCGAAGCGCTCCCAGGTGGACCACCGCCCCACCAGGTTCGAGTTGGCGATCAGCACGCGCGGGGCGTGCGGGTGGGTGCGGAAGATCCCCACCGGCTTGCCCGACTGGACCAGCAGCGTCTCGTCGTTCTCGAGGGTCTCCAGGCTGCGCACGATGGCGTGGAAGGCCTCCCAGCTGCGGGCGGCCCGGCCGCGCCCGCCGTAGACCACCAGGTCCTCGGGTCGTTCGGCCACGTCCGGGTCCAGGTTGTTGATCAGCATCCGCAGCGCGGCCTCCTGCGTCCACCCGCGACACCGCAGCCGCGCGCCGCGGGGAGCACGCACCTCCCGGTCGGACCTGCTCATGGCGCTCCTCCATGGGGTACGCGGCCGACGGCCTCCACCAGTCGGCCGCTGCGGATCAGGCTGCGGATCGCTTCCAGGTCGGGGCTGAAGGAGCGGTCCTCCGACAGCGCCGGCACCTCCGTCCGCATACAGGCCACGACGCGCTCCAGGGCCGGTGCGGTGCGCAGCGGCCGGCGGCGCTCGATGGCCTCTCCGGCGCACAGCAGCTCGATGGCCAACACGTATTCCAGCAGCTCGACCGCACGACGTGCCTTGCGCGCGGCGGTCAGACCCATGGAGACGTGGTCCTCGCGGGCAGCGCTCGTGGATACCGAATCCACGCTGGCCGGGTGCGAGAGCACACGGAGCTCGGCCCCCAGGTCGGCGGCCGTGACCTGTGCGATCATGAAGCCCGACTCGATGCCGGGCCGCACGGCCAGGAACGCGGGCAGCTCGGACAGGTCGGGGTTCAGCAGACGCTCGACGCGCCGCTCGCTGATGGAGGCCAGGTCGGCCAGCACGATGGTCATGAAGTCCAGCGCCTGGGCGACGACCTGTGCGTGGAAGTTGCCGCCGCTCAGGATGCGGTCCTCGTCGGGAAAGACGAGCGGGTTGTCGGTGGCGCTGTTGGCCTCGATCTCCAACACGCGGCGCGCGTGCGCGAGCGCGTCCCGGGCCGCGCCATGCACCTGCGGCATGCAGCGCAGGCAATACGCATCCTGAACCCGCGCGTCGCCTTCCCGGTGGGATTCGCGGATCTCCGATCCTTCCAGCAGCGCGAACAGGCGGGCGGCGCTGTCGGCCTGGCCGGGGTGGGGTCGGACGCGCTGCAGCTCCGGGCGGAAGGCCTCGGGCGTTCCCCGCAACGCATCCAGGGACAGGGCGCCGGCCACGTCCGCGAGGTCCACCGCGCGCAGCGCGCCGTCCAGGGCGAGCAGCCCCAGCCCGGTCGTGGCCTGGGTGCCGTTGATCAGGGAAAGCCCCTCCTTGGCCTCGAGCACCAGGGGGGCCACCCCGACCGCCGCCAGGGCCTCGGCGGAGGGAACGGTCCGCCCGTCCCATTCGACCCGTCCCTCGCCCAGGAGCGCGAGCGCGATGTGCGCGAGCGGCGCGAGGTCGCCGCTCGCACCGACCGACCCGTAGGACGGCACGACCGGATGGACGCCCCGGTCGAGCAACGCCAGCACCGTGTCGATGACGATGGGCCGGCACCCGGAATGGCCGAGCGCCAGCGCATTCGCGCGGAGCAGCATCATGGCCCGCACCGCCGGCACGTCGTACGGCGTACCCACGCCGGCCGCGTGGCTGCGCACCAGATTGCGCTGCAGGTCCTCGCGCTGCTCCTCCGAGATCACCACGTCCGCCAGGCGGCCGAAGCCGGTCGTCACGCCGTAGACCTTGTCGCCGCGGGCCACGACCGCCCCCAGGTAGTCGTGGGCACGTTGGACCCGCCCGCGGGCCTCCTCCGAGAGGGCTGGAGCCTGCCCCCGTCCCGAGGCCACCTCCGCGACGCGCTCGACCGTCAGGCCGCGGCCGGTGAGGGCGCTCACACGCCGCCTCCCTGCATGCGGCCCTTCCACTCGCTGAACTCGGCAGCGCCCACCGTCAGGTCCTCCTCCGCCCACCCGGGCTCGAGCTCGATCGCCAGGCCCTCGGCGAGCCGGTTGACATAGTTGTAGTAGGCGGTGACCTGGCAGATGTCGAGGATCGCCCGGTCGTCGAAGCCCTGTGCGCGCAGGGCCTCCACACCCCCCTCCGCGCTGGCCCGTGGGCTGCGGGTGAGCGTCAGCGCCCAGCCCAGCATCGCCCGGTCGGCCGCCGCCAGGTCGGGCACGGACCGGTGGTCGAACGCGAGGGCGCGAACCCAGGGGCGCGGCCGCCCCAGCCGACGGAGACCCGCTCCGTGATGGTTGATTCAGTAGAAGCAGTCGTTCGCCGCCGACACCACCACGGCGAGCATCTCGCGCTGGATCCGGCTCAGCGGCGAGGGGCCCCGCATGGCATGCTCGTACAGGCGGACATGGTGCTCCAGGCTGGGCGGATCCAGCGCGTGGAGCCGCAGGATGTGGTCGGAGGGCGACCCTGCCCATCCGAGCCGGCCGAGCGCGGCCGCCCAGGCGGGGGCGCCCTCGACGGAAGGATCGTACGGCACGTGGCCCACGGGATCTCCGGCACGAGGGGATGCATCCGGCACGGCGGCAGTCTCTGCTGCCGGTCCCCCGGAGGCAAGCGCGTCACGGCGTCAAGGACGGATGTCAAGGCGGAGTAACGGCTGCGGTGCGGTCCTTGCGGATGGTTCCGGCGTCCCGTAAACGTTTCGTGAGTCCCGTAAACATCCAACGTCGGAGGCGGGGGGACCCGCCTTTCGGTCGGGAAGGAGTCCCCCGTGTACGCCCAGGCCCCCAGCCCCCCCCGGGCGACGGCCGGCGCGCCCCCTGGCGGGGTGTCGCGCAGGCTCGAAGAGGTCCGCCTGCGGACGGGTCGTCGCACCCTCCGCGACTTCTGGCGCGAGATCACCGAGGACGGACGGTTCCGGGTCAGCTACGAGGCCGTCCGCAACTACCACACGGACCGCGACCCCCCGGTCGACTACCTGGTCCGGGTCGCGGAGCGGTTCGGAGCCAGCCTGGAGTGGCTGGCCACCGGGCGCGGCCAGCCCTGGCCCACCGACCCCCAGATCCGGAAGACCGCGGAAGCGGCTCCCGAGGCGGGCGGGGTCGTGGAGTTCGAGGGCGCGCTGCGGGAGGTGTTCTGGCACTACACCAATCTGCCCCCGCTCGCGACCGCCATGGTGCTGAAGACCTGCGAGCGGCTGCACCGCGACGCCGAGCTGCGAGCACGCCTGGCGGGCAAGACCCCGCCCACGCGCCCGTACGTCGGCCGGTTCGTGGGCAAGGCGTTGGCCGGCCCTCTGGTCAACGCAGTCGCGGGGACGGTCCGTACGTCCGAGTTGCACCAGTGGCAGATGGAGAGCTACGTGCTCGGGATCTGCCAGGCGCTCCACGCGCTCATGCCCAATCCCAACTGGTCCGAGCCCCTGGTCACGGATCCGCTGCATTGACGCCCCCGGTGGCGGCCGGACCGCATCCGGCCGCCCGCGGGTACGGGGGTTGCTGACCGGCTCCCGGACAGCAGGCTTCGACCCACGGCCCGACCGCCGCCCGGGTCCTGTCCGGAGCGCCCGCGCAGGCGAGGAGCAACGCCCATGAGCAGTGACCTTCCCCTTCCCCGGACCGACGCCGAGGCCGTACCGGCCCCCGAGGCGCCCGAGGGTCGGCTGCGCCTGGTCCCGCCCAGCCCGGGAGCGTCCCTGCCCACCACGCCGGCCGAGCTGGATTCGTCGGTCGACGCCCAGGTCCCGCCCGATCTCTCCGCGGCCTCGCTCTACCTGAATCGCGAGCTCACGCTCCTCAACTTCTACTTCCGCGTCGTGAACGAGGCGGAGGATCCCCGCAATCCGCTGCTCGAGCGCATCCGCTTCGCCGCCATCGTCGGATCCAACATCGACGACTTCGTCATGAAGCGGATCGGCGGTCTCAAGCAGCAGTTGGGCGCCGGCGTGAGCGAGCGCACGGTGGACGGTCGCACGCCGGAGGAGCAGATCCACCAGTGCTTCGCGCTGATCCGCCTGCTCGACGCCCGTCTCCGCACCATCGTTCGCGACCTCGAGGCGCTCCTGCTCGAGAAGGGGATCCGCTTCCTGCGACCCTCGCAACTGCCGGAGGAGCGACGCAAGGCGCTCCGCCGCTACTACCTGACGCACATCCACCCGCTGGTCACGCCGCAGGCCACCGACCCCGCGCACCCGTTCCCCTTCATCTCCAATCTCTCGCTCAACCTGGTCCTGAGCCTGCGCGACCCGTCGAACGAGGAGGTCTCGCTGGCTCGCGTGAAGGTCCCGGTGGGCGCGGGGACGCCGCGCTTCCTGCGCCTGGAGGGCACGCTCGATTTCGTCCCCATCGAACAGGTGTTGATCGACAACCTGGACGTGCTCTTCCCGGGCATGTCGGTCGACTCCTGCTCCATCTTCCGCGTCACGCGCAACGCGAACACCGAGCGGGAGGAGGAGAGCGCCGAGGACCTGATGGAGCTGATCGAATCGGAGCTGCGCGATCGCAAGTTCGCGCCGGTCGTGCGCCTCCAGGTCAGCCGCAGCATCGAGCCCGCGCACCTGCGCCTGCTGACACACGAGCTGGGGCTCCGGCCGTCGGAGGTGTTCGAGATCGGTGGGCTGCAGGGACTGCGTGACCTCATGGAGATCGCAGACCTCGATCTCCCCGACCTGCGCGAGCCGGCGCACCATCCGACGGACCATCCCGCCCTCAAGCCGGACCGCTCGATCTTCAAGAGCATCCGGGAGGCCGGGCCCATCCTGCTCCAGCACCCGTACCAGTCCTACGCCACGTCCGTGGAGCGCTTCCTGAGCGAGGCGAGCCGCGACCCCGAGGTGCGGGCCATCAAGATGACGCTCTACCGCACGTCGGAGGACTCCAAGGCGGTGGACCACCTCATCGAGGCCGCCCGCAACGGCAAGCAGGTCGCGGTGGCCGTGGAGATCAAGGCCAGCTTCGACGAGGCCGCGAACATCCGCTGGGCCAACCGTCTCGAAGAAGTGGGGATCCATGTCACGTACGGCGTGGTCGGCCTGAAGACGCACTGCAAGGTGATCCTCGTGGTCCGGCAGGATCCCGACGGGATCCGCCGCTACGCGCACATCGGCACCGGGAACTACCACGCCGGCACGGCCCGTCGCTACACGGACTTCGGTCTGCTCACCGCCAGCCGCCGCATCGGTCAGGATCTGACCGAGCTCTTCAACTACCTGACGACCGGCTTCAAGCCCAAGCGGCGCTTCCGACGGCTGCTGCCGGCGCCCAAGATCCTCAAGGCCGCGCTCCTCGAGAAGATCGACCGCGAGATCGACGTGCACGGTGCGGGTCGGCCGGCCGGCATCCAGATGAAGATGAACGCGCTCGAGGACCCCGACATCGTCCGCGCGCTCTACCGCGCCTCGATGGCCGGCGTGCCCATCGATCTCATCGTGCGCGATACGTGTCGGCTCCGGCCCCACGTGCCGGGGTTGAGCGAGACCATCCGGGTCGTCAGCATCATCGGACGCTTCCTCGAGCACGGCCGCGTCTACTGGTTCCGCAACGGGGGGGACGAGGAGTACTACATCGGCTCCGCCGACTGTATGACGCGCAACCTCCAGGGCCGGGTCGAGGTCCTGGCCCCGGTGGAGGATGCGGATCTGCGCGCGCAACTGCGTTTCGTGCTGGACACGCAGCTCGCGGACCGGCGTGGCGGGTGGGAGATGCAGTCGGACGGCAGCTACGTGCTGCGGGCCCCGATGGAGGACCTGGAAGCGAAGAGCTCGCAGGCGCTCATGATCGAGCGTGTCTCCTCGCAGCGTCGCGAAGCCTCACGACTCCGACACCGTCGCTCCCAGCCGCTCGGACGGCGCAATCGCCGCTAGTCGCGTCCACCTCCGCTCCCGCTCCACGCTTCGATTCGATCATCATGCCGTGCGCCACCATCCATCTCGCGCTCGCCGGGCGCGCCCTGCGCGAGTGGGAATCCGCTCCCTCCACGGCCCCCTTCCGGATCGCTCCCCACACGGTCGACGCCTTCCTGCACGGCAGCATGGGGCCCGATCTGGGGTTCGTTCCGGGCACCGACCGGTTCCTCTCGGTGCTGGCCCACTATGTGGAGCCGGCAGGGCTGCTACGGGAGCTGGCCCGCGGCGCCCGTGACGAGCGCGAAGCGGCGTATGCGTGGGGCTGGGCGGCGCACCTGGTCGGGGATGTGGTCCTGCATCCGCGTGTGGGCCACGCCTGCGGCGAGGTGGTGCGGGGGGATCCCTCTGTACGCCTGAACGCGCTCGAGGATGTGGAGACCCACGTGAGCGTGGAAGTGGGCCTGGACATCCTCACGCTCCGCGCGGACCCCGACATCCCGCGCCCGCCCACCCGACCTCTGTTCGACGCACGCACGGTGGGCTTTCTCACCGACGCCTTCCGGCGCGCCTACGGGATCCCGCTCGAGGAGCGGATCGTCCTGGAGAGCCACCGCACCGCGACGGTGCGCACGGCACGCTGGCCCTGGGCCCTCCAGGTGCTCGACCGCGCCCGGGGGCTCTCCCGCGGGCGACCCCAGCTGGCCGTGCGTGGGTTGGTGGGTCTGGCGCGCCAGTTCACGCGAACGGGGAGCGCCCTGCGGGGGTTCCTCGCCCCGCGCCGTCCGCCCGCCTGGCTGGTCACCGAGGCGACCGAGGAAGCGGCGCGGTTCCCCGACCGCATGCGGGTGCTCATCGACACCGGCCTCGAGTCCCTCGAGAACCGGAACCTGGAGAGCGGCGAGCCCAACGGGCGCGACGACCCACACCCGGAGTCGGTCGCGGCCTACCGGCGGCTGGACGCGAGTCGCGTCAGCGGCCGCCCTTCGTGAAGACCTTGATCAGCCCGCCCGTGAAGCCGGTGCCGTAGCGCGTGGTGGCGTCGCTCGCGCTCATGAACACGAGCGAGTCGATGTCCTGAACCACGATGCGCTGCAACGCGTCGGGTCCGCCCGACGGCGCGTTGTCGATGAAGACCTGGGCAAAGTCGGCGCCGGCGCTCGGGCTCGACATCCCCCGCGTGCGCAGCCAGCGCGGCCGAAGCCGCTGCACCGCCTCGAACGCGCTGCCGTTCGGGATCTCGGCCAGCTCCTCCGGACGGATCACGTTGGGATTGCGGCTGGACCCACCGCCTCCACCGCTCGCGCAGGCGAGACCGAGCAACGCGAGGCCCAGGACCCACGCGGCTCCACGGAATCGGGACATCTTCGGACCTCCGGGTTCGGGGTGACGTGCCCTCAGTCTACGGGCGTCCCCGCGCCACGGCACCCCCGCGCTGCCCCGGCGCACGTCAGGGACCTACGCACCCGCGTGCCGATCGTGACAGGTCGTGCCCATCAACCCCCGGGGACGCCGCCCTGCGGCCGGCCCGAGGCGTCCACGGACACCGGCGCCCCGAGCCACACCTCGTCGCGGAATCCCGGTGCGCCGGGGACGGCCGGGAGACCGGGTGCCGGTGCGTAGGGCTCGGCCGCCGAGGCGTCGACCCCGTAGCCCAGGTCCTGGAGCGCCCCCAGCGACAGCAGGCTCAGGGGGTTGGGTCCCGGCGTCAGCACGGGTGTCATCAGCTCGCGCACCAGGACGGATTCCCGCCAGTGGACGTCGCGAACCCCCGCGCCCCCGGTGTTCTCGACCGGTGGGGAGCCGCTGCCGCCGAGCAGCGCCCAGGCCGCGGTGCCCTGCGTTCCGCGATAGAGCGGATCGGGGCCTCCCGCCCCGGTCAGCAGGTTGGCCGCGGGCCAGAACACCCCGAGTCCCAGGGCGTGGCCGATCTCGTGGCGGAGAAGATCGCCGAGGAGCCCGGCCGCGCGTACGGCGGCGAGGTCGGAGGCGTCGATGCGCACGGTGGAGACGACCGGCAGCAGCGTCCCGGACCGGATCCGGCAGACCCCCGAGCGGGCGGCTGCACCGCCCGGACCGTCGAGCGCGCCGATGTCCACCAGCACGAGCAGGTCGTCGACGCGGTGGGACACAACCGGATGGGACACGCCGCAGGCGCCCGCGGGGAGGGCCGCGGCGCCCGCGAAGGAGACGTCCGAAAGGTCCTGGGTGAGCGCCGCCTGCCAGGCGGCTCGCGCCTGGTCGAGCAGGGCCGCGTCGGCCACGCTCCAGACGCCGAGCGTCCAGACCTCGAGCGCGAAGCCCGCGCCACCGGGCGCCTCGGCCGTCGCCGTGATCTCCACCGCCGCGGGGACGCCCACCAGCGTGGCGCGCAGCCGCTGCACCCCCGGCGGGCCCAGGGTCCAGGCGCCGGCGCCGGCGTCCCCGGAGGCGTCGGTGATCGCGCTCTCGCGGCTGAGGGAGCCGCCGCCCTCGGCCACGGTGAAGTCCACGCGCACGCCGGGCACCGCGTTGCTCCAGACATCCACCGCGCGGACCCTGGGCTCGACGGGCAACACGGCGCCGGCCGCCCCCACCTGTCCCTGTCCCGCCACCACCCCCAGCCCCACCGGAGCGCCCGGCCGACCGGTCAGCGCGATCCGGGCGGTATCGGTGCCGGTCGCGAAGCCCCACACCGTCTGCGGGCCGGCTCGATGGCCGGGCGTCCAGACCACCCCGGCCCGGCCGACGCTGTCGGTCGTGGCCTCCAGGATCGGGGCGGCCAGGGCCGAGTCCTGGAAGCTCACGGGGACGCCGGGGACGGCGTTGCCGAAACGGTCGCGCACCTGCACGACGAGCGGCGTCGGAAGCGGCACGCCTACCTCCCCGCTCTGCCCGTCTCCCGCCTCGACCGCCACGGCGTGCGCGGATCCGGGCAGCCCGAGCGCGTGCGCCTCGACCGAGTCCCGGCCCGGCAGGACCACACGGTAGCGCTGGACCCCCGCGCGCGGCCCCAGGGTCCAGGTGAAGGCGGCCACTCCGTTCCCGTCGCTCCAGACCGTGTCGGTGGGACCGACGTCGACGGCACCCCCGACCAGTCGCACCCCGGGGGCGCCGTTGCCGAAGGCGTCGAGCACCCGCACCCGAACCGGGTCGTCCAGGCTGGTTCCGACCGCAGCGGTGGGCAGCGCGGCCGCAGAATCGCGGGCCAGGTGGACGGCGGGGCCCGCCACCAGGAGGACCGCTCGCTCGGCCCGGGCCACCGGGACGCTGGCCTCCACCCGCGCCGGGCCCGGCACGGTGCCGAGCTCCCACCGCGTGCGCGCGCGACCATCGGCTTCGGTATGGACGACGGATCCGGTGAGGCGGCCCCCGCCTTCGAGGATCCGGAACACGACGGGCGTCCCGGCCACCGGGTCGGTGCCCGCCCACGCGTGCGCCTCGAGGATCAGCTCCGACCCGACGGCCGCGGTGTCGGACGCAATCAGCGCCTCGAGGGTGAGGGAGTCGGCACGGGTGAGCGGTGCCGGAAGCGGAGTGTCGCAGCCCGCACCCGCGAAAGCGAACAGCAGCACGCCCGCCGCAGAAGCGTGGCGGGGCCGCCATGGTCCGCACCGCGCGGGGACGGCACCCCGCCCGCCTGCCGCACGACGCCGAACGCCCGGAAGCCGCATGGCTCCGGGGCGCGCCCCCCTCTCCCTGTGATCCGGCAACCGACCCGCCTTTCACGCCGACGACACCGACGCCGGGCTGCGGGACAAGTTCGGTGCCAGCGGCCAGGCCGCCGCCTTCCTGCACCTGCCGCGAGCGCGAGGCGGGCTAGATCCCCGCCGGCCGCATGAGGTGCGTGGCTTCGCGGAAGTCCGACATGGCCTGCTTGAGCTGGGCCACCCCCTGCACCGCCACGGTCAGGTCACCCTTGGCGAAGCGCGGCTCCAGCTCACCCGCCACCCGGTGCACCGCCCGGGCGCCCACGTTGGCAGCGCTGCCCCGGAGGCGATGGGCCACGGCCTTGAGCTCGTCGGCGTCGGCGTCCGCCAGGGCCTGGTCGAGCCGATCCTCCAGCTCCTCCCACCCCTCGAGGAACAGATCGACGATCGTCCAGAGGAGCTCTTCGTCCTCACCGACCGTGGCGAAGGCGCTGTCGCGATCGAAGGCATCCTTCACCGGACGGGTCTCGGCCGTGTGGGGGGCCTCCCACGGCTCGGGAGCGCTACCGACCCAGCGCGCCAGCGCCCGGCCGATGTCCTCCAGCCGGATGGGTTTGGCCAGGAAGTCGTCCATCCCGGCTGCGACGCACTTCTCCCGGTCGCTCTCCAGCGCGCTCGCGGTGAGCGCCACGATGACCTGATGCGGTCGGTTGCCTCCCTGCTCGGCGTGGCGGATCCGGCGCGTGGCCTCGTATCCGTCCAGCACCGGCATCTGGCAGTCCATGAAGACCACGTCGTAGTGGCCGCCCTCCCGCGACAGCAGCCGCTCCACGGCCTGCTCGCCGTTGCCCACGATGTCGACGTGATGACCCAGGCGGCGAAGCATGCTGGAGGCGACCTTCTGGTTGACCGGCTCGTCCTCGACCAACAGCACGTGGGCGGGCGCGATCTCCGCATGGGTGGCTTCCGAGCTCGGCCGCGGACCCTGGACGGCGCGCGGCTCGGCCGCGAGCAGGTCGAAGAGCCTGCGCTCCCGCAACGGCTTGGCGAACACGCGCTCGTAGCCTTCCCCGAGCTGCAGGGTCGCCTCGTCGCGCAACATCATGGGCGCCATCAGGTGCAGCACCGACCCGAGCGTCGCCGGCGCGGTCCGCGCCCACGCCGCGATGCGGCGGAGCTCTTCGTCGCCGAGACGGTAGTCGACGAGCCCGATGTCGAACCGTCGGCCGTGCTCGAGCGCCAGACGCTCGCGCAATGCCGAGGCGCTGTCGGTCGCCACGACGTGCGCGCCCATCGCCTGGAGCCGCTCCCGCAGCGTCTCGCGCAGCGGAAAGCACGGCGTGACCAGGAAGGCCGTCCGCGGCACGCCCAGACGCGGGGCCGGATCGATCTCGTTGGCGAGGCGGGCCGGGAGAGACGCCCAGAAGGTCGAACCCGACCCGAGCCGGCTCTCCACGCTCAGCTCGCCGCCCATCAGGGACGTCAGCTCGCGGCTGATCGACAGGCCGAGCCCCGTGCCGCCGTAGTTGCGGGTGGTCGACGAGTCCGCCTGCGTGAACTTCTCGAACATGTGGAGGAGCTTGTCTTCGGCGATCCCGATGCCCGTGTCCTCGACGGCCATCCGGAAGCGCCCTGCGCCGGCCTCGCTGCCGCTCCACGACACGTCGACGAGCACATGACCTTCGGACGTGAACTTGATCGCGTTGCCGACCAGGTTCACGAGGACCTGCCGCACCCGTCCCGGGTCGCCGTACACACCGCGCGGCGCATCCGGAGCGTAGCGCAGGATCAGCTCCAGCCCCTTCTCGTACGCGCGCGGCGCCAGCAACTCCACGACGTCCTCGACCGTCTGGTGGAGATCGTACGCGACGTCCTCCAGCGTGAGGCGCCCCGCTTCGATCTTGGAGAAGTCCAGGATGTCGTTGATGATCGTGAGCAGGTTGTCCGCCGAGCGCTGGATGGTCTCGGCCTGCTCGCGCTGTTCACCGTCGAGATCACCCGCCAGCATGAGCGAGTTCATGCCCACGATGCCGTTGATGGGGGTCCGGATCTCGTGGCTCATGTTCGCCAGGAACTCGCTCTTGGCCTTGGAGGCCGCAAGCGCCGCCTCCTGGGAGTTGCGAAGCTCCTGCGTCCGCTCCTCGACCAGCACCTCGAGGTTCTGCGTGTGCCGGCGCAGCTCACGGTAGAGCTGGCCGCTCTCCATCACCGACGCGGCGTTGAAGAGGACCACCGAGAGGATCTTCTGGGCCGCGTCGGGCACGAACGAGGCGTGGCTGGGCAGCGCACCGAAGAACATCCCGAGCACGCGCGTGGGCGTGGCCAGGACGTGCAGGAGCACCCAGGGCCCCACGAAGTGACCGGGCACGAGGATCGGGCGGTTCTGGTAGAGCGACCAGGCGAACGTGCCGTCGCCGACCAGATGGTCGAGCTCGCGCCGGATCAGCTCGGCGGCCGGGCCGGGATCGACGTCCTCGATCTCGAAGCTGACGCCGTCGGGGTCGAGGCTCAGGAAGGCCACGGTCTGGAACTCCGCCAGCCGCCGGAGCACCGGCTTCGTGGCCGCGAACACGTCGATGGGCGAGTAGTCGCTGCGGGCATCCCCGGCCAACGACCGACTGAGCTCCACGACGGCGTCGAGCGCGTCGGACAGCCACGCCTGCTCCCTCGCCGTCCGTTCGGACGCCGAGGGCAGGCCCAGCTGGGTCCCGCCGGCCGGCTGGATCATGCGGCCATTCCGAGCTGGATGTGGGCGGCGTCGGTGAACTGGCGCTCGACCTCCTCCAGGATGGTCGGGATGAGTCCGGCGTCGACGCCGATGGTCTCCCACGCGGCCGCGTCGAGCTGCGGCACGTCGTGCGTCCCGGACGAGCCCAGGCTCAGGCCGTTGGCGATCAGGTCCGCGACGTGTACGACCGCCGTCTCGACCGGGAAGCGACCCGCCTGCGCCGGGCGATGATGGAAGGACACCGCCTCCTGGAACGCACCCGGGAAGTTCCACTGCGCCATGAGCGCGCCCCCGACCTGTGCGTGGTCGAAGCCCAGGACCTCGCGCTCGACCGCGTGGAGGGTCTCCCCCGATGCCTCGGCCCGCTCGATCGTGTCGCGCGCCTCGGCACCCTTCTCCTGGAAGATCACCAGGCGGCCCAGGTCGTGGAGCATGCCGGCGACAAAGAAGCGCTCGACGTTGAACTCGCGACGGTGGCTCGCCAGGACCCGCGCAGCGATGCCGCAGGCCAGGCTGTGCCGCCAGAAGGAATCCATGTCCACAAGATCCGCCGGCAGATTCTTGAACGCCGACATGATCGAGGTGGCCAGGGCCAGGTCGCGTACCTGCGCCGTCCCCACCACGCGGACGGCGTGCGTCACCGTGCCGATGCGCTGCGGGAACGAGAACAGCGCGCTGTTCACGAGACGCAGGAGACGGGCGGTCAGGCCCGTATCCTCCGACAGGACGCGGGCCACGTCGGCCGCACCGCTGCGCGGATGATTGATGACGGCCACCAGGCGCTGGTAGATGATGGGCGGCGACGACAGATTGGTCGCGTTCTTGAGCAGTTCGCGCGCATCAAGAGGCATGAGCGGATGCCTCCTCGGGCTGATGTTCCGAAGGGGTCTGGGACAGGGCTTCGGCGCGCTTCAGGACCGCGCGCTGGTAGAGCCCCGCGATCAGGGGATGCTGCAGGTTGTTGCGCGCGAAGCGGGCCTGGACCTCGGCCTGTACCTGCTCCATCACCTCGGGCGGGAGATCCGCGAAGGGGTCGACCGGGTCCTCGGCTTCGCCCTCGACCTCGATCTGCGTCACGCCCCACATGCGGAGCGCCTTCAGGAACTTCTCGTCGAGCTCCTTTCCGGCCGGAATGAGGAGGCGTCCCCGACGGTCGGTGACCGGTGCGGCCAGCACCATCCCGAGGTCGGCGCGATCGACGGAAATGACGGCCATGACGGATCCCGCTCGCTGGTGGTCGTGGAGGGACGCGCCTCTTGGGAGGGCGGTCCACCTGCGAGGAGTATCGGAGCGGCGGCGCGGGTTGTTGAAACGCGCTTCGCGTCCTGCGCCCCGGGCCGCGGGGTGTGGTGGTGCCGCCTCACTCGAGGGCGGCGGCGGCCGTGCTGTGCCTCGGGAGCACCGCCTCGTTCACCCGGAGGCGCCTACTCCACCCGCAGGCCTTCTTCCCCGATCTCGATGCGGATCACAGGAGTCTCGCGCAGCTGACGGGGGAGCTCGTCCACGTCCAGCTTGTCGAGGATGGGACCGAGGGCTTCGTCATCGAGGAGGGTCGCGTCCTCGATCGTGAGCCAGGCCCGAGCCGTGTCGTTCTCGATGACGGACCAGGTGTGCTCGTCGGAGTCGACCCCGTGCCCGTGATACTGGGTGGAGGCGCCAGGGAAGTGACGGGCGGCCCAGCGCGCGAGCCACGCGTCGACCCGCGCCACCGCGGCGTCCACCTCGGAGGTGTCGTCGTTCATGGAAAGCTCCCGGGAAGCTGGGGGTGAGGCCCCGGGGGACGGAGGACCAGCAGGAACGATAGCGCGGGCGACAGCGCGGCAGGAGGGGTGCGGCCGAGCGGGTGGCTGCCGATCGACCGGTCGCGGATCGGAGCGGGTCGGGGCCGGTCCCGCTCTACGCTGTGGGGCGCACGCCCGGGGGTCCTCCGTCCGAGAGTCGAACGGGTTCCGTCGGGCGGGATCGTCCTGCTCGCGGCGGGATCGTCCTGCTCGCGGCGGGATCGTCCTGCTCGCGTCAGGCCTCCCCGCCCGTCCCGCGCAGCACCACCTCGGCGACCTCGCCGGGCACCAGGACCGCCGCCTCGCGCGTCCACGGACGCCCCCGGTCCAGGCTCACCCGCCCGCCCGCCATGCCCGTCACCAGCACCCGTCCCTGGTCGCAGGGCACGGCGAACTCCACGGACTGGTTCGGCTGCAGATCGCCTAGCGACCCGCGCACGCCGCTGGAGTAGGAGGTGTCGAGCACGTAGTCGCTCGCATTGCGCACCCGGACCTGGCAGAGGGCGGCTGTGCCCACGCCCGTGTCCTGCACCTCCGCTCGGGGAGGGGCGGAGGAGGCGCAGGCGGACAGGAGCAGCCCGGCCACGGCCGAGACGGTGGACAGGGACGATCCGGGATTCACGGCTCTTCCTCCGATGGGGCGGGGTCGGAACGGGGGGCGGCTCCCGCTTACCCTGTGCAGGAGCCGTTCCGACGGGATCACGCGCCGATCGGGCGCACGTTGTCCAGCGGGAGGGACATCCCACGCGTGCGGAGCGGACATTCCACGCCTGCGGAGCGGAACATTTCCGCGCCTGCGGAGCGGGAACATTCCGCGCCTGCGGAGCGGACATTCCACGCCTGCGGAGCGGGACACGTGCCCGGACGTTCCCGCGGGAACGTGGGGGCGGGCGGATGCGTGGATGGGACGAGGCGGGCGGAGTCGAACCGCCGAATGGCCCTCTCAGGTCCGCGAATCAGACGTTCTGCTTGCGACGGCGCGGCCGTTCCATCGGCCCGGGCTTGTCCTGACGAGGCTTGGGCTATCCGATTGGCCGGAGCTTGCCAACCGCGGCGGCCATCTCGGGGCGCAGCCGCCCGGCGTCCGCTGCTGACGAAAGCTCTCGCACCGCAGCTCGCCTGGTCGAGAGGCTCAGGCCGCGGTCGTCGGCCTCTGACCAGTACTCCAACTCCTGGATCACCGCCCAGAGCGTGGCCTCTGCCTCCGGCCGGCTGAGATCTGCCAGAGCCGCAGGCGTGACGGCGCGCACGAACGCGTCCCGGTGGTCGCCACCGAGGAGCACGAGTCGGGCGTATCCCGCGTATCCATGAGGCATTCCACCGCTGGCCATCGCCGCGAGGTAGAGGTCCACCTGATCCGCACCAGGGAGACGAAAGTGGAGCCGCTGGAGCAACTCGCTCCGCACCGCCGCTGGGGCTCCGCCCTGTAGACCCGCCGCTCGAAGCGCTGCTGCCTCCGGCAGCACGTCATGCTGCACGTAGCCACGCGCCAACAGGTCGGCAAGCTCGGGCGTATCCGCCGAGCGAAGCCTCTCCTCGTACCAGGGAACCAACATCGCGGAAAGGCATGAGACCGCCCCTCCAGCCCAGTCCGCAGCCATTCTCGCGACGGCATTCCGATCCTGTACGTTGAGCAGGCGCTCCAAGAGCTCTCGATGCCAAGGGCTGTCCGGGCACGCCGAAATAGCCCAGGCAGGAGCCATCCGTGCATCGCGATGGCCTTCGACGAAACGCTCCACCAACTCTTCAGCATCGGGCCACACCGGTTCCCGGGTGACCTCCTGCCCCTTGGCGGGTGCCGACTGTGCCCAGAGCGCGAACGCGATTCCGATCGTCTTCATGCGCATTCGATGGCCCTCCGCAGATCGTCGAGTGTGCCTGGGGTTCCCGCGGGAACGCGGGGGCGGGCGGATGCGTGGATGGGACGAGGCGGGCCGACCGGGCCATTGCCCCCGCGCCGCTGCACGGGCGCTCAGGGCTGGAGCGTCCGCCGAAGCAGCAGCGCAGCTTCGATCAGAGGGGCTGTCGCGGCCGGATCGGCGGTTTCGCGCACAACCTCCGCCAGCACCTCGAGCATGGCCTCCCGGGTGCTCGAGGCCAACCCTCGGCCCGCGGTCATGACGGTGGCCTCGCGCACGATCGAGCGGAAGGCGGCGGACCCTTCGACATCACCCAACCGCCGGGCAGCGATCGGAAACAGACGCAACGAGAAGGCGTCGCGCGACTCACCCCCGATCAGGTCAGCCCTCGCCCGCTCCGCGTACATCCCGATGATCACCCCGCGCTCCAGAGCGATCGCATAGAGGTCGATCTGTGCACTTGCGTCCGAGTACGCGTGCAGGGCGAGCTGCGCGAACCCCCGTTGCTCGGCCTTGCGACCGGCAGCGAGCGCCTCGGCCTCGAGCGCGAGACGCGCACCTCGCGTCCCGATCCGCGACGCCAGCCGTCCCAACATCAGATACGTGACTCGCTGGAGCTCCAGGCCGCTAGTCATCACGCGCTGCAGCCACGGCTCGAGAAGCGGTCGGTGGCAGTCCTGGGCGGCGCCGGACCAGACGGACGCCAGTTCCAGGATGCGCTGCTCGTCCAGGTCGAGCTCCACCAGCCCGTCCAGGAGCTGACCATGCCAGGAGCTCGACGCGGGACACTCCGCCATGGCCTGGGCCGGCTCGACGAGTCCTCTCCCGTCTGCCCACCGCGCCACGGCCGCGGCGGGATCTTCGGGCGCTACCTGTGCGCTCGCGTCCTCGAAGACGAGCAAGAGAACGACGAGTGCTGCCCCGTGAGCCCAGAGCCGCCGTGGCATCCGCATCCGATCGCCTCCAGGGAGGAGCATTGGAGATTCCAGCGGGACCGGATCCCCTGGTCCTCGGATCCGCCCCCGTTCGGGACGGGAGCGAGGCAGGAGGCATGCCGCCATCGGGAGCGCCTGTGGCTCGAACCCGGGGCGCGGGCCGCGACCTGTGGCGGCGAGGTCGGTGCCCGGACGTTCCCGCGGGAACGGGGGGGCGGGCGGATGCGTGGATGGGACGGGGCCGGCGGACCGGGGTGGAGGCGAGCGGACCGGGGACGAGGCGAGCGGCCCGGAGACGAGGCGGGCGGACCGGGGACGAGGCGGGCGGACCGGGGACGAGGCGAGCGGATCCCGATCGACCTCCACCGGCGCACGATGCCCGGGGTCGATCGCCGCCGGGATGCACGAACGGCAACCCTGCGCGGGTGGCCGTTTCACACGTACGAGAGGCGCCGGGCGGAGTCGAACCGCCGAATGGAGGTTTTGCAGACCTCTGCCTTACCACTTGGCTACGGCGCCGGAAACAGGACGGGGGAGCGGGTCGGGTGACCGACACCACTCCCCCGTCAGAGCGGGAAACCGGACTCGAACCGGCGACCCCCACCTTGGCAAGGTGGTGCTCTACCAACTGAGCTATTCCCGCGGAAGTCCGCCCGGACCGGGGCGGGAAGAAATGCTATACGTTCGGGGTACGAGGTGTCAAGCCGGCCGGAACCTCCCGAAGCCCCGCAAATGCAGGTATCTTCACGCTTTCCAGGCCCCGGGCGCATGCGCGCGCACGGGGCGCCACCGTCCCCTCCCGGGTGGAGACTCCGCGACACGGTGTCGGACCTTCAGAGACGTCTGCAGGCGTGCACCGTCGCGGGGCTGACCGCGCTGGCCGCGCTCCTTCCCTCCCCTCGCTCGGCGTCGGCGCAGTCTCCCGAGAGCCCGCTGCTCCGCGGCGGCCAGGTCCGCCTGGAGATGCTGCCCGAGATCCGGATCTGGAACGAGCGCTACGGCGGAACGGCCGAGCCCTTCGACGAGCTCGAGCCCTGGGCCGCGGACTTCATCCTGCCGCAGGTGGACCCGTCGTTCCTCCCGCCGCTCGCAGACATCCAGAGCAGCCTGCGCGACCTCCTGGCCGATCCCGACCTGGTCGCGGACCTGGGCAGCACCCGCGCGCGCATGCAGGCCAACCGCACGGAGATCCCGCTGGGCCTGGCCGTCGGGGTGTTCGATTGGCTCACGGTGGGCGTACGCGTCCCCTTCGTCCGCCGCCGGGTCGAGGTCGACTGGGCCCTGGACCCCACGGATGCCACCCTGGGACGCAGCCCCGGCATCGCGGACGCGTCCGTGCAGACCTGGTTGGCGGAGCTGGGCGCCGTCATCGACCACGTGGCCGCCCTCGTGGACGAGCGCTGCACCACGCTCGGGGCCGCGGACCCGGCCTGCGTGCGCGGACAGGAAGCGGTCTCCACCGCCACGATGCTCTCCGAGAACCTGGCCGACGCCTGGGTGGGGCTGTTCTTCGTGCGCGCCGGCACCTCCGCCGCCGGTCGTCTGGGATCCCGCGTGGACGCCGTCGCGGACCTGCTGCGCCAGGAGGGCGACCCGGCCTTCATCGACCAGACCTGGGTGACGCCCCTGCCGTTCGCGACCGGGCCCGCACAGGTGGAGGACCTCCAGACCCTGGTGACGGACCCCGCCTACGGCGTGACCGCCGACCCGGTGGACTCGCAGCTCAGCTTGTGGGAGATGGGGGACGTGGAGGTCTCGGCCGCCCTGCGGGTCTTCGAGCGCCTTCCGGCCCGGGATCCGTCCGTCTCGGATTCGCTCGCCCGGGCGGGTGGGGGCGGCGTGGGGGTGCTGCTGGGCGTGGGCGCCACCTACCGCCTGGGCACCGGGCAACCCGACCTGGCCTTCGACTTCGTGGACCTGGGCAGCGGGGACGGCCAGGACGACCTGGAGGCCATGGTGTTCGGGCGCTTGGACCTGGGTGCCCGCATCCGAACCCGTTTCGAGGCCCGCTACGGCGTCCAGCAGGAAGGCGAGCGCATCGCCCGCGTGGGCCCACCCGAGCAGCCGATCCGGCTGCTGGCCACCCAGCGCACCCTGCTGTGGGACCCGGGAGACTACCTGGACCTGATGGTGGCCCCGGAGCTCCGCATCGCGCCCGAGCTCTCGCTGGGGCTCCGCTACCGCTACTACAGCAAGGGCGCCGACGCCTGGAGCCTGCCGGCGGGCGCGGAGCCCGACGCCGTGCTCCCGCCCCTCGAGGTGCTCTCCCGCGAGACGGAGGTGACCGTCCAGCACCTGGGGATCGGGGCGACGCTGTGGCCGTCTCCCCGCAGCCGGGCGCGCGACCAGTGGCCGCTGGCGGTGTCGGCCGAATACCAGCTTCCCTTGGGGGGTCAGGGCGGGATGGTGCCGCGCGACGCCCGCTTCCGGGTCTCGGCGCGGCTGTTCGTGACGCTCTGGTAGGTGAAGATGCCGCGTCCGCCCGATCGGAGCGCGGCGCGCACCGGAGGGTCGGACCGCCGCTCCGCCCTACGCCTTCCCCGCCAGCAGCTCGCGGGCGTGCTCGCGCGACACGCTCGACTCCGCGTCCCCGCCCAGCATCCGGGCGATCTCCTCCACGCGGGCGTCCCCGTCCAACCGCTCCAGCGAGGCCTGCGTGGCCTTGGCGCCGCTGCGCTTGGTCACCCGCAGGTGCTCGCCGGCGCGCGACGCGATCTGCGGCAGGTGCGTGACCACGAACACCTGGTGGCGTCCGGCCACGCGCAGCAGCGTGTCCCCCACGGCGTTGGCCACGGCGCCGCCGATGCCGGCGTCCACTTCGTCGAAGATCAGCGTGGGCACGCGGTCCACCTCCGCCAGCACCGTCTTGAGCGCGAGCATCACGCGCGCGAGCTCCCCGCCGCTGGCGATGCGGGCGAGGGGACGCGGCTCGAAGCCGGCGTTCAGCGACGCGTGGAACTCCACCCGCTCGCCGCCGTGCAGACCGGGCTCGGGCAGCGGGTCCAGGCGCACCTCGAACGTGGCCCCCTTCAATCCGAGGTCCGGGAGCAACGCGCTCACCTCCTCCGCCAGACGGCCCGCGGCCTGTCGGCGGCGCGCGCCCAGATCCCGGGCGGCCTTGGCCAACCGCCGCTCGGCCTCGGCGAGGCGCCGGTCCAGCTCGCCCAACTCGATGGAGCTGCCGGACAGCTCCTCCAGCTCGCGCTCGACCTGGGCCTGCGTGGCGCGCACGTCGGACAGCTCGGGACCGTACTTGCGCTTGAGCCGGTAGAGCAGGTCCAGACGGGCCCGGAGCTGCTCCACCCGGCCGGGATCGGCTTCGGTGCCCGACGCATAGCTCGCAAGCGCCCGACCGACCTCCACCAGGCGGTGGTAGGCCTCGTCCAGCAACGTCCCGTGCCCGCCCAGCTCCGCGTCCATCCGCGCCAGCTTGGCCAGCTCGTCCCGCGCGGCGCGCAGGCGGTCCGAGAGGGAGTCCTCGCCCGCGTACAGCAGCTCGGACAGGCCGTGGCTGCCCTGGAGCAGGTCGTCCAGGTGCTCGAGGCGGTCCAGCTCGGCGCGCAGGCGCTCGTCCTCCCCCTCCTCCACCGCTGCGCCCGCCAGCTCTTCGAGCTGGAACTCCAGGAAGTCCCGCCGCCCTTCGATCTCGCGCAGGCGGACCGCCCGCTCCTCGCGCTCGTCCCGCAGCGCAGCGCGCGCACGCCAGGCATCCTCCACCTCACCCACCACGCTACCCGCGCCCGCGAAGGCGTCGAGGATCTCACGCTGGGCGTCGCGACCCGTCAGGGCCTGATGCTCGTGCTGGCCGTGCAGGTCCACGAGCGCACGGCCCAGCTCCCCCACCTGGCCGGCGGTGCTGGGCGAGCCGTTGACCCAGGCCCGGCTGCGACCCTCGCGCGCGACCTCGCGGCGGAGGATGAGCAGACCGTCCGGGTCGTCCACGCCCAGCTCCTCCGCGCGGCGGCGCACGTCGGGCAGCCGGCGCACGTCGAACACGGCTTCGATGCGGGCGCGAGCCGCGCCCACCCGCACGGTGTCGCTGGAGGCACGCTCACCCAGCAGCAGGGAGAGCGCCCCCACGATGATGGACTTCCCCGCTCCGGTCTCGCCGGTGAGCGCGACCAGCCCGGGACCGAATTCGGCACGCAGGTCGTGGATGACCGCGTAATCGCGGATGCGGAGCTCGATGAGCATCGCGGAGGAATCTACCGGGGCGCCCGGGGCGCGCTCAATGGAGGGACGGGACGGAGCGGGTCGGCGACCGGGTGTCGTGACGCCGCACCAGGACCTGGTCCCGCGCGCTGCCTTCGGCGGCCGCGCCCGCTCAGCCGTGCGTGCTCGGCAGCGCCCAGCCCAGCTTCTCCCGCAGCGTCGAGAAGAACGTGTAGCCTTCGAGGCGCATCAGATCGATGCCGATGCTCCCGCGCCGGACGTGCACCGCGCTGTCCGGCTCCAGGTTCTGGGCCACCTGTCCGTCCACGGTGAGGCAGAGCTCGCTCGTGGGCTCGGCGGCGCGGATCGTGACCTCTGCGTCCGACGGCAGGGCCAGCGGGCGCACGGACAGGATATGCGGACAGATGGGCGTGACCAGCGTGCACTCGACGCCGGGAACCACCACCGGTCCCCCCGCGGAGAGGGAGTAGGCGGTCGAGCCCGTGGGCGTCGACAGGATGACGCCGTCTCCCGAGAAGCTGCCGATCTCCTCCCCCGTGGCGAGGGAGAGGTGGAGTCGCACGACGCGCGCCACACCGGTCGTGTGGACCACGACGTCGTTCAGGGCCATGTGGCGCCCGGCCGTGGTGCCGCTGACGCGCGCGTCCATGGTCACGCGCCGATCGATCTGGGTACGCCCGTCGAAGAGCGCAGCAAAGGCGCCGTCCAGGTCCCGCGCGGGGGCGGCCGTGAGGAAGCCCAGCCGTCCCAGGTTGATCCCGAGCACGGGGACGTCCCGACCGGCCACCAGGCGTGCCCCGCGGAGCAGGGTGCCGTCGCCGCCCAGCGTCACCATCAGGTCGATGCCGCTCGCGTCCGCCGGGAGGACCTCGACGCCGGGCCGGTGCAGTGCGGGCTCGGCGAAGACGGTGATGTCGCGCGCGTCACACAGCGAGCGGATGCGGTCGACCAGATCGGGCAGGCGCGGCTCATGGTCCTTGCCGATCAGGCCGATCCGCGCGAAGCGGCGCGGCGTGCTCACGCGGTCTCTCGCGACCGGCTCCCGGCTTCGGCCACCAGCGCCCGCACCCGCTCCTGGATGCCGTCCACGTCCAGACCGACCTCGGAGAGCAGCGCGCCACGGCCGCCGTGCATGATGAAGCGGTCGGGAAGCCCCATGGTGGCGATGCGCACGCCAGGCTGACGCTCGGCCAGCGTACGCGCCATCAGCGCGCCGAAGCCGTTGACCACCGTGCCTTCTTCGACGGTCAGGACCAGCGGACACGTCCGGACCACACGCTCCAGGACCTCTTCGTCGAACGGCTTCAGGAAGCGGCAGTTGACGACGGTGGCATGGATGCCCTGCGCGAGCAGCTGGCGTGCGGCCTCGTCTGCGACGCGCACCATGGTACCGACCGCCAGGATGGCCACGTCCCGACCCTCCCGCACCACCTCCCAGCGGCCGTATCCGATCGGCGGGATCTCGGCGAGCGGCGGCACCTCCTCCGGGACCGCGTCCCGCGGCCAGCGGATGGAGAACGGTCCGTCGTGCTCGACGCCCAGACGCAGCAGCGCCAGCATCTCGGCGCCGTCCATCGGCGCCGTGACGGTCATGCCGGGCACGGTCAGCATGTACCCGATGTCGAAGCAGCCGTGATGGGTGGGGCCGTCCTCGCCCGCGATGCCCGCGCGGTCCATGCAGAAGACCACGGGCAGGTCCTGCAGCGCGACATCGTGGACGATGTTGTCGTATGCACGCTGGAGGAACGTGCTGTAGATGGCCACCACCGGCTTGACGCCGCGCGTGGCCATGCCGGCCGCGAAGGTCACGGCATGCCCCTCCGCGATCCCCACGTCGAAGAAGCGGTCGGGGAATGCCTCGGCGAACTGATCCGTGCTGGTTCCATCCGGCATGGCGGCGGTGACGGCCACCACGTGCGGGTGGGTCCGCCCGATCTCGACCAGGCCCCTCCCGAACACCGTCTGGTAGCGCGGCAGACCTCCGCTGCGCTTGAGGCCCTGCCCCGTGATCTTGTCGAAGGGCGAGGCGCCGTGCCACTTGAACGGGTTCTCCTCCGCCAGCGCGTAGCCCCGTCCCTTCTGCGTGAGCACGTGCACGAGGATGGGGCCCTTCAGCTCCTTGACCCGCGCCAGCGTCTCGACGAGCGCGTCCAGGTCGTGGCCGTCCACCGGGCCGATGTAGCGGAAGCCCAGCTCCTCGAAGATCATGCCCGGCACGAAGAAGTGCTTGACGCTCTCCTCGAACTTGCCCACGGTGGCGCGCACCACGTCCGCGAGGCTGGTGGGCGCCTTGTGGATCAGATCGCGCACCTCGTCCTTGACCCGGTTGTAGACCGGGTTGGTGATCATCGAGGTGAGGTACTTGTTCATGGCGCCCACGTTGGGCGCGATGGACATGTCGTTGTCGTTGAGGATGACGATGAAGTCGCGCCCGCTGTGGCCGGCGTTGTTGAGCGCCTCGTAGGCCAGACCACAGGTCATGGCGCCGTCGCCGATGATGGCGATCGACTCCAGCTGCTCCCCCAGGACGTCGCGGGCCACGGCCATACCCCAGGCCGCCGAGATGGACGTGGCCGCATGGCCGGCGCCGAAGGCGTCGTACTCGGATTCGTCCCGGCGGCAGAAGGGGGCCAACCCGTCCTTCTGGCGGATGGTGGGGAGCTGTTCGTTCCGGCCGGTCAGGATCTTGTGGATGTAGGCCTGGTGCCCCGTGTCCCACACGATCTGGTCGCGCGGCGGTTCGAACACGTGATGCAGGGCCACGGTCAGCTCCGCCACCCCCAGGCTGGCCGCGAAATGGCCCCCCAGCCGGGAGACCACGTCGATGTGCCGGTCCCGGACGTCCTTGACCAGCTGGTGGAGCTCCTCGCGGGAGAGCTGCTTGACGTCGGCGGGAGATGCGACCCGATCGAGAAGGGACACCGTGCTGTCGACTCCGGGGTGGATGGGCGGACCGTCCGGCCCGTGGTGACCGCTCCCCCGCGGGGACCGGCCGGTCAGCGTTCTCGCCCCAATATATAGACGGCGAGCCCGTCGAGGGCAGCCGAGTGGATCCCGGCCTCCCGGAGCCCGGCGCGCGCGGCATCGACCACCTCCGCTCCGCGGGCACGGGCGCCGTCGAGCCCCAGGAGCGCCACGAAGGTGGACTTGTCGAGGTCCGCGTCGCTCGGCTCCTTGCCGAGCGCGGCGGCCGATTGCGTCCGATCCAGGATATCGTCGGCGATCTGGAAGGCCAGCCCGATGGCGGTGCCGTAGGCGATCAGCGCCTCACGCCGGGCGGGATCGGCCCCGGCGGCGCGCGCGCCCAGCTCCAGCGAGGCCGCCAGCAGCGCGCCCGTCTTGCGGCCGTGCAGGTGCGTCAGGGCCTCCTCGTCCAGGTGGCGCCCTTCGGCCTCGAGGTCCAGGACCTGCCCCGCCACCATCCCGGTGCCGCCCGCCGCCCGGCAGAGGCAGGCCACCACCGCGCCAGCCTCCCGCTCCGCCAGCCCCAGCGCCCGCGCGGCGGTCCAGGCCTGCCGCGCCGCGAGCGGGATCAGGAGCAGCCCGGCCCGGGTGGCCGCCTCCACCCCGTGCACCATGTGGGGGGTGGGACGCCCGCGCCGCAGCGGCGCGTCGTCCATGCACGGCAGATCGTCGTGCATGAGCGAATACGCGTGGATCATCTCGAGCGCCGCGCCGAGATCGTACACCGCGTCGGGCGCCCGCGCCGGATCGCCCTGCACGGCCTCCCAGGCCGCAGCCACCAGGATGGGCCGGATGCGCTTGCCGCCGGAGAGGACGCCGTCGTGCACCGCCGGGGCCAGCCGGCCCAGGTCGGGGGCCGCGGCCTCCAGCGCCCGGGCGAGCGCCGCCTCCACCCGGGCGCCGCCGGCCTCCAGGTACGACGGCAGCTCGAACGCGGCGGCCTTCACGCGTCCTCCGCCTCGAACGGCTCCAGACGGGCGCGCTCGCCCTCGCCGACCAGCTCGTCGATCCGCAGCTCGGCCGCCGCGAGGATCTCCTCGGCGCGCCGCAGGTGACCCACGGCTTCCTCGAACAGGGCGATGGCGCCATCGAGCTCCATTGGCTCCGACTCGAGGGAGCGGGCGATGCGCTCCAGGCGCGCGGCCAGCTCCTCGAGCGTGGGATTGGACGACGAAGACGAGCTCACGTGGATGGGCGTCCGGTGCGGCAGGGGATGGGCGAGGCGCGACGGAAGTTGTCCCCCGGCGCAGGAGCCGACAAGACGGTGCAGGTCACCCGTCGGTCGCAGCTGCCATCGTGTTTCGGGGGGGGAGGCCCCCGCACGGACTCGACCCGCAGCATCTCCCGCGGGCAGCCACGACACCGCGCCGGACACGAGCCGCCCCGCCGGAACACCTCTTGCGCTGTTCGGCCGTCGACGCTTCTCGAGTCGGGGGCGAGTCATGCCGTCCAGCGCCCGCATCCTCCTGGTCGCCCTCCTGGCGGCTCTCCTGTGTCCGTCCGCGGTCCCTGCACAGTACTTCGGCCGCAACAAGGTCCAGTACGACGACTTCGCCTTCCGCGTCGTGGAGACGCCGCACTTCGACGTGCACGTCTATGAGCGGGAGAGCGAGGGGCTGGTGGTCGACGCCACCCGCATGGCCGAGCGCTGGTATGAGCGCCTGTCGCGCTTCTTCGGGCACGGCTTCACCGAACGCAAGCCGATCCTGCTGTATGCGAACAAACCGGACTTCCAGCAGACGAATGCCGTATCGGGCTTCCTCTCGGAGGCGACGGGCGGCGTGACGGAGTCCATCAAGAACCGCCTGATCATGCCGTTCACGAGCTCGTACGCCGAGACCGACCACGTGCTTGGTCACGAGATGGTGCACGTGTTCCAGTACGACCTCGGGCGCGGCCGGGACGGAGCGGGACCGGTAGCGATCGGACGGCTTCCGTTGTGGGCCATCGAAGGGCTGGCCGAATACCTCTCCCTGGGGCGATCCCATCCCCACACCGCCATGTGGCTCCGCGACGCCGTAGTGCGGGACACGCTTCCGACCCTCGACGATCTCACGAACGAGCCGCAGCGGTATTTCCCGTACCGGTTCGGACACGCGTTCTGGGCCTGGTTCGCGGGCCGCTACGGCGACGTGGCATTGCGCACCTTCTTCCTGACCGCGGCCCGGGGCGGCCTGGAGGCCGCGGCTCGCACGGTGCAACGCCCGCTCGACTCCCTCTCGGTGGAGTGGCAACGAGATACCCGCGCCTGGTACGCCCCGCTGCTCGAGGGTCGGTCCGGCGGCGAAGCCTTCGGTCAGGCCGTGCTCGACGAGGGCGAAGAAGGAGGCCGCATCCATCTCGGTCCCGTGCTCAGCCCCGACGGCAGCCGGGTGATGTTCCTGTCCCAGCGCGACCTGTTCACGTTCGATCTCTACGTGGCCGACGCCACGACCGGCGAGATCCAGGCGCGGGTCTCGAGCATGGGCTCGCAGGACCCGCACCTGGAAGGGCTCGCGTTCACGCAGTCGTCGGGCACGTGGGCACCGGACGGCGAGCGCATCGCCTTCGTGACCTACGCGGACGGGGACAACCGGATCGCAGTGGCCGACGCCGCCACGGGCGAGCTTCTGCGCAGCTACGGGCTCGGTACCGCGGAAGCCGCCTACTCCATCGCCTGGTCGCCCGACGGTGCCTCGATCGCGGTATCGGGTTCCGAGGGCGGTGTGACCGACCTGTTCCTCCTGGACGTGGAGTCGGGGGCACTCCAGCGCCTGACCGACGACCCCTGGACGGAGCTGCACCCCGATTGGTCGCCCGATGGTCGCAGCCTCCTGTACGCCACCGACGCGGGCGACGGGAGCGATCTCACCGCGCTCTCGTTCGCTCCGCTGGGCCTCGCCCTGCTGGACGTGGCCACGGGCGAGCGCCGGGTCTTCCGGCCGCTTCCGGGCGGCGACCACACCAATCCGCGCTTCGGACCGGACGGACAGCGCATCTGGTTCCTGTCCGACCAGGACGGCTTCCGCGATCTCTACCGGATGACGCTCGGGAGCGGACGGGTGGAGCGCATGACACGGCTGCGCACCGGGATCTCGGGCCTCGCCGGCGACGCGCCCGCCCTGTCGGTGGCGCGCGAGACGGAGCGCGTCTTCTTCACGGTCTTCGAAGGCGGCGACTACATCGGGTACGGCGCGGATGGGGCGACCTGGGCCGGGGAGGAGATCGCGGGAGCCCGGGTCGCGGCCACCGTCCCGTTCGCGGGCGCGCCGCGCCCGATGGCGCGGCTCCTTCCTCCCGTGGAGTCGGTCACCGCGCCGCAATGGGTGACGGAGTACCTCCACGCGCCCTCCGTGGGCCTGCCGCCGCCCTCGCCGGACTATCCCTCCCACGACTACGACTCCGACCTCCGGCTCGACTACGTCGCGCAGCCGACAGCCGGCATCGGGGTGGATCGCTTCGGCACGACGCTCGGCGGCTCCATTGCGGCCTTCTTCAGCGACATGCTGGGCAACGAAGTGCTGGGCCTCGCGGTGGCGGCCCAGGGCGACCTGCAGGACATCGGGGGCGAGGGCATCTACGCGCGGCAGGGCCGCCGGCTGAACTGGGGCGTGACGGGGGGGCGCATCCCCTTCCGCAGTGGCTTCAGCCAGGTCCGCGACACCACGGTGGCGGACGTCGGCGGGCGCGTGGTGGATCTGGTCATCGACCGCACGTTCGTCAATCGAGGCGCGCTCTTCGCCGAATACCCGCTGAGCCTGACCCGCCGCTTCGAAGGCGAGCTCGGCTTCACGCGCTATGGGTTCGGCCGCGAGATCCGCCGCACCGTGCTCGCCGGCAACGTCGTGGTGGATCAACTCGAGCTCGGTCGGCCGGCACCCGACGCGATCCATCTGGCAACCGCCTCCCTGGCATTCGTGGAGGACTATTCGTTCTTCGGTTTCACCTCGCCCGTGCGGGGCGGCCGCTCACGCTTCGAGGTCCAGACGCAGCTGGGAGACATCGACTTCACGACCGTCCTCGCCGACTGGCGGCGGTACGTCTTCGCGGCGCCGTTCACGCTCGCCTTCCGGGGGCTGCACTACGGGCGCTATGGCGGCGACTCGGACGACACCCGCCTGAGCCCCCTGTTCCTGGGCCAGCAGTCGTTCGTACGCGGCTACTCCGTCGATTCGTTCGATGGACGGGAGTGCACGGTCACGCAGGGCAGTGCGTCCTGCCCCGAGCTGGACCGTCTCGTGGGAACCCGGATCGCCGTGGCGTCGGTGGAGTGGCGCGCGCCGCTCAACGGCACCGAGGCGTTCGGGATCCTGGACTGGGGTTTCGTTCCGGTCGAGCTGGCGGCGTTCGCGGACGGTGGGGTGGCCTGGACCGGGGACGAATCTCCCGAGTTCGAGCTCACAGCTCGCTCCTTGGAGCGCATCCCGGTCTTCAGCGCCGGCGTGACGAGTCGCTTCAACCTGCTCGGCCGGCTCGTGTTCGAGGTCTTCTGGGCCTACCCGTTCCAGCGCCCCGACCACGGGGGCGTCTTCGGCTTCCACTTCGCGCCGGGCTGGTGATCCGCCCGGCCACGCTCGCTACCGACAGGAGGCATCCGTGACGGCTGCACCGATGGGCGCCGCGCCCCGCTCCCGATCCTTCGCATCCGCGGGACGTCCGCAGATCTGGGTGGTCCTGCCGCTCCTCGCCCTCCTGCTCGCGTGCGGCCGGGGGGATGTCGAGGAAGCACCGCCCGCCTATGCGGAGCCTGATCCGCAGCTCGATCCGCCCCGTACGCCCAGTGGCCCCGACACGACGCCGGCGGCGGTCTGGTCGCACCTGGAGGAGTCGGAGTTCGACCGGACGTGGTTCCTCTTTCCCGGAACGGAGGAGCTGTACCCCGGCACCGACCCGCACGGCGCCCTGCTGACCACCTACGTCAACGGGCTGGCGCTGGAAGCCCTGCAGCGGGGCGCGGCAGCGCTGCCGATCGGCTCGCTGCTGGTGAAGCGCAACTTCGCGGCGGACTCGACCTTTGTCTCCACCACGATCATGTACAAGTTCGCCGGATACGATCCCGATCACGACGACTGGTACTGGTTGAAACGAGCGGCGGACGGGGCCATCGAAGCGGAAGGTCGGGTCGAGTCCTGCCAGGAATGTCATGCCCGCTCGGGATCGGACTACATCCGGACCGCCCGCCTGGGGAATCCCGAACCCGGCCTCTGAGCGCAGCGGAACCCGGCGCGCGCCTCCTCGCGGGGCGCGCTCCCGGAACGCGTCTTGCGACATCTCCCATGCGTCGAGACGACGCTCCCCGCAGAGCGGAGACGAAACACATGGATACACAGAATCTCAAGCGATACTCTTCCCTTCTGGCCATCCCCGCGCTCGCGCTCGCGACTTCCGCGCTGACAGGCAGCACAGCTCAGGCGCAGGTCGTCGACGGGCTCCAGGAGATGGACGAGCGACCGGTGGACTTCGAGGTGCGTGCGGGACCCAGCATCCCCGGTGACAACCTCACCGAGATCGTGGACGTCGGCTTCGCCGTCGGTGGTGCCGCGGACTGGTGGGTGAACGACCGGGTGGCCCTGCGGCTGGACGGAAACGTGGATCTGATGCCCGGAAACGACGTGGGCGCGATCGACGTGCAGCCGGACACGCGCCTGTTCCACTACGGCGGAGGGATCCTGGTGGACCTGATGCCCGCCGAGATGGAACGCTGGACACTGACGACGTCGTTCGGTGCGGGTGCGGTGACCATCGATACCGATGAGTTCGTCGCGGCCGCCGCGACGGAGGACAACGACTTCACCGAGACCTATTTCGACGTCAACGCCGGACTGCGCCTCGGCTACGAGGCCACCGAGAACCTGGAGGTCGCCGTGGGCGGTCAATCCTACGTGGCGTTCCTGGACGAAGAGGACACGGACGTCTTCGCCGTGGGCAACCCGGCGCTCGATCCGTTCGACACGTCGGTGACGTTCCCGATCACGGCCACGTTGCGCTGGTCGATGCCCAACTAGAGGGAATCGCCCGGTCACGCACGGCCCGATGACAGACTGACGTGACCTCGACACGAAAGGCCGGGCGCCCGCAGGCGCCCGGCCTTCTCTTCGTCCTGGCGGCCGCACCCGCCCCACCGGGACCCAGAGGCGGGCGGTGGCCGCGAACGGTCACGCGTCACGCGTGTCAGGTCCGGAACGCCGCACCGCCAGGGTGCGCGCCTGCACGGTCCCGTCGGCCACCCGCAGGTCGAAGCGCTCGCCCTCGTCGAACGCCGCGACCGAACGCAGCAGCGCTCCGTCGGGGGCGGTCGCGACACTGTAGCCGCGGCTGAGCGTCGCGAGCGGCGAAAGCGCATGCAGGCGGCCGGCCAGACCCGCCAGCCGTTCGCGCTCCCCCAGCACGCGGCGATCCAGGGCCCGGCGCGCCGCAGCCGAGGCCCGGTCGAGCCGCAACCGCTCCTGCACGGCGCGCCGACGGAGCGCGCGCCCGAGGCGCGGGCCCAGCCCGTCCAGCAGGGCGGTCAGCGCGGCGGCGCCGGGTACGACCATCTCGGCCGCCGCGGTCGGCGTGGGCGCGCGCAGGTCGGCCACGAGGTCGGCGATGGTCAGATCGGTCTCGTGTCCCACGGCCGAGACGACCGGCACGGGACAATCGGCGATGGCGCGCGCCACGACCTCTTCGTTGAAGGCCCAGAGGTCCTCCATGGAGCCTCCCCCCCGTCCCACGATGAGGACGTCCACCCGGCCACTCGTACCGAGGACGCGCACTGCGCGCGCGATCTCCGCCGCCGCACCGTCCCCCTGGACACGGGTGCCACGCACCACGATCCGCGCCCAGGGCGCCCGCGTGCGCAGCCCCTGCAGGATGTCGCGCAGCGCTGCCCCCTCCAGCGAGGTCACGATGCCGACACGGGCGGGCAGGCGTGGCAGGAGACGCTTGCGTGCGGGGTCGAGCAGGCCTTCGGCCTCGAGCTTCGCGCGCAGTCGCTCGAGCGCGAGGCGCCACAGGCCGTCGGCGCCGTCCGTGGTCAGGCGGCGCACGACCAGTTGATACTCGCCCCGGGCCTCGTACAGGGTGAGCGAGCCCTGCACCTGCACCTGCATCCCCTCGCCGGGATCGGTGGGCAGACGCTCGGCCTCGCTGCGGAACAGCACCGCGCGGATCTGCGCCTCTTCGTCCTTCAGGCAGAAGTAGCAGTGTCCGGAACGCGCGCGCGTCCACCCGGTCACCTCTCCGCCCACCCAGATGGGGGCGACGGTCTCCTCCAGCAGGCGGCGCACGGCGCGATTCACCTGCGCCACCCGCCACACGCGCGGGCGCGCGCGGCCCTCCTCGGGAGCGTCGGATTCGCTCAGCGGTCGGCTCCGCGACGGCGCGCCGCCGCGACGGTGTTGTGCATGAGCATGGTGATGGTCATCGGGCCCACGCCACCCGGGACGGGGGAGATCGCCGCGGCCACCTCCTTGACCGCGTCGAAGTCGACGTCGCCCACGGTGCGAAAGCCGCGCTCGCGCGACGCGTCCTCCACGCGGTTGGTGCCGACGTCGATCACGACGGCACCCGGCTTGACCATGTCGGCCCTGATGGTGCCGGCGCGCCCGATCGCGGCGACGAGGATGTCCGCCTGGCGCGTGATGGCGCCCAGGTCGGGCGTGCGGCTGTGGGCCACCGTGACGGTGGCGTTGCCGCCCCGGGCCTTGCGGAGCAGCAGCGCCGCCATGGGCTTGCCCACGATGTTGGAGCGGCCCACCACCACAGCGTGCTTGCCGGACGGATCGAAGCCGCTGCGGACCAGCATCTCGATGACCCCGGCGGGCGTGCAGGGCGCGAGGACGTCTGGATGATCCGTGGCCAGCAGACCCACGTTGATCGGGTGGAAGCCGTCCACGTCCTTGGCCGGGTCGATGGCCATCAGGACCTTGTGCTCGTCGATCTGGGACGGGAGCGGAAGCTGCACCAGGATCCCGTGGATGCGCGGATCGGCATTCAGCCCCGCGACCACGCCGAGCAGCTCCTCCTCCGAGGTGTCCGCCGGCAGCGTGATCTGCTGCGAATGGATGCCCAGCTCCTTGGCGGTGCGGTTCTTCATGCCGACGTACTGATGGCTCGCGGGGTCGTCTCCCACCAGGACCGTCGCCAGCCCCGGAGTCACTCCTTCCGCCTTCAGGGCCTCCACCTCTCCGGCGAGCTCGGTCCGGATCTCCTCGGCGATGGCCTTCCCCGAAATCAACGTCGCGCTCATCGAACTCCCTTTCGTGTGATGGGCTCGGAGGAGCCCGGACGGTCGGCTGGCGGCGGGCCCGGCCCGGACGTTCCGCTCGGCAGACGGCGCGAGGCGCCGACGGGCCCGCGCGTCAGCGCGCGAAATCCACGGCCCGTGTCTCGCGGATGACGACGATCTTGATCTGGCCCGGGTACTGGAGCTCGCCCTCGATGCGCCGGGCCACATGCTCGGTGAGCTGGGCCATCTCGGCGTCGGTGACCTTCTCGGGCTCCACCATGATGCGGAGCTCGCGTCCGGCCTGGATGGCGAAGCAACGCTCCACGCCCGGCTGCTCCATGGCGATCTCCTCCAAGGACTCGAGCCGTTTCACGTAGCTCTCGAACATCTCGCGCCGGGCGCCGGGGCGCGATCCGCTGATGGCGTCGGCCGCGGTCACCAGGAAGGTCTCGGCGAAGAAGTGCGGCTCCTCGTCGTGGTGGGCGCGGATGGCGTTCAACACCATGGGGTGCTCGCCGTGCTTCTTGCAGAGGCGGTAGCCCAGCTCCACGTGGGTGCCCTCGTGCTCGTGGGTCATCCCCTTCCCCACGTCGTGCAGCACCCCCGCGCGCTTGGTCAGCGTCGCGTCGAGCCCCATCTCCGCCGCCATGTGCCCCGCCAGCATGGCCACTTCGCGGGCATGCTGGAGCTGGTTCTGCCCGTAGGAGGTCCGGTAGCGCAGGCGGCCGAGCGCCTTGACGATCTCCGGATGCACCCCGTGGATGCCGAGCTCGTACAGGAGCTCCTCGGCGGCCTGGACCATGCCGCCGTCCACCTCGTGGGCGCTGCGCTCGACCACCTCCTCGATCCGGCCCGGGTGGATGCGACCGTCCTCGACCAGGCTCTCCAGCGCGATCCGGGCGACCTCGCGCCGGATGGGATCGAAGCCCGAGAGGATGACCGCCTCCGGGGTGTCGTCGATGATGACGTCGATCCCGGTGGCCTGCTCGAAGGCCCGGATGTTCCGGCCTTCGCGGCCGATGATCCGGCCCTTCATCTCCTCGGAGGGAAGCTGGACCACGGAGACCGTGGATTCGGCCGTCTGCTGCGCGGCGATGCGCTGGATGGCCAGGGCGACGATCTTGCGCGACTCGCGCTCCGCGTTCTTCTGCGCCTCCTCGGTGATCTGGCGCAGGCGGTTGGCGGCGGCCGCCCGGGCCTCGGCCTCGAGCGACTCGACGAGCTGCTTGCGCGCCTCCTCCGCGGTGAGCCCGGCGGTCCGCTCCAACCGGGTCTGGGCCTCGGCCCGATCGGATTCCGCCTCGGCGCGCACGCCGTCGATCCGGACGCGCTCGGCCTCGAGCGCCTCCTGCTTCCGGGCCGCGTCGACGTCGCGCTCGTTGAGCCGGGCGTACTGCTGATCGAGCAGGCCGGCCCGTTCGTCCGCCCGCCGCTCCACCCGATCCAGCTCGTCGCGGCGCCGCGACTCCTCGGCCTCCCAGGCCTCGCGGAGCCGGATCGCCTCCTCCCGTCCTTCCAGAATTGCTGCCTTGCGGGCGGCCTCCCCCTCGTCGCGCGCCCGTGCCAGGAGCCGTGAGCCCTCGTCCGTCGCAGCCGCCACCTCGGCGGCCCGACGCGCACGCTCACGCGTCCCCCGGACGAGGGAGCCCACGATGCTCCCTCCCAGGAAGGCCAGCACCGCCAGCGCCCACGCCAGCGGGGTCATGTATCGCTCCAAATCGGGCGTGTGGAACGCCCGTAGGACAGCCTCGTTCAGGGTCTCGGCGGGACCGGGTCCGGCCGAGCCCTCGTGGCCGGAGAATAGAGGAGGGCGGAGCGGCGCGGCAAGGAAGAGGCCAGGGGCGCGCCAGGCGCTCCGGGGTACGGGGCGCGCGTGGGCCCGGGGGCGGCAGGCCCCGCACCGTGCCCGGCTCCGGAGGAGGCCTGGCTCAGCCCTCCAGCGCGGCCTCGATGCGGTCGGCCAGGGCGGCGGCCGTCTCGTCCAGCTGGACCCGCAGGGCGTCCTCGCCGTCGCGGGCGCGAAAGAACTGGTCCGTGATGGACAGGGCGGCCAGGATGGCCGCCCGGTGACCCTCGACCCCGCGATCGCGGATCTCGCGGATGCGCTCGTCCACGAAGCGGGCGCAGGCCCGGGTGTATTCGGCGGGGGCGTTGGAGCGGATCGCGTGCTCCTCACCCGCGATCTTGACCGTCACCGAGGTGCGGGCGTCACTCATCGGCGTTCCTCCATGAAGCGCAGCTTGGCGCGCACGCGCTCGACCACGGCCCGTCCCCGGGCGAGTCGCTCCTGCAGATCCGCGTTCTCCTCCTCCAGCGCCCGGACGCGCTCCTGCAGGTGCCGGGGGCTTTCGGTCCCCTTCTCGAAGGCGCGCAGGAGGCCCTCCATCTCGGCCACCTGGGCTTCGGCCCGCTCGGCGCGTGTGCGCTCCTGGCCCCGGGCCGCGAGCAGGTGATCCACCGCCCGCTCCAGGCGCGCCACCGAGGGCGGCCGGGCAGGACGGTCAGGTCCGGGCGTCGACATCCAAGGCCTCCTTGAGGGCGGAGAGGATCCGGCGGATGCGCCCCTCCACGTCCCCGTCCCGGAGCGTGCGGTCGGGGGCCTGGAAGCGCAGCCGCCAGGCCAGGGAGCGCCGGCCCTCCGGCACGCCGGCCCCCTCGTAGACATCGAAGAGCTCCACCCGCTCCAGCAGCGGACCAGCGGCCGCGACGATGGCCTCCCGGACCGTCCCCGCAGTCGCGCCCACCGGCACCAGCAGAGCCAGGTCGCGCTCCACCGCGGGGAAGGCAGGCAACGGCCGGACGGGCCGGACGCGGGCGGGCGCGCCCTCCGCCGGCAGCTCCAGCTCGAAGCCCCAGACGGGATCCGCCCAGGCGGGCGCGTCCATGGCGGCGGGCCGCACCCGGCCGGCGAGGGCGAGGCGGTGCTCCCCTTCCCCCACCTGCCAGACGCCCTCCAGGACGGGGTGACTCGCGCCCTCGCCCCGGACCTCGCCGCCCGGGGTCGCCTCGCCCACCGCCTCCAGCACCGCCTCCAGCACGCCCTTGGCGTCCCAGAAATCCAGGGGCTCCCGCGCCCCCGACCAGTGCTCGGGATGGCGGGCCCCGGTCAGCACCACGGCCAGTCGGGTGCTCTCCCGCGGCTTCTCCCCGACCGGACCGGCGTGGAAGACCGTGCCGATCTCGAAGAAGCGCAGGTTGCGCTGCCCGCGATTGAAGTTGTGCTCGAGCGCCCGCAGCAGGCCGGGCAGCAGCGAATCGCGCAGGTGGGTGCCGTCGGTGGACAGCGGGTTCGGGATCCGGACGGACCCGGCCCTGGCGAAGGCCAGCGTGTGGATCTCGAAGAGCCCCTTGCCCACCAGCAGTCGACGTACCCGATCCTCGAGCTGGAACAGGGGATGGTCCGGCACGGTGCTGGGTCGGAAGGCGCCGAGCGTGTCCGGGAACCGGTCGTAGCCGTACGTGCGCGCGATCTCCTCGATGACGTCGATCTCGCGGGTCACGTCCCAGCTCCGGTGGCCGGGCACCTCCCACACGCCGTTGCCGTCCTCCAGGCCCCGGTCGACGAAGCCCAGCGGCTGGAGCAGCTCGCCCGTCTGCGCGTGCGAGACGTCGATCCCCAGCACCTGACGCACCCGCGCGGGCCGCACCGGGATCCGGCGCCGGCTCCACGGCCGGGCCGCCACCTCCAGCACCTCCGCGTCGGGCTCCCCACCGGCGGTGGCGACCACGATCTCCACGGCTCGGGCCAGCGCCTCGCGCTGGAGCTCGGGGTCCACCCCGCGCTCGTAGCGGTAGCTGGCGTCCGTGACCATGTCGAGCGCCCGCCGGGTGGCGCGCACCTGCCGCGGCTCGAACAGGGCACACTCCAGCAGGACGTCCGTGGTGCCGGTCGAGACCTCCGACTCCTCCCCACCCATCACGCCCGCCACGGCGACGGGACGCTCCGCATCGCAGATGGCCAGCATGGACGGCGACAGCGTGCGGGTCACCCCGTCCAGGGTGACCAGCCGCTCGCCCGGGCGCGCCGTGCGCACCACGATGGCCGACCCGGCCAGGCGGGCGAGGTCGAAGGCGTGGAGCGGCTGGCCGAGCTCCAGCAGGACATAGTTGGTGGCGTCGACGACGTTGTTGATGGGCCGCGCCCCCGCGGCCCGCAGGCGGGCCTGCAGCCAGGCCGGCGAGGGCCCCACCCGCACGCCCCGGACGACCGCGCCCAGGTAGCGGGGACACAGCTCGGGCGCCTCCACCGTGATGGAGACGCCGGCCGCCTCGGCGCGCCGGCCGTCCGTGCGGAGCGGAGCGGAGAACGGGCGCCCGTCGGGGATGGGAGGCAGCACCAGCGCGGACTCGCCGGCCAGCTCCCGGGCGATCCCGCGGTGGCTCAGGAGGTCCGGCCGGTTGGCGGTGACCTCCACGTCCAGCCGGGCGTCGTCGAGCCCGAGCGCCTCCACGAAGGGCATCCCGGGCGTGAAGGCCGGGATCTCCAGGATGCCCGCGTGGCTGTCGCCCAGACCCAACTCCTGTTCGGAGCACAACATGCCCTCGGAGACCTCACCTCGGATCTTGGCCTTCTTCAGGGTGAGCCCTCCGGGCAGCGTGGTCCCGACCGGCGCGAAGGGGTAGTGGCCGCCCGCCCGGACGTTGGGGGCGCCGCAGACCACCGAGAGCAGCTCCGGCCCGCCGGCGTCCACCCTGCACAGGCTCAGACGATCGGCGCCCGGATGCCGGCCGGCCTCGACCACCCGGCCCACGACGACGCCCCGGAGACCTTCGGCCAGGTCCACCACCTCCTCGACGGGCGTGCCCCGGAGCGCCAGGCGCTCGACGGTCTCGGCCACGGAGGCGGACCAGGCGGGCGCGAGCTCCCGCAGCCAGCGATAGGACACCTTCATGCGAACTGCCCCAGGAACCGCACGTCGTTCTCCACGAAGGTGCGCAGGTCGGAGATGCCCCAGCGGGTCATGGCCACGCGGGCCGGCCCCATCCCGAACGCCCAGCCGGTATACCGCTCGGGGTCGATGCCGACGTGCTCCAGGACGGCCGGGTCGACCATGCCCGCGCCCATGATCTCGAGCCAGTCGCTCTCGACCGCGGTCCCGTCCGGCAGGATGCGCGTGTACTTCACGTCCACCTCGGCGGAGGGCTCGGTGAACGGGAAGAAGGAGGGCCGGAAGCGGACGCGGGCCCCGGGTCCCCAGAAGCGGCGGGCGAACTCGGCCAGCGTGGCCTTGAAGTCCACGAAGCTGACGCCCTCGTCGATCACGAGCCCTTCCACCTGCGCAAAGGCGGGCAGGTGGGTCGCATCGGTCGTGTCCCGCCGGTAGGCCATCCCCGGCGCCAGGATGCGCACCGGCGGCGGGTGGTCCCGCAGCGTGCGGACCTGGACCGGCGACGTATGCGTGCGCAGCAGGAGAGGGCGCTCCAGGTAGAACGTGTCGGCGGCGTCCGCGGCCGGGTGCTCGAGCGACGTGTTGAGGGCCACGAAGTTGTGCCACTCGTCCTCGACCTCGGGGCCGCGGGCGCGCGTGAAGCCCAGGCCCCGGAAGATCTCCCAGATCTCGTCGATCACCTGCTGGATGGGATGGATGGCGCCGGTCCAGCCCTCGCGCGCGGGCCGGGTGGGATCGGCCACGGGGCCGTCGGGGGCGGAGCCTCCGCCCAACGACTGGGCCCGGGCATCCAGGGCCGCCTCGATGGCGGCCTTCACGTCGTTGGCCTTGGCGCCCACCCGCGGGCGCTCGGAGGCGTCCAGCGTGCCCAGGGCCCGCAGGAGGAGCGACAGGCGCCCGCCCTTGCGGCCCAGCCAGGCCACGCGCGCCGCCTCGAGCGCGGCGGCATCCCCGGCGCCGGCGATCTCCGCCTCGGCCTCCTGCGCCACCCGCTCCAACTCGCCGATCAGCCCCGCGACATCGGTCTCGGACATCCCAGATCCAGCTTCAGACGACACGCTGCAAACGAAAGCGAGGGTGCAACCTATGCGTCCACTTCCCAGGCCGGAAGTGTCCGGGGGAGAAGAAACGGGGCCGGAAGGGAGGATCCCCTTCCGGCCCCGGCGAACCATCGACGCGCGCTGCGGATCAGGCCGCCGCCAGCGTCTCCTTCACCTGGGCCGCGACGGCGCCGAACGCCTCCGGGTCCCGCACGGCCAGGTCGGCCAGCGCCTTGCGATCCAGCTCGATGCCGGCCCGCTTCAGCCCGTCCATGAACCGCGAGTACGAGAGGTCGTGCTCCCGAGCCGCGGCGTTGATCCGCGTGATCCAGAGGCGCCGGAAGTCGCGCTTCTTCTTCTTGCGGTCCCGGTACGCGTGCTCCCACCCCTTCTCCACCGCGTCCTTGGCGGTCTTGTAGAGGTTCTTGCGCCCACCGAAGTAGCCTTTGGCGGCGCGTAGGATCTTCTTCTTCCGCTTCTTGCGGGCCGGTGCGCCGGTCGAACGTGGCATGGTTGTCTCCTAGCCCTGGAGCAGACGCGAGATGCGCCGCTCGTCCGCCTTGGACACCAGCGTGGCCTTGCGCAGGCGCCGCTTCCGCTTGGTGGTCTTCTTGGTCAGGATGTGGCTCTTGTTGGCCTTCATCCTGCGGATCTTGCCCGTCCCGGTCTTCCGCATGCGCTTCGCGGCGCCCCGGTTGGTCTTCATCTTCGGCATGACGCCTGTCCGTCCTCGCTGGCTCTACTGCTTGGTGTTCAGGGGCGCCAGCACCATGGCCATGATGCGCCCCTCGAAATTGGGTTCCTGTTCGACCTTCGCGACGTCGCCCAGGTCCTCCATGATCCGTTCGAGCACCTCCACCCCGAGCTCGGGATGGGTGACCTGCCGTCCGCGGAACATCATGGTCACCTTGACCTTGTTCCCTTCCTCCAGGAAGCGGCGGGCGTGGCGGGTCTTGAACTCGTAGTCGTGGTCTTCGATCCCGGGCCGGAACTTGACTTCCTTGACCTGGATCACGTGCTGCTTCTTGCGGGCCTCACGGGCCTTGCGCGCCTCTTCGTACTTGTACTTCCCGTAGTCCATCATCTTGACCACGGGCGGCCGCGCATCGGGGGCGACCTCCACCAGGTCGAGCCCCTTCTCGCTCGCGCGCTGGCGAGCTTCGTCGATCGAAACGATCCCGATCTGCTCTCCGCCGTCGCCGATCAAGCGGATCGGGCTGATCCGGATCTGCTCGTTGACGCGGGTTCGTTGCTCTCTGATGGTCCTCCCTCCGGTTCGGGAAGCCGCCCGACCCCGCAGGCGGCGTGATTGGCCTGGTGCACAGACGCAAAAAGGCCCGATGTGTGATCGGGCCTTGCCGAACCGTCCTCCGCAACGGGGAGGAAGGGGGACGGTTCTTCATGGACCCGGCGATGCCCCCGAGGGGGATCGAGAGGTGGGGATCTGGCTCGATCCCACTTTCCACACTGTCGGATCAGGAATGTCGCCCGGGGCCCGACCCCGCGTCAACCCTCCACGGCCGGGAGCGCCCGCGTCCGGATCTCCTCCCGGAGACGGGCGGCGAACTCGGCCCGGTCCAGCACCTCCTGCTTCTTCCCCGCCCCGCGCCGACGCACGGCCACGGTCCCCGCCTCGGCCTCCCGCTCGCCCACGACCCCCATGTAGGGGACCTTCATGAGCTCCGCGTCCCGGATGCGGGAGCCGAGGGTCTCGCGGTCGGCCAGGTGTGCCCGGATCCCGGCACGGACCAGGTCGTCCACCAGCGCCTGGGCGCTCTCCTTCCACTGCTCGGCCACCGGCAGCACCCGCACCTGCTCGGGCGCCAGCCAGAGCGGGAAGTCGCCGCCGTAGTGCTCGATCAAGCCACCCACGAAGCGCTCCATGGAGCCCACCAGCACGCGGTGCAGCATCCAGGGCCGATGCCGCTCGTTGTCCTCGCCTATGTACTCGAGACCGAAGCGCTCGGGAAGGTTGAAGTCCAGCTGGACCGTGGGGCCCTGCCACAGACGCCCGAGCGCGTCGATCAGCTTGAAGTCCAGCTTGGGCCCGTAGAACGCACCCCCTCCGTGATCGTAGGTGAAGGGGACCCCGCGCTGCTCCAGGACCGAGGCCAGCACGCCTTCGGCGCGGTCCCACTGCTCCGTGGACCCCAGGGCCTTCTCGGGTCGGGTGGCCAGCTCGATCGTGTACGGATAGCCGAACGTGGTGAGCATCTCGTCCACCAGGTCGAGCAGGCGCTCGATCTCGCTCGGCACCTGGGCCTCGGTGCAGAAGACGTGGGCGTCGTCCTGCGTGAAGCCGCGCACCCGGAGCATCCCGTGCAGGACGCCACTGCGCTCGTAGCGGTAGACCGTCCCGAACTCGGCGTACCGCAGGGGCAGCTCGCGGTAGGAGCGCTGGCGGGCCTGGTAGATGGTGATGTGGCCCGGGCAGTTCATGGGCTTGGGCCGGTAGCGCGCGCCTTCGACCTCCATCGCGCCGAACATGTTCTCGGCGAAGTTCTCGAGATGGCCCGAGATCTCGAAGAGCCGCTCGCTCACGATGTGCGGAGTGTAGACGAGATCGTAGCCGTGGCGCACGACGAGCTCGCGCTCGTAGGTCTCGATCTCCGTGCGCACGACGCCGCCCCGCGGATGCCACAGGATCAGCCCGGGGCCGACACGGGCGTCCACGGAGAAGAGGTCGAGCTGCTTGCCGAGCAGCCGGTGGTCGCGCTTCTTCGCCTCCTCGAGGCGCGCCAGGTGTTCGTCCAGGTCCTTCTTCGAGAAGAACGCGGTCCCGTAGATGCGCTGGAGCATCTGGCGCTTCTCGTCGCCACGCCAGTAGGCGCCCGCCGCCGACAGCAGCTTCACGTGCTTGATGCGCCCGGTGCTCGGCACGTGCGGGCCTCGACACAGGTCCAGGAACGGACCGTTGCGATAGACCGTGATGACCTCGTCGTCACCGAGCTCCTCGAGCCGCTCGAGCTTGAGGGGATCGTCGGCGAAGAGCGTACGCGCCTCCGCCTTGTCCACCCGACGCCGCTCGAACGACTGGTCGGCTGCGAGCACGCCCGCGAGCACGGCCTCGATGCGCTCGAGATCTTCGGGCGTGAACGGCCGCTCGACGTCGAAGTCGTAGTAGAAGCCGTCGTCGATGCTGGGGCCGAAGCCGATGCCCGCCCGGGGGTCGATCGACCGCACCGCGGTGGCCAGCGCGTGGGCGGCCGAGTGCCGGAGCACGCCCAGCGCCTCGGGATCGCGCTCGGTGAGGATGCGGAGCCGGACGTCGTGGTCCAGGGGACGCATGAGGTCGACGACCTCGCCGTCCACCTCGGCGGCGAGGGCGGCCTTGGCCAGCCCGGGGCCGATCGCGGCGGCAACGTCGCCCCCCGTGGATCCACGGGGAAGCTCGATCACCCTTCCGTCCGGAAGCGTGACCTGGATGGTGTCGTTGGACATGGGAGCTCGGAGTCTCGGCCGGGCCTACCGTGCCCGCGCGCGCAGAACGTGGAAGGGCGGTGCGCCCTCGGGAAGCGTCCCAACATAACCCGACGAGGGCGGGGTTCAAGGCAGGCCCGGGCGCGGGGTGCGCGGCCGGACGCCCCGCGGACGCGGGTGATCCACGGCACGCCGCGGAGGTCGGTGGCCCGCTCCACGCATGCCTCGCCACAAAAGGGGACCGACCCGGACCTGGCACGATGCTCGCTCCCCGGTTGCGTCCCGCCGCGCCGCTGACGAGCCTTCCCGCGGCCCCCACCCCGATCCCGAGACCACGCCCTGACCACCGTTCCGCCTTCCGGTCCCCTGCCCCCCTCCGCGGAGCGCGCGGTGGCCCGCGGCTTCCTGGCGCTGGGCGCCGGCGAGGCCGCGGCCCGCGTGCTCACCTTCGCGGGACACGCCTGGGTGGCGCGGCAGCTCGGCGTCGGCGTCTACGGTGTGATCTCGCTGGCCGCCGCCGCCTTCCTCTACCTGCAGCGCGTGGCGGACGGTGGGTTGACCCAGGGGCTGGGGCTGCGCGAGCTGGCCGCCGATCGCGCCAACGTGGAGCGGCTGGCGCCGTCCCTGATCGTCGCGCGCCTGCTCCTCTCCACGGTCCTGGCGCTCCTCGTGGCGGCCGGCGCGCTCGCCCTGCTGCCCGCGCCCGACGGACCCGTCCTGGCCGTGATGGCGCTGGTGCTCCTGCCCTACGGCGCCAGTCCGTTGTGGGTGGCGCTCGGGCTCAAACAGGCGCGCGCGGTGGCCGGAGCACGCACGGTCGCGGAGCTGGTGGTGTTGGGCCTGCTGCTCCTGCTCGTGCACGACCCGGGCGACGTCGCGCGCGTCCCCGCCGCGCAGCTCGTCGGCGAGGGGGTGACGGCCCTGCTGCTCGCGCTCGCGCTCCGGAAGAGCGGAGTCCACCTGCGTCCCACGCTCGTGTGGGCGCGCGTCCGCCCGCTGGTGCCCCGTGCCCTCCCCCTGATGCTGTCGGGGCTGATGGCCCTGGTGGTCTACAACTCCGACTTCTTCTTCCTGCGCATCTTCCGGGACTCCACCGCCGTGGGGCTCTACGGTGTGGCGTACATGCTGGTGTCCTTCCTCCTCAACCTGGGCACGGCGTTCAACCAGAGCCTGCTGCCCACGCTCGCGGGACTGGAGGCAGGCTCTGTCGAGGAGCGCTCCCTCTACCGCACGTCCATGGCGCAGGTGTTCGCGCTCACCCTACCGGCGGCGGTCGGGGGCGCGCTCGTCGCGCCCGGCATCATCGCCCTCGCCTTCGGGGAGGGGTACGCGCTGAGCGCGCCCGCGCTGGCCTGGCTGCTTCCGTCCGTGCCGCTGGTGCTCCTGCGCGGCGTGCCCACCATGGCGCTGATCGCACGCGGACGCGAAGACCGGGTGCTGCGCATCAACCTCGTGGCCACGGGCGTGAATCTCGCCCTCAACTTCGCGCTCATCCCGGGGCTCGGGATCCTGGGCGCAGCGCTGTCCACGGTGGGGACGGAGGTGGTGCGGCTGGCCGCGGCACTCGGACACGCCCGCGCCGAAGGCTTCGCGCTGGACTTCCTGCCCCGCTTCCTGCGTCCCGCGCTGGCGGCGGCGGGGATGGCGGCCCTGTTGCTCGCGCTCCCGCACCTGGGCGTCTTGGTCGCGGTCCCTCTGGGCGCGCTCGCGTATGCGGTCGGGCTGACGCTCGTCGGCGGAATCCGCTGGGAGGCCGGCCGGCCTGTCCTTCAGGTCTGAGGTCGGGGCGGGAGGCGGCAGGCGTAGATGTCACCGCTTCCGAGCGTGCCGTCGAACTGCTGGCGCGCCTCACACTCGGATTCGACCTGGCGCGCCAGGTCGGGATGCGTGCTCTCCAGGTAGCGCGGGAAGACGTACACCACCCAGACCGGCCCCTGCGCGCGCAGCGCGCTCACCCGCGCGTCCTCCCCGTCGGGGATGGCCTGCCACGGCCGGGGCAGGTAGTGCTCGAAGGGCCACACGGAGACCCCGGCCGTGACGATGGGCTCGTCGGCCGGCACGTTCGCATCCACCCACGCGGCCGTCCCCACCCAGTCCTGCTTGGGGTAGGCGTAGTTGTAGCCGAGCGAGCGCACGAACACGAGCGCGATCAGCGCGACCGCCACGGCCGCCCCCTGCCCCGACCGGACGCGGGCGCGCTCCGGATCGGAGACCAGACGGGCCGCGACCCAGGCGCTGGTGGCGAACACGCCGCGCGCGAGGATCAGGAAAGCGAAGCCCACCAGGAAGAAGAAGAACCGCGGATACATGGTGCCGCGTGCGGCCAGCGCACCCAGGATGGTCACGAAGCCGGGTACGACGAACAGCGCGCACGCGAGCGGGGACTTCCTGGCGTAGCTGGCGACGCCCACGAAGAACAGCGCTGCGCCGGCCAGCAGGCCCGGACCGGCGCCCACGCCGGTGGAGAGCACGCGCCCGAGCTCGGCCACGGCCCACGCGGGCGTGGAGATGCCGCGCAGACGGGACGGCCGGTTGAGGAAGAAGTTGAGCACGTCGTCCAGCATGGGCGCATACAGCAACACCGTGACGACGGCCGATCCCACCAGCGCCAGCGCCGGCAGCCGCCAGGTGCGGAAGCGGCGGCCGGCGGAGTCGGGCACGAGCTGCAGACCGGCGAGCACGAGCGCGTGCCCGAACGCGGCGAAGACCATCGTGAGATGGGTGTAGGCGCCGAGACCGACCACCACCGCGTAGGCGAGCACGTCACGCGGACGACCCTGCTCCAGGATCCGGAGGAGCAGGTGGGTGGACAGTACCGTGGCGAGCGCGATCATCGTGTAGCCGCGCGCGTTCTGCGAGAACCACACATGGTGGTAGGACACCGCGAGCAGCAGCGCCGCAGCCAGTGCTTCGCCGCGGCTCACCCACCGGCGGCCGAGGACGTAGACGGCCGGTACCGTCGCGACACCCGCCAGGAACGCAGGCAGCCGGATCACGCGGTTGCTCTCCCCCAGCCAGGTCACGGCTCGATTGGCCAGGGCAGAGTAGAGTGGATGCTGCGTGTCGCCGGTGAACGTGGTGAGCAACGTACCGAAGGGGATGCGGAACGACTCCACCAGCGAGTACATCTCGTCCACCCACAGCCCGCCGCCCAGGTTGATCCACCGCAGGATCGCGGCCACGACGGTCACGGCCACGATGGCCGCCGTCCACATCCCATCCCCGCTGCGCGCCGGCGACCTCATGGGCGCCCTTCCGCGGCGGGCTTGCGCGCCACGGCGCTCAGCAGCGGGCCCACCGTGAACAGCAGGGACTTGAGCCCCGGCGTGCGCCGCACCACCTCGTAGGCGCCGATGGCGGCACCCACGGCTCCCTTGAAGTGCGCGCGCTGCTCCGCGGAGAAGCCGGGCAGGAACAGGCGAGGCTCGCTGAAGCGCGCATCGCGCAGCAGACGCGTGAGCGTCCTGCGCGAGAGCAGATGACGGACCGGGGGGATGGCGCCTTTGGCGCGCGCGTAGCGCGCCGTCCACGCCGCGGGCAACAGGCTCCCCAGCGGCAGGCCCGTGTGCGGATCCGGCCCGACGCTGAACCGGTTGGGTGTGGACAGGAAGCAGGTCCCACCCGCGCGCAGCACCCTGTGCGCGTCGGCGACCGTCGCGGCTTGATCGCGGCAGTGCTCGATCACCGAGTCCAGGGCCACGACGTCGAACCGCTCCTCCTTGAAGGGCAACGCCTCCGCGTTGGCGCACAGCAGCGGCAGGTCCAGGCCGGCCTCCTGGAGCCGCGCACGCCCCAGCACCAACCAGCGGAACGCCACATCCACGCCCACCACCGGACCGTAGCCCGCACGGGCGGCGGCGACGAGCAGCGGCCCGGTGCCGCAGCCCACGTCCAGGAAGGCGCCGCCCTGCCCCACCCCGCCGGCCTCCTGGCGCCAGCGGGCCAGCGAGGCCTGGGCCCGGGGGCCCGCCGCGAGGAGGCCTCGCTTGTACATGGCCGCGTCCGCCGGAGGGACGACCGAGGTCATGGAATAGTAGTGGTCGATGAGGGCCTCGAAGCCCCGCGTGGTCGCCGCCTCCGCCACCGCGCGTCCCTTGGCCCGATCGTCCTCGGGGCCGATGTAGGGATCGGGCCACCGACGGAGATCCGGGATGCCGGCCACGACCGGGTAGCGCGCCCCACAGGTGTGGCAGCGCCACGACTCCGTGGCGGACGCGTCCAGGTCCGCCCGACAGGCGGGGCAGACGACCTCGATGCCCTTGTAGATCATGAGGCGGCGGTGGATCTCCTCGCGAAGACCCGGATCGGGGGACTCACGGTCGGATAGTCCAGCGGCGGCCGCTGCACCCAGGGGAGCAACGGGCGCGACTCGAACGTGCGCACGAGCGCATACTCCGTGCCTCCCTCCATCAGGGCCCGGTAGAGCGTCGGAGGCAGCGAGATGCTGTGCGGCCCGGTGGTGGCCTGCGTGGTATGGTCCGGGACGACCAGCACGAAGCGGGGCGTCCGCTCCCGCCACCCGTCCAGGATGTCCCGGGTGGTGGCGGCGGTGGTGTCGGTGGGACCCAGGATGCCCAGGTAGAGCGTCGCCTGCCGGGAGGCCACGCCCGCCTCCAACGGCGGCAGCTTCTGGAAGGGGCCGAAGTGCTCCACGGTGTCGCCGGGTTCGGTCCGCTCGGCCAGCCAGGCCGCGGCCTCGTAGCGGGTGTCGCCCAGCATGGCCCACGTGACGTCCACGCCGCGCAGCGCCCCCAGCCCCAGCGCCACCACGGCCACCCCCGGGAGGGCGCGGGCCAGCGGCCCGGCCGCACGCAGACCGACGACCGCGAGCCGCGCCGCGAACGGCGCCAGCAGGACGGCGGTGGGCAGCAGGTAGCGGAGCTGCGTCACGCGCTGGCCCAGGAACATGTAGGCCGTGTAGCCCAGGACGGGCAGCAGCAGCGGCCACCGGTCGCGCTCGCGCGCCAGGACCCAGCCGACGCCGGCCAGGGCGAGCAGCAGCCCGGGCAGCGTCATCACGTCGATCAGCAGCTCGACCTGCCGCTGCGCGTAGGCCACCGAATCGGAGAGGGTCATGGCGTACGTGCGGATCACCCAGTTGCCCCCCCCGGACGCCGCGATCTGCGAACGGCCTCCGATGAAGCGGAGATGGGCCACGTAGCGCGACGGCTCGATGAAGAGCCCACTCCCGATCCCCAGCGCGAGCACGGAGGCGAGCAGGCCGGTGCCGTTCACCTTCCAGGAGAATCCCTCGCGCGGGGCCGGCCGCAGGCGCAGGCCCAGGAGCGACGCGATGGGGATCAGCAGGAACGCGCCGGCAGCGGCCTCCTTGGTGGCGAGCGCGCAGCCGGCCCACACCCCCAGCCAGGCTGCGCGGCGCGCGGTCCACCCGTCGCGCAGCGCCGTCGCGAACGCGGCGGTGGCGAGCACGATGAAGGCCAGCATGGGCACGTCCACGTTTCCCGTGCGTGCGTAGTAGAACATCGGGTACAGCGTGAGCACCGTTCCGGCGGTCCACAGCCCGGTGCGGCGGTCCCAGCCGACGAGGCCGATCCAGTACGCGCCCACCACGCACAGCACACCGAATCCCACAGTGACCAGATGGGCGATCCCCGAGAGGACGCGCAGACTGCGCACGGGGTCGGCCAGGCCGAAGGGGTATTCGCCGGTGGGATCGCTCAGGCCACCCGTGACCAGCAGCCCCGCCATGTAGGGCGCGTAGGCGCCCGCGACCACGAAGGGATAGAGCAGCGGATAGCCGAGATTCCGGTCCGGTTGGGGCGCGAGGATGTTGGAGACCTCCGCCAACGGCCCCAACGGGGTCTCGTCGTCCACCCCCCAGGACTGGGTGCGCAGGGGGTCGGTGGCGTGGGGTGCGCCCCACCAGAACGCCGGGACGTAGCACAGGAGCGCGATCAGCGCGACGCCCAGCAGGCGTGCGCGCTCCCCCTTCAGGGTGGGGCGCTCGGCCTCCACGCGGGTGTGGACCACGCTGGACCGATCAGCCGCCCTGCACGTGGAACGTCCCCATCATGCCCGCCTCGAGGTGCTCCGAGATGTGGCAGTGCATCATCCAATCGCCGGGATTGGTGATGTCCACGAGGAAGTCCACGGTCGAACCGACCGGTACGACGGCCGTGTCCTTCCACACGAGGTTGTCGGCGGGTACGCCGTCGCGACTCACGACCAGGAAGCGCTGGCCGTGGATGTGGAAGGGGTGCTGCATCGGATGGAAGGACTTCGGATCGTTGAAGATCCGGATCTTCACCACGTCCCCGACGGTGAAGGACCAGTCGATGTCCATGTTCTCGAGGCCCGTGGCCGGATCGCGCATGATCCACGTGACCTGGGCGCCGGTCGACAGCCAGTTCATCATGGGCATGGCGTCGTTCCACTCGACGGGTGGCACGTAGAGCGTGTCCATGAGCATGGACTGGACGATCGGGTTCGGCAGGTCCTGGACGCGGACCGTCAGCTCCAGCTCGTGGTCGGGCTCCCGGTCGAACTCCGCCCGGAAGCGCTCGATGTCGGCGATCACGTCCGGGTGGCTGCGCAGCGTGCCGAACGCCTGCCCCAGGTCGGGGCTGGCGGCGCCGGCGCCGACGCGAACCGTCCCCAGCGTATCCACGTGCGGGTAGAACTCGCCTCGGAAGTGGTTCACCGCCTGGATGGAGTTGGTGATGGCCACGGGGCCGCTCTCCTCGAAGCGCACGTCGACCACGTAGCGCTCGGCCGGAGCGATGACGACGCTCTCCACCCACTGCTCCTGCTCGTAGCGACCCACGTCGGAGGCCACGATCTTCACGCGTGCCCCGCCGAAGACCACGTTGAACGTACGGGTGTTGGCGACGTTGGTGAGGAAGAAGCGCACGACCTCACCCCGGTCCACGTCGAGACCGTACTCCGTGGTGCCGTTGACCAGCATCACGGTGCCGAACCGGCCCATCAGGGCATGCGTGGGCGTGCTCTCGCCCCAGGGGATCAGACCCTGCTCGTCGATGAGGACGTCGTCGAGCACCAGCATCTCCTGCCGGTGCGCGGGGCCGTAGTAGTCGGGGTCGGGCGAGTCCACCAGCAGGTTGCCGTAGAGGCCGAGGTCCTGCTGGATGTATTCCAGCACGTGCGGGTGGTACCAGTAGATGCCGGCGTCCGTGACCTTCACCTCGTAGAGGAAGGTCTCGCCGGGCGCGACCGGTGGCTGCGTCAGGCCGGGCACGCCGTCGAAGCGATTGTCGAGGCGCACGCCGTGCCAGTGCACGGTCGTCGGCATCTCGATGTTGTTCGTCAGCCGCACCACCACCGTCGTACCCTGCGGCGCGCGCAGGAGGGGTCCCGGGTACTGGCCGTCGTACCCGTACATGAGGTAGCTCTGTCCGGCGATGGTGCGCCGCACGATGCTGACCTCCATGTCCACGGTGTCGCCCGCCTGCACGTCGATCATCTCGGAGGGACGCGCCTCGGGGAACGACTCCGGATCCAATCCCGTGCCCAGCAGGAACGGCGCCACCGGAGGCAGCGCGGTCTCCAGCCCCGGCAGCATGGGCATGTTGGGATCCATCGGCGGCATGCGCCACGCCGCCGGATCCCCGGACATGGTCATCCCCTGGTGATGCTCGTGCTGCGCCGTCAGGGGCGCGACGGTGGAGCCCAGCAGCGCAAGCAGCAGCGCGAAGCGACGGAGCGCCTCAGTACCCGTACGCCGCACAGTTCTCCTGCTGGAAAGGGCCGTGCCCGGCCATCGTGTGCATCAGTCCCGACCGCGAGATGCCCCGCAGCACCACCGGCCCCTGCCAGCGCTCGCCCGTGGAGCCCGCTTCCTCGAGCGTCACGATGACCAGGAACTTGTTCCAGGCCACCGTGCCACTCGCGCGACCCGAGGCATCCAGCGTGCCCAGGCGCTCGGCCTCCGCGAGCGTGTTCATCGCCACCCAGACGGCGTACTCCCGCCCCGCGGGCGCCGGGGGGAGCCGGTGGGTGGTCACGTCCAGGGCGTACCGATAGCTGCCGTCCGCCTCGAGCGTCACGCCGAACGGAGAGCGCACGAACGACACGTCGGCGCCTCCGCTGGAGCGGCGCGTCCCGGGTACGGACGCCGTGGTGACGAGCGTGATGTTGTAGTAGTCCGCCGCGGGAGCCGTGCAGAAGCCCGGGGCCTCTGCGACCGGAGCGGGGGTGCCCCCCGCTCCGGTCAGCGCCAGAGGGATCAGCGCGAGCACCCCGGCCCGCCGACGGACCCGTGCCGGAATCATTGCTGTTCGCTGACCGGCCGGCCGGGTCCGCGGTCCCACTTCTGCACGCTGGAGATGTCGGGCATGCCCCACTGCGTGCCGTTCCACCCGCCGAAGCCGTCCATCCGGAACGTCCAGATGCCGGTGGACATGTCGCTCACGACGATCAGGCCGTCCTCGTTGCGGATGTCCACGCCGAAGGTGCCGTTGAACATCGGGTAGCGGTAGTCGGGATCGTTGGGCGGCCCGATGTAGGTGTCGTAGTAGCCGACCGTCACCGGGTTCTTCGGATCCATCAGGCTGAAGATCTGCAGCCCGTCCAGGTAGCCGGAGACGAACACGTAGGGCCAGCGTACCTCGTGGTTGTGGACGAGGTTGTCCCAGCTGGCCGTCCAGGCGGAGATGGGGCGGTTCACGTTCTGGACCTGGCCGCTCTCCGCGTAGCGGTCGAGCGCCTCCTGCAGGTCGAAGATCCGGAGCGGTGCGTACTGGTACTCCGTCTCCGCGATGACGTAGCGCCCGTCGGGGCTGGGTGTGAACGTGTGCCCGTACTGCACGCCCTGGATGTTGTTCAGCGTCACCATGAGCTTGGGCGTGGTCAGGTCCGTCACGTCGTAGACGTAGTACCCACCCGTGCCGCCGCCGTAGAAGCGGTCCGTGTTCGTGTCGGTGTGGAAGCCCACGTAGAAGTCGTGATAGCCGCGACCTCCGCGCGTGGACGTGTTCTCCGGCACCGGCACCCGGCCCGCGAGCGCGCGGTCCATGTCCCCGGCCACGACCGCTTCGAGGTCGTAGACGTTGGCGTAGGGTCCGCTGACCGTGGTGAAGAGATACGGCTTCCCGTTCGAGTGCTTGTAGATGAAGATGTTGTGGAAGCCGCCCTGGTGGTCGGGCTCCCGGATGCGCGCCACCTCCCGCACCTTGGACACGTCCGGCAGGTCCGTCACGTCCAGGACCACGGCGCCCATGTCCGAGTCCGGCCCGCCCTGCCCGAACTGGAGGGACTGCACCACGTAGTAGCGGCCGTTGGACTTGAAGTACTTCACGTCCATGCCGCCCGTGCGCAGGTGCAGGTCCTGGTCCTCGATGCGCCACTCGTAGATCACCCGCGGACGCGACGGGTCGGAGATGTCGACGATGTCCATCCCCTTCCCTCCGTGGTCGCCGTACTGCATGCGGGCCACGTAGGCATAGGGACGCTCGAGCTCCTGTTCGAGCTCCATGTCCGCCACGGAGAGCGCGTGGCCCATCGGCGTATGGCCGAGGACCTCCATGTTGTCGCTGCCTGGCTTCATGGGAGACCAGGCGGGGCCATTCTGGGCCAGCGCGGGAGCGGCCGAGCCGAGGGCCAGGGCCAACGAGAGGACGACGGACCGACGGGGCATGCGGGCCTCCTGCGAGGGATCTCGGTGCCAGGAGGCAAACCTAGGCCCGGATACGGAGGGCCGGCAACCGGGCGCTCCACCGCCGCACCCCGGGCGCCGATACTCCCCGACATGTGCCGCTTCACCCTCTACCTGGGCCCGCCGATCCGGCTGAGCACGCTGCTCCTGGATCCGTCCCACTCGTTGATCCGGCAGAGCACGCACGCCCGGGAGCGGGAGGAGCCGCTCAACGGGGACGGGTTCGGGGTGGGCTGGTACGTGCCGGAGCTGACCCCCGAGCCGGCCGTCTTCCGCTCCATCACCCCGGCCTGGAACAACCGCAACCTGACCAACCTGGCGCGCGTGGTCACGGCCCCCTGCATCCTGGCCCACGTGCGCGCGGCCACCCAGGTGAGCGGCGTGAACGAGGCCAACTGCCACCCCTTCCGCTACGGTCCGCTGCTGTGCATGCACAACGGCGACGTCGGGAGCTTCGCCCGCGTGCGCCGTCCCCTGCTCCAGACCGTCTCGGACGAGGCCTTCGGCAACGTCTACGGCAGCACGGACAGCGAGCACCTGTTCGCCCTGGTGATCGACGAGCTGGGCCGCCGGACCGGCGCGGCGGGCGCGGACGCGCTCGCGGACGCGTTGGCGGCGGCCATCTGGCGGGTGGTCGACCTGGTGGCGGAGCACGGAGGCGGGGCTCCGAGCTACCTCAACCTGGCCTTGTCGGACGGCCGCTCGGCCGTGGTGTCGCGCTTCTCCACCGACGCGGAGCACGGTCCGGAGTCGCTCTACGTCTTCCAGGGAGAGCTGTACGTCCCCGACCGGAGACGGGGGGCCGGCCCGCCCCCCGGGAACGGATCGGCCCTCGCGGGTCCCTCCGTGGTGGTGTCGTCGGAGCGGCTGACGGAGGATCCGGGATGGGTGGAGGTCCCGCGCAACCACCTGGTGGTCCTGGACCCGGACCGGGCACCGGTCTTCCGCGCCTGCGCGCGGCCCCCCGGCCGCGAGGTGGCACGGAGCGCCTGAGCCGCCCCTCGGGGGAACGGAGCTTGCACCACCCCCGGCCACCCAGCGCGGAGCGCGTCCGGCGCCGGTTGCGGGAGGTCCCGGCACGCTCTAGCCTCGGACTGCCCGACGCCGCCCGGCCGGGCCGCCGCTCCCGGACCGCATCCCCCCGGCCCCGAGTCCATGGCCCCGCCGCCCCGCCGTACCGCCTGGATCCTGTTCGCGATCGCGCTGGTCCTGTTCCTCCCCGGGATCCGGTGGGGCCTGCCCCACGCGACCGGAGCCGACCGCATCCTGGCCTGGGGCGCCGACGAGGTGGGGACGCTGGGACCGGTGGCCGAGCTCTACAGTGTGTTCCTGAACCCACAGGTCTTCAATCCGCAGTACCCGCTCTTCCACTACTTCGTGATGGCGCTGTTCGTCGTTCCCTACCTGGCGTACCTGCGCCTGACCGGGGGGCTGAGCGGGTTGTCGTCGGAGTATCCGTACGGGTTGGCCGATCCCGCGAGCGCGTTGGCCACCATGACCCTGCTGTCCCGCCTGGCGAGCCTGCTCATGGGGGCAGGGCTGGTCGTGGCCACGTGGAAGGCGGCCAGCCTCCTGTGGGGCCGGCGCGCCGGGCTGCTGGCGGCGCTCTTCACGATGCTGGCCGTGCCGGTCGTCTACTACGCCCGGACCAGCAATGTGGATCTGCCGGCCCTCTTCTGGACCTCGCTGGGCTTCGTGGTCTTCGCCCGCGCGCTCAAGGACGGGCTCACGCCGCGGCGCGGGATCTGGCTCGGCGTGTGGGCCGCCGTCGCCGTCGGGACCAAGGACAACAGCTGGGCGTTCTTCCTGGCCATGGGCCTGGCCGTCACGGCGCTGCAGCTGCGCGCGCCGGGCCCGCTCGCCGAGCGGCTCAAGCCGCTCTGGATGGGAATGGCCACCTCGGCGGCGCTCTACGCGTTCACGAGCGGTCTGGTCTTCCGACCGTCCCGCTGGCGGCAGCACGTGGACTGGGTGGTCGGAGCGGCCGTCTCGCTCGAGTATCCGCGCACGCTGGCCGGCGCGGCGGGCCTGTTCGCGGAGATGGTGTCGCAGATCGCATCCGCCATGGGGTGGGTCGGGCTCCTCGCCGCCCTGGCGGGCGTCTACCTGAGCCGACGCCAGCCCCGCACCACCTGGCCGGCCCTGGCGCTGATCGTCGTGCCCGTGCTGACGATCTTCCCGGTCTGGTTCCTGAACATCCGCTTCGTGCTCCCGCTCGTCTGGCTCCTCGGGCTCTACGCCGCCGTCGCCTTCGCGGAAGGCCTGGACGCACGCTCGGTCGGGACGCGCCGGGCCACCCTGGTGGTGCTGCTGGCGTCGTCGTCATGGCTGTTCGTGCGCGGCCTCGATCTCACGTACCAGAGCCTGCGCGACGGCCGCTATGCCATGGGAGCGTGGCTGGAGCAGCACGCCGCCGACCAGACCGTCGGCTACTTCGGGTCGTTCCGGAAGCTACCGCCGGTGCCGGCTTCGCTCGCGTGGCACCGCCTCCACGACGTCTGCACCCTGGAGGAGTGGGCGGGCGCGCCCGACATCCTGGTGATCATCCCGCAGCTGCAGTACGGGCTCGAGCACGAGTGGGAGATCACGGGGCCCACCTGGGATGCGATCGTCGACGGTCGACTCGGATACGAACGGGTGTGGCGCGCCCCCGACCGCGGTCTCTTCACGCGCCTCCCGATCCCGTTCGTCGACCCACCGATGCAGGTCTTCGCTCGCGGGGACTTCCTGGCCACGGTGCCGGAGGAGGCCCGGCGCACCCAGCGGGACCCGGCGCTGCTCGCGCCCCTCGAGCCGGTCCTCGCCCCGTGGATGCGCCGCGCGCGCGGGGTCGTGTGGTGGAGCCGGAACGAGCACCTCCCACACCCCTGCGGCCAACGCGACCTGTGGGATCCGTTCGGCGTGGAGCCGCCGCCGCCGTTCATCCACGCGACGGAGTGAGCCGTCCGTCCCGCGGCGGGGGACGCCGCCGGTGGGATGGCGGCGGACGGGACCGCTCCCCGGATGGCGAGGAAGCGTCGCGGAGCGCGCGGGTGGCATCCGTCGCGCCCCCGGGCCGGACCCCGAACGGCGACGCCCCGGCCTCCCGGAGGAGACCGGGGCGTGCCCGATCACAGCGCCGGACGGCTCGGCCGTCCGGTTCGGATCCTTCCTAGTACATGCCGCCCATGCCGCCGGCGCCGGGCATCGCCGGCTTCTCCTCCTCCGGCTTCTCCACCACGACCGCCTCGGTGGTGAGCAGCAGGCCCGCGATCGACGCCGCATTCTGCAGCGCGCTGCGGACCACCTTGGTCGGGTCGATCACGCCCGCCTCGACCAGGTCCTCGTACTCGCCGCTCTGCGCGTTGTAGCCGAAGCCCGACTTCTTGGCCTCGCGCACGCGCTCGACCACGATCGAGCCCTCGCCACCCGCGTTCTCGGCGATCTGCCGGATCGGAGCCTCCAGGGCCCGACGCAGGATCTGCACGCCGATGGCCTCGTCGCCCGACGCGTCCACCTTGTCGAGCGCCTTCTGGGCCCGCAGCAGCGCGACGCCACCACCGGGCACGATGCCTTCCTCGACCGCGGCGCGCGTGGCGTGGAGAGCATCCTCCACCAGCGCCTTCTTCTCCTTCATCTCGGTCTCGGTCGCCGCACCGACGTTGATGACCGCGACGCCGCCGGCCAGCTTGGCCAGCCGCTCCTGCAGCTTCTCGCGGTCGTAGTCGGACGTCGACTTGTCGATGGCGACACGGATCTCGTCGATCCGGCCCTTGATGGCCTTCTGGTCGCCGGCGCCGTCGATGATGGTGGTGTTGTCCTTGTCGATCACGATGCGCTTGGCGCGGCCGAGATCGTTGACGACGGTGTTCTCCAGCTTGTAGCCGACTTCCTCGGAGATCACCTGGCCGCCGGTCAGCACCGCGATGTCCTGCAGCATGGCCTTGCGACGATCACCGAAGCCGGGCGCCTTCACGGAGCAGACCTTCAGCGTGCCCCGCAGCTTGTTGACGACCAGCGTCGCCAGCGCCTCACCCTCGACCTCCTCCGCGATGATCAGCAGCGGACGGCCCATCTGGGCGACCTTCTCGAGGATCGGCAGCAGGTCCTTCATCGACGACACCTTCTTGTCGTGGATGAGGATGACCGGATCCTCCAGGACGGCCTCCATGCGCTCCGGGTCCGTGACGAAGTAGGGCGACAGGTAGCCGCGGTCGAACTGCATCCCTTCGACCGTGTCCAGCTCCGTGGCCAGGCCGCGGGCCTCCTCCACGGTGATGACGCCGTCCTTGCCGACCTTGTCCATCGCCTCGGCGATCAGGTCACCGATCTCGGAGTTGTTGTTGGCCGAGATGGCACCGACCTGCGCGATCTCCTTCTTCCCCTTCGTGGCCGTCGAGAGCTTCTTCAGCTCGGCCACGACGGCCTCGACGCCCTTGTCGATCCCGCGACGGATGCCCATCGGGTTCGAACCGGCCGTCACGTTCTTCAGGCCCTCGGCGAAGATCGCCTGGGCGAGCACGGTGGCCGTGGTGGTGCCGTCACCGGCGACGTCGGAGGTCTTGGTGGCGACCTCCTTCACCATCTGGGCACCCATGTTCTCGACCGGATCCTCGAGCTCGACCTCCTTGGCGACCGACACACCGTCCTTGGTGACGGTCGGGGAGCCGAACTTGCGATCGAGGACCACATTCCGCCCCTTGGGGCCGAGCGTCACCTTCACGGCGCGGGCCAGCTTGTCTACACCGCTCTTGAGGCGCGCGCGGGCTTCGACGTCGAATCCCAGCTCTTTCGCAGCCATGGTCTGTATCGTCTCCTAGCGAGTTCGCGATGTGCGTACGTATGCAGAAGCGCAGCGTATCCGCTGCGCTACGTGCTACTTGATGATGGCGAGGATGTCCGACTCCCGGAGGATGAGGTACTGGTCCCCATCCACGGTCACCTCGGTGCCCGAGTACTTCCCGTAGAGCACCTTGTCCCCGGCCGACACGTCGGGCGCCAGCCGCTTGCCCTCGTCGGACAGCTTGCCGGGGCCCACCGCGATGACCTCCCCCTGCTGCGGCTTCTCCTTGGCCGTGTCAGGGATGTAGAGGCCACCCCGCATCTCTTCCGCCTCATCGAGGGGCTTGACCACCACACGATCCGCCAGGGGCGTGATCTTGGTCGCCGCTTTGGTCGCCATGCTTGGCTCCTCCATCCGGATGAACCTGTTGAGCGCTCCGACGGCCGCCCCCCCGGGCGGTGTCGTTAGCACTCACTGCGCTTGAGTGCTAGTAAGGTAGGAAGGGCCGCAGGGACGTCAACCGGGGGTGGGCGGCCGGAGGCCTCTCCCAGGGGCACCGACGGCCCGGACCGACCGGGCGTGGTGCTCCGGGAGGGGCGGCGCCTGGACGTCAGCCGCTCCCTGACCGATCCGGGGGACGGGTCGACCGCGCCCCACCCGAGGGCTGCGACCGGGGCGTCGACAGGGGCGGGCGGCGGACGGCGCCGAGCCAGCGGCGTACCGCCCCGGGCACCGCGGCCCGGCCCTGGGCGGGGTATCCCCGGCCTTCGGCGAGTCGCTACCTTCGGCCCATGTCCGCACCACCCAGCCCTGCCGATCACCGCCGCGCCGAGCTGCTCCGGATCGCCAGCCGGACCTTCGCGGTGGGCATCGAGCGCCTCCCGGCCCGCCTGCGCGAGCCGGTCCAGACGGCCTACCTGCTCCTCCGGGTCTCGGACTACCTGGAGGACTCCGAGACGCTGCCCGAGGTGCGCAAGGTGGCGCTGCTCCGGGCCTGGGCCGACGCGCTGGACGCCGAGGCCCCGTCCCGTTCCACCTCCCATCCCGGCGCAACCCCCGACCCCGGGGCGGTCTTCGAGGCCGCTGCGGCCGGGGCCTCCTCGGCGCCGGGGCCTGCCGCCTCCGACTTCGGCACCCTGCTGGGCGCGGTGGACGAGGAGACCCCCGACGCGGCGGTGGCCCGGGAGTACGCCCTGGTGCTGCAGGCGCTGCGGGCCCTGCCCGAGCCCCGGCGCGGGATCGTGCAACGCCATGTCGGGGACACCACCCGCGGCATGGCGCGCTGGGTGGAGCGTGGGCCCGACTTCGAGGACGAGGCCGACCTCGACGACTACATGCACGAGGTCGCGGGGCGCGTGGGATGGTTGCTCACCGACCTGTTCGCCGCGGAGAGTGCGGAGGTGGCCACCGACCGCGCGCGGATGAACGACCTGGGCCGCTCGTTCGGGCTGGGCCTGCAGACCGTGAACGTGCTGCGCGGCCTGCACCAGGATCACCACCGGGGATGGCTGTACGTGCCGCGCACCTGGCTGCGCGATGCGGGGCTGTCGGGCCCCGAGCTGTTCGAGCCGGCATACCGGCAGCAGGCTCTCGCGGTCCTGGAGCGTCTGACGTCCAAGGCGGCGCGGCACCTGGACGACGCCGTCCATTACACGCTCGCGCTGCCGCGCCGCCTGCACGGAGTGCGCGTCTTCTGCGCCCTGCCCCTCTTCTTCGCGCTGCGCACGCTGGCACTCACGCGCTCGAACCCGGACGTCTTCACCCGCGAGGTCAAGATGACCCGCCCCGAAGTCGCGCGCATCGTCGCGCGCACCCAGCTGCTCGCGTGGAGCAACACGTGGGTGCGGGGGGCCGCCGCCCGGCTCAGCCGCCCCGGGCGCTGAGCTCCCCGCCCGCGAGCATCAGACCGCGCAGCGTCAGCAACGGCTCCACCCGCTCGACCGTCCGACAGTGCGGCCCGAGCAGCGTCGAGAAGCCACCCGTCGCGACGACCAGCGGCTCCGCGCGGCCCCACTCCGCGCGGATGCGATCGACCATCCCGTCCACCCCGTCGACGGCCATCCAGAACACGCCGCTTCGCATGCAGTCCTCGGTGCGCCGCCCGATGACGCGCTCGGGGAGCTCCAGGCCGATGCGCGGCAGCTTCGCCGTGCGCTGCGAGAACCACTCGAGTCCCACCGATACGCCGGGCGCGATCACACCTCCCTGGAAGACGCCGTCGGCCGTGATGCAATCGAACGTGGTGGCCGTGCCGAGGTCCACCGCGATGGTGTCGCGTCCGTAGAGGCGCGCGGCGGCCAGCGTGTTGACGATGCGGTCGGCGCCCACCGTGAGCGGCTCGTCCACGTCCAGCCGCACGGAGAGCGGCGAGGACGCCTCGACCGTGAAGACCGCCCCGGGGGCCAGGGTCTCGAGCGCCGCCACCAGCACCGACGTCACGCGCGGCACGACCGAGCCCACGACCGCGCGCTCGATCGGGGTGTCGCCGTGCCCCGCTTCGGCGAGCAGGGCCCGCAGCAGCACACGCACCTCGTCCGCCGTGCGGGGCATGTGGGTGCTGAGGCGCCAGTGGGCCACCATGTCGAGCGTGCCGGGCCGGGCCAGGCCCACCACGGTCTCGGTGTTGCCGACATCGAACAGCAGGTGCATGGACCTCCTCACGGTTGCGGCGGAGCGTCCGCCGTCGAATCCACCACCGCACGCACACCCCCCGAGCGCACCACCACCACGCTCCCCTCGGAGGTGCGCACGCGGAGCCCTCCCGCCTCATCCACCCCCATGGCCTCTCCGGAGGGCCCGGCGTCACAGCGGACCTGCCGACCGTGCAGCGCGTCGCGTGCCGACCAGGCCGCGTGCCACGCGGAGGCGGGCGCGCTCCAGGCGGCGCGCAGGCGTTCCAGGATGGCGCCGGCCAGGCGCGCGCGCGAGCCCGGCTCCGTCGGGCCGCCCGCCTCGACGATGGACGTGGCCAGGCCCTGCAGCTCCGGCGGGAAGTCTTCGCGGTGGTGGAGCACGTTGACGCCGATCCCGATCCGGAGCGGCGCGCCCGGAGCTGTCTCGCAGAGGATGCCCGCGATCTTTCGTCCGCCCAGCTCGACGTCGTTCGGCCACTTGAGGCGGGGCGCCAGGGGGGCGAAGGCCCGCTCGATGGCCTCGGCCACGGCCACACCCGCCAGCAGCGGTGCGGGGCGCCCGTCCGTCAGCACCGGCGCCAGCACCGACATCCACAGCCCGCGCCCCGCCGCCGAGCTCCAGACGCGGCCGTCACGTCCCCGGCCCGCGGTCTGCGCCTCCGCCAGGACGACCGCCCACGGGCGCAGGCCCCCGTCGACGCGTTCGCGCAGGCGGTCGGCGGTGGAGCCCAGCCGGTCGTGGATCTCGAGGGCCTCCAGGTCCCACGCGTGGGCGAGGTCGGAGACCTGCCGGCCCTCCCACCGCCTGCGCACGTCAGGACAGGATGCGCAGCGACAGGTCCGCGGTGGGCGCCGAATGGGTGAGCGCGCCCACGCTGATGAAGTCGACCCCGGTCTGGGCGACGCCGCGCACGGTCCCGAGCGTGACGTTGCCCGACGCCTCCGTCTCGGGCGCGCGGCCCTGCAGCGCGCGCACCCGCCGCACGCACTCCCGCATGGTGTCCGCAGACATGTTGTCCAGCAGCACACGGTCGACACCCAGCGGCAGCACCCGCACCAGCTCGGAGACGGTGGTGACCTCCACCTCCACCGGGAGCGCGGCGCGGTTGCCATGGCGAACGCGCGCCACGGCCGCCTCGATCCCCCCGGCCGCCGCGATGTGGTTGTCCTTGATCATCACCATGTCGTAGAGCCCATGGCGGTGGTTGACCCCGCCGCCGTCGCGCACGGCGCGCTTCTCCAATGTCCGCCAGCCCGGAGTGGTCTTGCGCGTATCCAGGATCCTCGCGCCGGTGCCGGCCACGGCGTCGACGAAGCGTCGGGTGAGCGTGGCGATACCCGACAGGTGGCCCAGGAAGTTGAGCGCCGTCCGCTCCGCGGTGAGCACCCCGCGGGCCGGGCCTCGGATCTCCATCACGGCGGTCCCGCTCTCCACGTGGCTTCCGTCGGCCAGGAGCGGTTGCGCGTCGAGGCGCGGCTCCACCGTCGTGAACACGCGGGCGGCGATCGCGCCGCCCGACACCACGAGGGGCTGCTTGGCCACGATGGTCGCGCGCGCCTCGGTCTCGGCGGGCACGGTCCACAACGTGGTGAAATCCCCTTCCGCCACGTCCTCCTGCAGCGCCATCCGGATCAGGGCCGCGGCCTCCCGCACCGGGTCGTCGGGGGACTCGTTCATCGCCACACTCCCAGATAGATCAGGAACAGGATGCCCAGCGGCCACAGATAGAGGGCGAACTGGTGGAACGCGCGCCGCCTGAGCAAGGCCACGAAGGAGCGGATGGCCAGCACCCCGGTCAGGGCCGCCGCGACGCCACCCACGAGAAGGGGCGCCAGGCCGTTCCCGCCGGCGGCCATGACATCCGGAGCCTTCAACACCGCGGCGCCCGCGATGGCCGGGATCGACATCAGGAACGAGAAGGCGGCGGCCTCCGTGGGGTCGACGCGCGCCCACAGGCCGGCCACGACGGTGCTGCCGGAGCGCGAGATCCCCGGGATCAGCGCGAACGACTGCGCGAAGCCCATGGCCAGGGCCGAGCCCACACGCGGATGCCGATCGGCGCCCCGCTCCAGCGCCCGGCGCGTGCTCCACAGCAGCGCCCCGGTGACCAGGAACGCCAGCGCGACCGCGCGGGGATCCTCGAAGAGCGCGGCGATGCGGTCCTCGAAGCCGAGGCCGATCACGGCCGCGGGGATCGTGGCCAGGACGAGGAGACCGATGTAGCTCCAGGCGTCGCGCTGTCCGCGCACCGCATCCGCGACCAGACGCGCGATCCGCTCCCGATAGACGACCAGCACCGAGATCAGGGTGGCCACGTGCACCACGATCTCGAAGGCCACGCCCGGGGCCTCGACGCCGAGCAGCGTCTGTCCCAGGACCAGGTGCCCGGAGCTGGACACCGGCAGGAACTCGGTCGCGCCCTGGATGATGCCGAGGATCAGCGCGTCCCAGAGGGTCACGTCCGGCTCCCCGCGAGCACGTCGGCATAGAAGCGCTCGTACTCGGGAACCACGCGCGCGGCCGAATAGCGCTCCACGGCCCAGGATCGCGCGGCCCGACCCATCGCGCGTGCACGCTCGGGGTCGTCCAGCAGCTCGAGCGCAGCGTCGGCCATTCCTTCGACGTCACCCACGTCCAGCAGATATCCGTTCTCGCCGTCCGCGACGAGCTCGGGCAGCCCGCCCGCACGCGACGTGATCACGGGAGCTCCCGACGCCATGGCCTCCAGTGCGGCCAGACCGAACGATTCCGCCTCCGACGGCAGCAGGAAGGCGTCCGCACACGAGAGCAGCTCCTCGACGGTGGCGTGCTTGCCCAGGAAGAGCACGTCGCTCTCGATCCCGAGCTCGCGCGCGCGCTGCTCCGCGCGGATGCGGTCCGGCCCGTCTCCCACCATGACAAGGCGGGCGCGGCGGGCGGCCCGGACGCGCCCGAAGACCTCGATGACGTCCGTGACGCGCTTGACCGGTCGGAAGTTCGAGACGTGCATCAGGATCGGCTCACCACCGGGCGCGAGGCTGGCGCGATGACAGGGTTGCCGATCGGGATGGAAGACGTCGGGGTCGATGAAGTTGGGAATGACACGGATCCGCTCGTCCGGCACCTGGAAGTGCGTGACGGTCTCCCCCCGGAGGAACTCCGACACCGCGGTCAGGCCGTCCGACTTGAGGATGGAGAAGCGCGTGATGGGCTTGTAGGAAGGTTGCATCCCCACCAGCGTGATGTCGGTGCCGTGCAGCGTGGTCACGATGCGGGGGCCGGCGCTCCCCATCATCTCCTGCGCGATCCATGCGGAGGCGGCATGGGGGATCGCGTAGTGCGCATGGACGAGATCGAGCTCGTAGCGCGTGGCGATGTCGTGCAACGAGACGGCCAGGGCGAGCGAGTAGGGCGGATACTCGAACAAGGGGTAATCCGCCATCTCCACTTCGTGGAAGAAGACGCGCTCGTGGAACGACGCGAGACGGAACGGCAGCGCGTACGACACGATGTGCACCTCGTGTCCGTGCTCCGCCAGCTTGAGGCCCAGCTCGGTGGCCACGGCTCCCGAGCCGCCGTAGGTCGGATAGCAGCTGATCCCGATCTTCATGCCGCGCGCCTCTCCTCCTCCCAATGGTCCACGACGACGCGCACCTGGTCCTCCAGGGGCCGGGTCGCCTCGAGCCGAACCGCCACGTCCGGAAGCTGGTTCCGGAACCACGTGAGCTGCCGGCGCGCGTACTGGCGCGTCTGCCGCTTCATCTCCGCCGCCGCGTCCGCCAGGGAGCGGGTGCCCTCCAGCACGTCCCACATCTCGCGGTACCCGGTTCCGGTCAGACCGGGATGCTCCCGCCGATAGCCCTGGGCGCGCAGGGCGCGCACCTCGTCCGCGAGGCCCCCCGTGATCATGCGCTCCACGCGCGCGTCGATGCGACGGTCCATCTCCTCGCGTGGAAGCTCGAGCAGGACGACCCAGGCGCGCACGCGGGGCGGCGGGCCGGCCGACCGCTGGTGCCACTCGCTCAACGCGCGCCCCGTGAGCAGAGCCACCTCCAGCACCCGCTGCACGCGCTGGCGGCCCCCCGCCCGGGCGAGCGCGGCCCGCTCCGGGTCCAACGCGTCCGCCCAGCGGGCGAGCTCGGGCAGCGGACGGGCGGCCAGCCAGGCCCGGAGCTGCTCGCGCCGCAGGGGATCCAGGGGCGGTTCCGCAAAGATCGGTTCGGTCAACGCGCGCAGGAAGAAACCCGTGCCGCCGACCAGCACGGGCTGACGGCCCCGCTCGACGATGTCTTCGATCCACGCGGTCGCCTCGCGAGCGAAACGCCCCGCGCTGTATCGCTCGTCGGGCTCGACACGGTCCAACCCGTGGTGCGGGGCGCGGGCCCGGTCCGCCAGCGCCACCTTGTCGGTACCGATGTCCAGGCCCCGGTAGACCTGGCGGGAGTCCATCGAGATGATCTCCCCCTCCCACACCTCGGCCAGGCGCAGCGACAGGGCCGTCTTGCCGGACGCGGTCGGTCCCACGAGGGTCGGGACGCGCCAGGGCGGCGCGGAGGCGCCCCCGACCGGCGGCGCCTCCCGGACATCGGGGGAGCGCACGCTCATCCGCGGGCGAAGCGCCGCCCCAGCTCGGCTGCGGACAGACGCACCACGGTGGGACGACCGTGCACGTCGTGATGGGGGAGCTCGGTGGCGAAGAGCTGATCCACGAGGGCCTGCATCTCGCGCTGGTCCAGGCGCTGACCGGCCTTGATGGCGCCCTTGCAGGCGAACGTCATGGCGATGCGCTCGTGTTGGTTGCGGGCCGAGCGCACCAGCTCGGATCCCTCGGTCAGCTCGCGCACCATCTCGCGGAAACAGCGCTCCGCATCGAACCACGGGTGGGGATCGGGCACGGCGTGGACGATCACCGTATCGGTGCCGAACGGCTCCACCTGGAAACCGGCCCGCTCGAACAGACCCGCCAGGGAGAGCACCTGCTCCACCTCGGCGGGGGTCAGCCGGAGCGTGAGCGGGAACAGGAGCCGCTGCGCCGTCTCCCCACCGGCCCCGAAGGCGTTCATGAGACGCTCGAACAGGACCCGCTCGTGCGCCGAGTGCTGGTCGATGATCAGCACCTCGTCCCGGGTCGCGACGAAGATGTACGTGTCCAGTGCCTGCCAGACGTGGCCGGACGGGGGCGACGGACGGGGCGCGGGCGATCCCGCGGTCGCGGGCTCGCCGGGGCCGGGATCCCCGGCCAGGAAGAGCGCCATCTGGTCGGGGGGCGGAGCGTCCCCCGGTGCGGATCTCCGGGGTGGGGGCTCACGCACCACGAGCGGCGCCCGGGCGGGTCGTCCCCCCAGGGGTGCCGCGCTCTCCTCCGTGGTCAGCGCGGTGCGCACGGTCTCCTCGATCAACGCCTCGACCGGGCCGGCGTCGCGGAAGCGGACCTCCAGCTTGGCGGGATGCACGTTCACGTCCACCCGGTCACCCGGCACGCGCAGGAAGAGGAACAGCCACGGACGTGCACGGGACGGTACCGTCGTGGTGTAGGCCCGGTCGGCCGCGCGCAGAAGACGCGCATCGCGCACCGGGCGCCCGTTGACGAACACCTGGACACGGCGGAAGCCCGGCCCCGCCTTGTCGGGTCGCTGCACCAGCCCCCACGCCTCCGTCTCCCCCGCCCGTCCGTGGACGGGGATGAGCTCATCCAGGGCATCGTTGCCCCAGAGCGCGGCGAGGCGAGGACCCAGGTCGGTGGCGGACGGCGCGTCGATGAGGGTGCGCTCGCCCGAGATCAGCTGCAGCGCGACCGGCGGATGGGCGAGGACGAGCGGAGCGAGCAGCTCCACCACGGCGCGGGTCTCGGCCGCCACCGGCTTCAAGAACTTGGCGCGCGCCGGCGCATTGAAGAACAGGCGGCGCACCTCGACCGTGGTGCCGCGCTGGCGTGCCGTGTCCGCCACGTCCACGATGCGCCCGGCCCGCCCCAGGATGCGCGTCCCCGGATCGCCGGAGCCGTCGGCCGTCTCCAGCACGAAGTCGGACACGGACAGGATGGACGGGAGGGCCTCACCCCGGAAGCCGAACGTGCGCACACCGACCAGGTCGGCGGCCTCGACGATCTTGGAGGTCGCATGGCGGTCGAGCGCCAGCAGCGCATCCTCCCGGCTCATCCCGCAGCCGTCGTCGCTCACCCGGATGCGCTGCTTCCCGCCCCCGGCCAGCTCGACGCGGACGCGGGTGGCCCCGGCGTCGAGCGCGTTCTCCACGAGTTCCTTGACCACGGAGGCCGGACGCTCCACCACCTCGCCGGCCGCGATCTGGCTCGCGACGTCATCCGAGAGCACGCGGACGCGCCGGGGGCGCGGGACGTTCCCGATCACGACGCGCCCGGACCGTCCAGGTGGAACAGCCGTGCCGCGTTCGCGCTCGTCGCCCGCGCGAGCGCGGCGGGCTCGACGCCGCGCAACTCCGCGATCCGTTCCAGCGAACGCGGAAGGAAGGCCGGCTCGTTGCGGCGACCCCGGTGCGGCACGGGTGCGAGGTAGGGCGCATCCGTCTCGATCAGCAGCCGCCCCTCGGGGATCCGGGCCAGGCGCGCGCCGCCGTCGAAGTTCCGGAAGGTCGCGATGCCGCCGAAGCCGAGATACCACCCGGCCTCGAGCGCCGCGTCCAGGAGGGCGTCCCCGCCCGTGAAGCAGTGCAGCACCCCCCCCACACCGCGCTTCCCTGCCTCCTGCACGAACGTGCGGGTGTCGTCGTCGGCGTTGCGGGAGTGGACCACCAGCGGAAGCCCGAACTCGTCCGCCAGCTCGAGGTGGTGGCGGAACCACGCCTGCTGCCGTTCACGCGGCGCGAAGTCGTAGTGGAAGTCGAGCCCGGTCTCACCCAACGCCACTGCGCCTCCGCGCTCCACCAGGCCGCGCACGGTCGGCAGTGCGTCGGAGGGATCATGGGCATCGGCGGCGTGGGGATGGACGCCCACCGTGGCCCAGACGCCGGGCGTGTGGGCGGCCAGATCCAGCGCGGCGCGCGCGTCGGTGGGATCCGAGGCGATGCTCACGATACGATCGACCCCCGCGTCCCGGGCCCGCGCCAGCACGGCGGCGAGGTCCTCTCCGAACGCCTCCGCCGTCAGATGGCAGTGGCTGTCCGTCAACGAAACGGAGCCCCGGAACGGCCCGTCCGGGGCTCCGTGCGCGCCCGCTTCGTCCACCCCGCGTCCGTCAGACCGAAGCGGTGACCGCTTCCTCCCGCCGGCGGCGCTCGCGGTCGCGCTTGCGCTTGTCGGGATCACCGCCCGCTCCGTAGCGCTGCCGGATCTCGATGAGGGCCGGCGAGGCCACGAAGATGGAGGAGTAGGTCCCGACCGCGATCCCCAGGATGAGCACCAGGGTGAAGTCGCGGATCACGGGCCCACCGAGCACCAACAACGCCACCAGCACGGCCAGCGTGGTGGTCGAGGTCATGATGGTGCGCGGCAGCGTCTCGTTGATGGAGCGGTTGACCAGCTCGATCGGGTCCGCCTTCTTGGCGCCCCGCTTGTTCTGGTTCTCGCGGATGCGGTCGAACACGATGATCGTGTCGTTCAGCGAGTACCCGACGATGGTGAGGATGGCGGCCACCGTGGCCAGCGCGATCTCCACCCGGAAGAGCGCCAGCGCGCCCAGCGTGATCAGGATGTCGTGGGCGGTGGCGATCACCGCCGCCACCCCGAAGCGCCACTCGAAGCGGAACGCGAGGTAGATCAGCGTGAGCAGGAACGAGAACAGGATGGCCAGCGCCGCCTTGCGCTGGAGCTCGGCCCCGATCTTGGGCCCCACCCCCTCCGTTCTCAGCACCTGGTAGCTCCCGGCCCCGAACGCCGGATCCAGACCTGCCCGGATCTGCCCCTCCACCTCCTGGATGTCTCCATCCTCACGGAGCGGCAGGCGGATGGTGAAGTCGTTGTCGCTGCCGAAGCGGGTGATCGACGGGTTGAGCCCGCCCAGGGCCCCGCGCACGGTCGCCACGTTCGTCGGCTCGTTGAAGCGCACCTCGACGAGCGTCCCGCCCGTGAAGTCGACGCCGTAGTTCAACCAGGAACCGAGCGTCGCCACGTTGAAGAGCATGGCGCCGATCCCGATGGCGAGCACCACCGCCGAGATCGCGTACGCCGTGCGGCGCCGCTCGATGAACTTGAAGCTCGCGTTGCGGAAGAGTCTCATGGCTCGGCGCGTCTCAGATGCTGATGGCTTCCGCGCCCCGCTTCCCACGCATGTAGAGCAGGAAGAAGGTGCGGGTCACGTAGATGGCGGAGAAGAACGAGGCCAGGATGCCGATCGACAGCGTCACTGCGAAGCCCTGGACCGGACCCGTCCCGAACTGGAAGAGGATGAGGGCCGTGATCAGCGTCGTGACGTTGGCGTCCACGATGGCCGAGAGCGCGTGCGCGAAGCCTTCGTCCACGGCCAGCCTGGGCGTGCGCCCGGCGTCCAGCTCCTCCCGGATGCGCTCGAAGATCAAGACGTTGGCGTCCACCGCCATTCCGATGGACAGGATCATGCCGGCGATCCCGGGCAAGGTCAGCGTCGCGCCGATGCCGGCCAGACCGCCCAGCACGAGCACCACGTAGACCGCGAGGGCGCCGACGGCCAGCACACCGGCCAGGCGGTAGTACCCGACGACCATCACGATCACCAGCGCGATGCCGACGATGCCGGCCAGCTTGCCCTGGTCGATGGAGTCCTGACCGAGTGACGGACCCACCCGGCGCTCTTCGATGATGCGGAGCGGAGCCGGCAAGGCGCCCGCGCGCAGCACGAGCGCCAGGTCGCGGGCCTCTTCCATGGGTGCACCTGCGAGGTCGATCTGTCCGCGCTGTCCGATGCGGTCCTGCACCGTGGGCGCCGAGACGACCTCGTTGTCCAGCACGATGGCGATCCGGTCACCGATGTGCTCGCCCGTCACCCGCGCGAACGAGCGGCCGCCGCGGCGGTTCAGCTCGAAGACCACGATCGGGCGCGAGTACTGCGGGTCGCGGTTGGCCACCGCGTCGTCCAGCATCTCACCGGTGAGGAAGGCGTCGCGCTCGAGCACATAGAGCTCGTAGTACGTACGCGTGCCCACACCGACCGGCTCCCAGCCCCATTGCAGCGTCGCGTTGCGGGGCAGGGCGCGCTGGACCTCGGGAAGGGCCAGGAAGCGGCGGGCCACCTCGAGGTTCGCGGACTCCACCAGGTAGGTGCCGGGCTGATCGCCGCGCGCCAGGAGTGAGGTGAACGGGCGCAGATTGGGGGCCTGGTCGGCGGCAGCGGCCGTGTCCACGGCGGCGGCGGCGTCCGTGGCGGCCTGGGCGCCCGCGCTGTCCCCGCCGAACAGCAAGGACTCGATGGAGGAGGGCTCGTCCTCGACGGCCCGGCCCATCTCCCGCAGGGCGTCCTCCCCGAGCGCGGCCACGATCTGCCGATCGATCCGCGGCAGGGCCGCCTCGATCTCCTCGGTGCCCAGCACGAGCTTCCACTCGAGGAAGGCCGACTGCTGGATGATGTCCTTGGCCCGGTTCTCGTCGGAGATCCCCGCCAACTCGACGATCAGGCGCTCCTGGCCGACGCGCTGGATGAGGGGCTCCTCCACGCCGAACTCGTCGATCCGGGTGCGGATGATCCGCTCGGCCCGCTCGATCAGGTCGGCCTTGGCATCCGAGGAGAGCGTTCCGTCCGGGTCGTCCACCTCGAGGGCCAGGTGCATCCCCCCCTGGAGGTCGAGACCCAGCTTGAGCCCGCGCGTGAACAGGTAGCCCCCCGCGACGGCCAGCGCCGCCAGGATGACCAGGATCCGTGCCTGAAGCGTGTTGAACATTCGACGCCCGTCTCCCAGGACCCCGGCCCTGGGGCCCCCGAACGAGTGGTGGACCGACCGCTCCGGACGGCCTCGGGTCGACCGACCGGAGCCGGTTAAGCTCGCGGGGTTCCCGCGCGCGTGTCAACGCGAGCCGCCGAGCCCCGCGAGCCGGCCCCGGCTCAGAAGTACACGAAGCTCATGAGCTTGAAGGAGACTTCCGTGTCCCCGCCGCCGGGATGGTAGACATCCATGTTGACCGCCACCCGGTTGCGGCCGCAGGTGGACCCTCCGCAGCCGCTGTTCCGCAGGTAGAGCATCAGCCCCGGAGTCCACAGGGCTCCGCCGTCCTCGGGGTTGCCGCGGTCCGCGTCGGCCACGCTGATCCGGGCGGTCGGCTCGATCCCGGACAACAGGGCGTGCTCGTCCCCCAAGGCGATGTGGTACGCCGCCATGACCTGAGCGGTCCCGAAGCGGGGCCCCGCGCCCCCCGCCGGATCGGCCAGCTTCCAGTTGTCCCCCCAGGAGACCGCCGCCAGCAGGAGGGGCCCACCCCGGTAGCGTCCGAAGCGGGCGTCGATGGAGAGCGCGTCCGCATAGCGATCGTCGTCGTCGACCCGGAAGTCGTGGGCGGCCCCGGATACGCCCACCGTCCAGCCCCGGCCCGCGTTCACGGCCACGCGTCCCGACCAGGACTTGGCTCCGTTGATGTCGCGCGCGTTCAGGCCCTCCCCGTTGGTCATCGCCGCCTCCCAGCTCACGCGCTCCCCGATCCGCCCATCCACGTGGACGCCGACGTCGCGCGCGGCGAACTGGAGCTGCTCGGTCAGGCGACTCCACGTGCAGAGCCGCCCCACGCCCGGACAGAGGTCCAGGCCGGGGATGCGCCCGTCCCGCTCGACGATGGGCAGCTCCGTGCTCGACTCCAGCTCGAACAGGTCGAACGAGCGCTTGAACTGCCCCACGAGCACCCGCAGTCGCGGGGAGAGCGTGTAGCGGACCCAGGCGTCTTCGAGGTGGGTCGTGCCGCTGTACTCCGGCATGATGCGGGCGTCGATCCGGTCCCCCAGGCGGGCGTCCACCTCGATGCGGGCGCGGCGCAGGAAGAAATCGGCTTCGTCACCCTCGGCGACCGAGCTGGTGATCAGCTCGGTGTGGAGGCGGCCGCCGATGGTGAGATCACCGCCGCGGGCCTTGAGGGTCTGTGCGGAGAGAGGAGCGGGAACGAGGACGAGGAGCGCCAGGAGGGCCCGTCGTGCAGCGCGCATGGTGGATCCCGTGCGGGAGGACCGTGGGGGCGGCGCGGAACCTCCGTGCCGTCGCGACGGGCCGCACGTTACTGGACCGTGGTATCGATGTCACGACGTGGATACGTGTCCGTGACCATCCGTCACGGGTCTGTTACATGTGCGCCCCGTGGACGGAGCGCTCCGACCGAGAGGGGAGGCTAGAGCGCGCTACGCCGCAGCACGGCCCGCACCCGCGCCAGGAAGCGCGCGGCGTCCGCGGTCTTGTGGACGTAGTCGTCCGCACCCGCCTCCAGCAGCTCCGTCTCCAGGGCTTCGTCCCCTTCCCCGGTCCGCACGAGCACGGGGATGGCGCGCGTGTCGGCCGCCCCACGCACGCGCTCGAGCACCTCGCGGCCCCGCATCCGCGGCATCGCCAGGTCCAGGACGATGAGCGACCACGCGGCATCGCGCTTGAGGAGGTCCATGGCTTCCTGGCCGTCGGCCACCTCCTGCACCTGGGCCCCGCTCCCCTCCAGGAGCGCCCGCATCATCGTCCGGTCGGCGTCGTCGTCGTCCACCAGGAGGATCCGCGGAGGAGCGCTCGGCTCGTCGATGTCCTGATCCTCCATCCCCTGCCCCAGGACGCGCTCGACCTCCTCCAGCGTGGTGAGGCCCTGCGCCACCCACTCCAGGCCCACCGTGTGCATGGGCCGCATGCCCCCTTGTGTCGCCAGGTGCGTCAGGGTCGCCTGCCCCTTCCGCAGCTCGATCGCCTCCTGCATCCGGAGCCCGATGGACAGGACCTCCAGCACGGGAAGGCGGCCCCGGTAGCCGGTCTGGCCGCACTCCGAGCAGCCCACGGCACGCACCGTGGGCGCCACACCGTACCGGGACGCGAGCATGCGCTCCTCGTCGTCGATCTGGTCGGGCGCCAGGCGCCGGACGCAGTGCGGGCATACCCTCCGCAGCAGCCGCTGCGCCACGCAGCCCCGCACGGCGGAGGCGATGGTGGAGTAGTCGAGGCCCAGGTCCGCGAGTCGGGTGACGGCGCCCACGGCGTCGTTGGCGTGCACCGTGGCGAGCACCAGGTGCCCCGTCAGGGCGGCCTGGGCCGCCACCTCGGCCGTCTCCTTGTCGCGGATCTCCCCCACCAGGATGATGTCCGGGTCCTGGCGCAGGATGGCGCGCAGCGCGGACGCGAACGTGACGCCCTGCTTGACCTCGACCTGGGTCTGCGTGATCGAGGACAGCTCGTACTCGATGGGGTCCTCGACGGTCATGATGTTGACGGTGCCCTGGGCCAGCTCGCGGAGGACGCCGTAGAGCGTGGTCGTCTTGCCCGAGCCGGTGGGCCCGGTGACCACCACCACGCCGTCGCGCACGGCCATGAGCTGCCGTAGCCGCGCCAGCTCCGGCTTGGGCAGGGCCAGATCCTCGAGCGTGAACAGCCGGTTGGAGTCCAGGATACGGAGCACGCACTTCTCCGCCCCGCCCGCCGGGATGGTGGACACGCGCAGGTCGTAGACCTGGTTGCGGATCTGCACCCGGGCCTTGCCGTCCTGGGGGCGGAGCCGATCGGCGATGTCCAGCTTCGACAGGATCTTGATGCGCGAGATGACCCGGTTGAGCGGCGCCATCGGCAGATCCATGTGCTTGCGCAGGACGCCGTCCACCCGGTAGCGCACCGCACCGATGGTGCGACCGGGCTCGATGTGGATGTCGCTGGCCCCGAGCACGATGCCGTCGCGCAGGATGAGGTTGGTGAGCTTGACCACCGGGGTGGCGGTCGCGTCCTCCTCACTGATGAGCTCGGGGCTCGCGTCCTCCACCAGGCGGACCGAATCCTCCACGTCACCGTCGAGCGTCCCCAGGATCCCCTGCACCGCCCGGTTGGGGGAGAAGCGCTGGTCGATGGCGTCCTGGATGGCCGACGGCGGTGCGATCCGGAAGACGGGGGTGCGGCCGGAGCGGAAGCCCACGACCCGCTCGGCCTCGACGTCGGTGGGGTCGGCGGTGGCCACGACCAGGTGCCGATCGGTCTCCTCCAGCGGCAGGATCAGGTGCCGGCGGATCAACGCCTCGGGCAGCAGCGCGGCGGCGTGGGCCTCGGCCCGTTGCAGGGGCGCCGTCTGGAGGCGGAAGTAGTCGGCCACGTAGCCCGCCAACTGGTCGTCCGTGATCCCCAGCTGACGGGTGACGACCCGCCAGGCCTCCGCCGTGGGGACGGCAGGGGCGATCTCGAGCTGGTCCGTCCCGGCAATACGTTCCCGGCGGACAACCCGAAGGAGCCAGTGGCCTTCTTTCAACGTGACCAGAACAAAAGGGGGAGTTGCAGGTGCGCGACTGCGGGGGACGACCGTGCCCGGCCCGGGATGCGCGCTTCCCCGGGAGACCCCGACCGACCCGCGAACGTTACCCCCCAAGCAAAGAAAGCGCCACAGATCCGGGGCCCGGCGCGGTCCCCTCCGGACCCCTAGGGCCGGCCCAGCACGCGCTCGAAGACCTCGAGGACGCGGGGGTCGTCGATCTGGGCGAGCCAGAAGAACGCGGACGACCGCAGCTCGGGGTCGCCCTCCGCCAGGGCGATGTCGGAGAGCGGAGGGATGGCCTCGTCGGGGTCGCGTTGGGACAGCGCGAAGACCGCCGCCTTGCGCACCTCCAGCTCCGGATCGTCCGTGGCCAGGCCGGTGAGGCCGTCGAGGGCCGCGTCGGAGGCCTCCTGGCCGAGCCAGAAGACCGCGTCCTTCCGGACGGAGGAGGGGCGCTCCCGGTCCCGCGCGAAGGCGAGCAGCCGGGGCCAGGTCTCCACCCCGTCCGCGAGGACGGCCGCCTGCAGGGCCCTTCCCGCCTGCCGGGGGTCCACCCGGTCCACCAGGTCGAGCAGCCAGTCGGCGGCCTCCTGGGGTGGGAAATGCCCCAGGGCCCGGCCGCGCGCGGGCTCCCCGGCACCCTCGATCCCGGCCCGGAGGCGCACCACCCGCCCGTCCTCCAGGCGCAGCTCCACCTGGATGGGGCCCTGGACACAGCGACGCCGGTCGCCCCGGTCGCTCCAGTTCCAGCTCCAGCTCAGGTCGTCGCCCCGGCCGCAGCTGCGCACGCCCGGCCGCGCGTCGTAGCTGAAATGCACGTCCCCGTCCACGCCGCGCACCGCCTCCTCGAGGGACTGGGCTCCGGCCCCGGCTGGAACGAGCAGCACCGCGAGCGCGCACGCGCCCGTCCACCGCGGCGCGCCCCTCATCGCCGGATCAGCTCCAGCAGGAACTCCGGGATGCGGGGGTCGTCCATCTGTCCCAGCCAGAAGATGGCCTGCTCGCGCAGCTCGGGATCGTCCTCGGAGCGCGCGACGTCCATCAGCGCATCCACCGCTTCCGGACCCCGCTGCTGGGCGAGCCCGAAGATCACGGCCTCCCGGATCTCGGGATCGTCACTGCTCCTGAGGATGTCGACCAGCTCGCTGGCGGGGATGCCGCTCTGGGACGCCCAGAACAGCGCGTCCTTGCGCACTTCCGGCGGTTGCCGGCGGTCGAGCGCCACGTCCGTCAGGAACTCGCGCGCGCCCGGCTCGGACCGCTGCGACATGGCGAACAGCACGGCCTTCTTCAGCTCGGGATCGGCCATCTCGGCAAAGAGCTCCCGCAGCGCCCCGACGGCTTCGGGTCCACCGCTCTGCCCCATCCAGAAGATGGCCCGGCCCCGCGCCTCGGCCGGCACGTCGCTGCGCCGCGCGTACTCTCCCAGCACCTCGGCAGCGCGGGGATCGTCGTGCTGCGACAGCGCGAAGATCGCCTGCTCCAGGATCTCGGGATCGTCGGAGTCCTCCAGGAGGTCCAGCAGCGCGGTCACCGCCTCCGGGCGATCGACCTGGGAGAGCCAGAACACGGCGGCCTTGCGGACCTCGGGGTCGGGATCGGGATCGCGCGAGGCGAGGTCGAGCAGCGCGTCGACCGCCTCGTCGCCGCCGTGCTGCGCCAGGATGAAGATCGCCTGGGCCCGCAGCTCGGCACCGCAGGCGTCCCGGTTGGCGAGCACCTCCCGCAGGATCGGGAGCGCGCGCTCCTCGTCCATGTTCAGCAACGCGGACAGGGCGGCCGCGCGCAGCTCCTGGTCGGAGCGGTCGCACGCCTGCTGGGCGCGGTCGAGCACGGCGTCGCGTGAGCGGGCATCCCCGAGCCGCGCCAGCTCGCCCTGGATGCGGCCGCGCAGCGCACGGGCGTCGGGCAGCGTACCCGCAGATCCATGCTCCGCGGCCTGCCGGTCCAGCAGCTCCAGCGCCCGCTGGTGCGACTCGCGGGCACGGGCGCCGGAACGCTCCTGTCCCAACCGGTAGAGCGCGAAGGCTTCGTAGTAGTAGGTATCCGGCGTGAACGCCGACGATGGGAAGCGGCGGCGCAGCTCCTGGAACTGCGTGGCGGCCGCTTCGAACTCGCGCCGGTTGAGGGCGCTGCGGGCGCGCCGGTAGAGGCTGTCGCCGGGCACTTCCTGCGTGGTGCCGTACTCGACGAAGCGCACCTCCGCGGGCACAACCGGCCCCCGCCAGGCCTCGGCTTCCGGCTCCTGGGCCGCGATGCGCATCCCTCCGAGCAGGGTCCACCCGGCCAGCGCCATCGCGGTGCAGATCTGTCGTCCCATCATCGTCCGTCCCCTTCCTGGGTTCGATCTATGTCAGTCGTCCGCGCCGATCACCGGCGGGAGCAGTCGTCGGATGCGCGGCAGCACCTGTTGCTCGCGCAGTCCCTCGCGGAACGTCTCCACCTCCACACGCTCCACCGCTTCGCCCCGTGTGGCGGTGAGCTGCACCACCTGCGCGAGGACCAGCTCCAGGTCTTCCAGCAACCGCCGGAGCTCCGGATCCTCGGACGCCGGCGTGTCGAGCAGCAGACGCGTGTCGGTCAGCAGGCGCGTGCCCCAGGCGGAGACGTCTCCCCCCTCCACGGCCGTGGTGTCGAGCGCCGAAAGGAACTGCTGGGTCTCGGAGAGGTGCTCGAAGGCGGCGAAGCGGAGCACCCGCTCGGACGGCCCGGCCGGAGCGGCCCGGGGCGCCCCCGCCGCCGGCCCGACCCCGGCCACGGGGGCCGCCTGCGGCGGAGCCGTGCGTTGGACCGACCAGCGACCCAGCCCCACCCCCAGGGCCAGCACCACACTCGCGGCGAGGACGCGCCACACGAGCGAGGCGCCACGCCGTCCCGATGCGCGCGCAGGCGGCGCCGACGCGGGAGCGGCGGTCTCCTCCAGGCGCGCACGTACTCCCTCCCACATCGCCTCGCGAGGTGTCGGCGGCGGCGGGTGGTAGTCGGCCCGGGCCTCCTCCACCAGCGCCTCCAGCTCGGGATCCAGACCTTCATCGCGGTGCGTCACGTCACGTACTCCTTGGCGGCGTCGCCCAGCAGACCGCGCAGGGCGGCCCGGGCGCGCGAGAGCCGCGCCTTCGAGGTGCCGAGCGCGATCCCCAGCGCATCGGCGATGTCCTGGTGCGGATAGCCCTCCAGGTCGTGCATCAGGAAGACGGTCCGGTAGATCTCCGGCAACCCGTCGATCGCGCGGCGCAGACGCTCCCGCAGACCGGGATCGCCGACCCGCGCGCTCGTCCCGTGGCCGTGCGGATCCAGCTCCGTGTGGCGGGCGTCGAGGCGCTTCACCTTGCGTGCTCCGTTGATGGTCACCGAGACCGCGATCGAATGCAGCCACGTGGAGAACCGCGCGTCCCCGCGGAAGTCGTCCAGGCGTTGGAAGGCGCGCACGAACGTGTCCTGCGTGTATTCGCGCGCCTGTTGCTCGTCGCCCGCCATCCGGTACGTGAGCCGGAAGATCCGGTCCACGTGCGCGTCGTAGAGCGCCCGGTAGGCGCCCTCGTCTCCGTTCCTGGCCCGCTGGATGAGCAGCTGGTCGTCCACGTCCCGCTTCCGATGCGTCGGTCTTGTCCGTCCACCCGTGGGACAACGCGTCCCGCCGGAGGGTTGCGGGCGGTCCTCGGCGGGCGTCGTGGAACCGACGCCTCCGCTTGCCGGACCCGCCCCGACGCGTAGCATAGGCCCGGCGCCGGCGTCACGCCGCGCCCAGGAGCGCCGGGGGAGAGCCGGTCGCGGACCGAGGACGGGAGCGGATGGCGGGGCAGCGAGGACGAACGGACTTGATGGCGCTCCCCGTGTTGGGGCCGTTCCTGCGCTGGCGCCACGCCCGGACCGTGCTCCAGACCGCGCTCCTGCTCGTGGCGCTCCTCGTGGTGGTGGACGGCTTCACCGGGCCGGCGGACGCCAGCCGCAACGCGGCGGGCACGCTGCCCTGGGTGCAGTGGCGCGGCCTCGTGGTGGTGGCGCTGCTGGCCGTGGGCAACGTGTTCTGCATGGCCTGCCCCTTCATGCTCACCCGGCGTCTGGCCAAGCGGTGGAGCCGTCCCACCCGACCCGTCCCCTCCTGGCTCAAGGGCAAGGCCGTGGCCGTGGGCGTCCTGCTCCTCTTCTTCTGGTCCTACGAGGCGCTCGACCTGTGGGCCAGCCCGGTCTGGACGGCCTGGGTGGTGCTCGGCTACTTCGGCACCGCGTTCGCGGTCGACGGACTGTTCCGAGGCGCCGCCTTCTGCAAGCATGTGTGCCCGATCGGCCAGTTCCACTTCGTGCACGCGCCGCTCTCCCCGTTCGAGGTGACCGTCCGCGATCCGGGGCGCTGTGCGACCTGCGCGACCAAGGACTGCATCCGGGGCCGTTGGGCTCCGGGCACGGGACCGGGGGGAGGGTCGCTGCCGGTGCAGCGCGGCTGCGAGCTGTGGCTCTTCCAGCCCCGCAAGGTGGGCAACGTGGATTGCACGTTCTGCATGGAGTGCATCCACGCGTGTCCACACGACAACGTGGGCATCCTGGCGCGGCGTCCGGGGCTGGAGCTCGGGGGCGACCCCGTGCGCTCGGGCGTGGGTCGCCTCGGCGAACGCGGAGACCTGGCCGTGCTCGCCGTGGTCATGACCTTCGCGTCGCTGATCAACGCCCTGGGTATGGTGGCGCCCTTCGTGGCGCTGCAGCGGCGCTGGGCCGCCGCGTGGGGCGTGGCCCCCGGGCTCGTCCTGGCCGGTGCCCTGGTGCTGACGCTGGTCCTCGCGCCCCTCCTGCTGGTCGGCGCGGCGGCCGTCTGGGAACGCGCCCGCACGGGTCGGGCGTCCGCCTGGCGACGCTTCGTGTGGGGGTGGATCCCATTCGGTCTGTCCATGTGGGGCGCGCACCACTTCTTCCACGTGGTGCTGGGCACGTCCACGCTCGCGCCGCTGCTGGGCCGCTGGGTGCGAGCGGGGGCGATCGGAGGCGCCGGCGCGAGTCACGACCCGCTCTCCGTTGCGCACGTGGCCGCGTCCCCCGCCGCGTGGATCTTCCCGGTGCAGGTCCTCTTCCTCCTCGCCGGCTGTGCGTGGACCTGGCGCCTCCTGGGCCGGATCGGTGCCGACGTGCACGGACCGGCGCGCGCGGCCTCCGCGGCGCTCCCGTGGCGCGGGCTGGCCGTCCTCCTCCTCCTCGCCTCGATCTGGCTGTTGGCGCAGCCGATGGAGATGCGGGGGATGCTGGCGGGCTGAGGCAGGCTGCACCGGTCGCGCGCGCTACGCCCCGGCGTGCCGACGTCCGCTCCCGCCCCGGCGCTCCCGCGGACCGGCCCGTGCGGATCCGTCCCCCACCCTTTCATACCTTGACAGTCTAGGCATACGAGCCTCATTGTTACCCAGACCCTCTAGGCAAGGACGGAGATGACCACGGACGGACGCCGGCTCCTGCACGGCACGCTCGACACGCTCGTCCTCAAGACGCTCTCCCACGGACCGCTCCATGGCTACGCGATCGCGCGGTGGCTGGAGGAGCGCACCGGCGAAGCGATCGCGGTCGAAGAGGGGTCGCTGTACCCGGCCCTCTACCGCCTGGAGAAGAAGGGGTTGCTGCGCTCCGAGTGGGGCGTCTCCGAGCTGGAGCGCCGCGCGAAGTTCTACCACCTGACGGCCCGCGGCCGGGCGCGGCTCGCGACCGAGACCGAGGCGTGGCGGCAGTTCAGCCGGGCCGTCTCGTCGGTGCTCGAGACTCGCTGACGATGCGCGACGAGGGAGTGGGCCCGCCGGTCGAGCGCGAGGTGGACGAGGAGCTCGCGTTCCACATCGCGATGCGGGTGCGCGAGCTGACAGCACGCGGGTGGTCCGAGGAGGCCGCCCGCGCCGAGGCGCTGCGACGCTTCGGTGACATCGAGCGGGTGAAGTCGACCTGCCGTGACCTGGGACGGAGGAGGGACGGGCGGATGAGGCGGAAGCGGTGGTGGGATGAGACGACGCAGGACCTCCGGTTCGCCGTGCGCCAGTTCCGGCGCGACTGGAGCTTCGCCGGCGTGGCAGCGCTCACGCTCACGCTCGCCATCGGCGCCACGGTGGCCGCCTTCAGCGTCGCGTGGGGCGTCGCGGTGCAGCCGCTTCCCTATCCGGATGCCGACCGGATCGTGGACGTGTGGATGCGCTACCTGCCCCCGTCCGGCTTCGACATCCCGAAGTTCGATCTCTCCGGACCCGAGGCGCTGGACCTGGCGGAGGAGACGGGAAGCCTGGAGGCCGTGGCGTTCTATCGTGGGGGCACCCGCAGCCTCACCGGCGGGGACGCGGAACCGGAGCGCCTCGCGGTCGGTCGCGTCTCGGCGTCCCTGGTGCGAGTCCTCGGCGTCCCTCCCGCCCTGGGCCGGTGGTTCGAGGTGGAGGACGACCGGACCGGAGCCTCTCCCACGGTCGTCCTCGGACATGGATTGTGGACGGAGCGCTTCGGCGCCGACCCCGCGATCGTGGGACGCTCGGTGGAGTTGAACGGACAAGCCACCCGGGTGCTCGGCGTGATGCCCCGGGGCTTCGCGTTCCCGGACGAGGCCCGCGCCTGGGTGCCGCTCGGGCTGGACCGATCCACAGAGGGGACCCGAGGCGGTCACGGGGTACGGGTCGTGGCCCGACTGCGCCCCGATGCCACGCTGGCCGACCTGGATTCGGAGCTCACCGTCAGCAACGCGCGCTGGGCCGCGGCATACGAGCACAACGTCGCGCACTTCGCCTGGGCCACCTCGCTCAAGGCGGACCTGCTGGGCGATGCGCCGCGCATCCTGCGCATCCTGCTGGTCGCGGCAGGCCTGGTGCTGCTCATCGCCTGTGCGAACGTCGCCAACCTGCTGCTCGCGCGGGGCGAGCGTCGCTCGTTCGAGTTGACGCTGCGGACCGCGCTCGGGGCCGGACGGACCCGCATCGTCCGACAGCTCGTCACCGAGAGCCTGGTGCTGTCGGGCGGTGCCGCGCTGCTCGGCCTCCTCCTCGCGCACGGGGTCACGGACGCGCTCATCGCCATCGACCCCCGGGCGCTGCCCCGGCTCGACGAGGTGCGCATCAACGGCGCCGTCGTCGCGTTCGCCGTGGGGACGGGCGTCCTGACCGCCCTGCTCTTCAGCGTGCTGCCCGCCCTCGCGCTCACACGTCGTCGGGGGATCACTCCTGGCTCGGGCACCCGCGCGATCGGCAGCCGCGGTCGCTCCACGCTGCGCGACGGGCTCGTCGTCACCGAGGTCGGGCTGGGGCTCGTGGTCGTGATCCTCGCGGCGCTCGTCGGCCGCAGCCTGGAGCGCCTCGTGCGGACGGATCCCGGGTTCGACGCCGAGCGTCTCATGTCCTTCGAGCTCACGCTCCCCACGGCGCGGTATCCGAACGACGCGCAGACACCGATGGTCTTCGCGCGTCTCACCGAGCGTCTCGCCGCCGTGCCGGGGGTGACCGCAGTGGCGCTCGGCGATGCGCTCCCCTTCGGCGGCGCGGGCAATCGGTGGGACTTCGCCCTGGACGATCGGCCGCCCCGCGGGGAGGGAGATCTCGCGTGGAACGCGCGCGTGTCCATCGTCAGCACGGGGTTCTTCGAGACGCTGGGCATCCCGATCCTTGAGGGCCGGGGCTTCCTGCCCACGGATACGCCGGAGGGGGCGCTCGTGGGCGTCGTGAGCGAGACCATGGCGCGCACGTACTGGCCGGGCGAGAGCGCGGTGGGGAAACGCTGGGGCTACGAGAGGTCGGATGGCGACGGCACCCCGTACGTGAATTGGATCACCGTCGTCGGTGTGGCCCGCGAGCAGTACGCCAACCGCCTGGATGAGGAGACCGTCCCGGCCGTCTATCTGGCGCACCAGCAAGCGGCCCGTTCCGGATACTACTGGCCGCGCGGCCTCAGCGTGGTGTTGCGCGCACGAGAGGAGCCGCTGGCGCTCGTGCCGTCCGTGCGGGCTGCGATGGCGGAGATCGACCCCGATCTTCCGCTGGCCGATCTGCGCACCCTCGACGACCGCCTGCAGGCGTCCCTGGCGGCCCCGCGCCTGACCAGCCGTGTCTTGGGGATCTTCGGCGCGCTCGCCCTGCTGTTGGCGGCGGTCGGCATCTACGGGGTGGTGTCCTACGGCGTGTCCGGCCGGATCCGCGAGATCGGCGTTCGCGTCGCGTTGGGCGCGGGCCGCGCCCGCGTGACCGGCATGATCGTCCGGGAGGGGCTCGGGCCGGTCCTCCTCGGCGCCCTGGTGGGACTGGTCCTCGCGTTCTGGGCGACCCGTCTGGTGGAGGGGCTCCTCTACGGCGTCGCGCCCACCGATCCGGCCACCTTCATGCTGCTGCCGGTGGCGTTGCTGGGCGTGGGGGCACTCGCGTGCATCGTCCCGGCGCTGCGCGCGACCCGCGTCGATCCTGTCGAGGCGTTGCGCGAGGGCTGAGGGTCTCAGGCAGCCCTCTCCGGTAAGCGACGTGGCGCGGACCCCGTATCGCAGCACGGCGCTGACGCTCCCCTGCCCCGAGGTTCCGATGCCGTACGCGCGCTCGTTGCTCCCGACCCTCATCGCCGCGCTGCTGGTGCTCGCGGCCCCGGCCGCGGCGCAGCAGCCCGCGCCACCCACCTGCGCCGCGCCGGAGCACCGCCAGTTCGATTTCTGGGTGGGGACCTGGGAGGTGACGAACCCTGCCGGACAGGTGGTCGGCACCAACCGGGTCGACTCCATCCTGGCCGGATGCGCCGTGCAGGAGCACTGGGAAGGCGCCGGGGGGAACGTGGGCGAGAGCTACAACACCTGGGACCGGCGTCGCGGCGTATGGCACCAGACCTGGGTGGACAACGCGGGAACGCTGCTCCTGCTGGAAGGCGGTCTGGAAGGGGACGCCATGGTGCTCCGGGGCGAGACCCGGGGGCAGAACGGCGCAACGACGATGCAGCGCATCACGTGGCGCCGCGTCGACGGAGATCCCGACCGCGTGCGCCAGCACTGGGAGTCGTCCACCGATGGAGGCTCCACCTGGTCGACCCTCTTCGACGGGTTGTACACCCGCCGTTGAGTCCGGAGCGGCGTCTCCGCGCCGCGCTCGGGCGCCGCGCCACGGATCCTCGACGGCGGTCGCGGCCGGACCGCGCTCCCCAGGGCGGGTCGCGCCGCCTATCTTAGGCCGCCATGCCGACCCTCGCCCCCGACGCCGTCCAGCAGCTGAGCGCCGCGCTCGGCTCCGCCCGCCTGGAGCGGGACGTCCCGCTGGCACCGCTCACGACGTTCCGCATCGGCGGGCCCGCGGACCTGCTCTTCCGCGCGCGCACCGCCGACGACCTGGTCGACGCCGTGACGGCCGCGCGCGCCGCGGGCGTCCCGTGGTTCGTGCTCGGCAAGGGCGCCAACATCCTGGTGGGCGACCGCGGCTTCCGCGGCCTGGTCATCCGCAGCGAGGTGGGCGGCATCGAGTTCCTGGACGGGAACCGCGTGCGCGCCGGCAGCGGGGTGGAGACCTTCCCGGACCTCATCGACGCGACCGTGGCACGGGAGCTGGGCGGGCTGCACCACTTCGTGGGAATCCCCAGCACGGTGGGCGGGGCGCTGTGGCAGAACCTGCACTTCCTCTCCCCCGCCCCCGAGCGGGCGCGCACGGTGTTCATCGAGGAGGTGCTGGAGTCCGCGGATCTGCTGACCGAGGAGGGCGAGCGCCGCACGGTGGGGGTGGAGTACTTCGAGTTCGGCTATGACCAATCCGTGCTGCACCACCGCGCCGACATCGTGCTGAGCGCCACGTTCCGGCTGGAGCCGACGCCGCTGGAGACGCTACGGCAGGTGATGCGGGAGAACCTGATGTGGCGGGATGAACGACATCCCGATCTGTGGCTCTATCCCTGCGCGGGCTCGATCTTCCAGAAGATCGAAGGCATCGGCGCGGGCCGTCTGATCGACGAGTGCGGGCTCAAAGGCGTCGTGCATGGCGGCGCCGGCATCTTCCACAAGCACGCGAACATCATCGTCAATCTGGGCGGCGCCACGGCCGCGGACGTCCGCACGCTGATCGACCTCGCGCGCAACACGGTCCAGAAGCGCCTCGGCTACACGCTCGTGCCCGAGATCGCCTTCATCGGAGAGTTCTGAGCAGGTCGGCGTCGATGCGGTGACCGCCGGGATGCTCGAGTCGGCGGAACGCGATCCCCGCTCCGCGCAGACGTGCATCGTCGCGCGCCCGCCCGGCCTGCGGATGGGCCGGATCCGACGCCCCGTGGACCAGCACCACGTCCACCTCCCGCCACCGCGGCTGCACCGCGTCCAGGTCGAGGTCACCGGGAAGGCCTGCACCCCAGAGCACGAGCCGCGCGGGCGCGCCCCGGCCGAAGCTCAACCAGCGCGCCGCGGTGTGCACTCCCTGGGAGAAGCCGAGCACCGTCACGCGCTCCACCGCAGCCGGGAGGCGTTCCTGCCATACCCGGTCCAGGTACCGCACGTAGTCGCGGATCTCCGCGTCGCGATCCTCGCGCGTCATCCACGTGGCCCCGATGCGCGCCTCGGGGCCGTGCGGTCCGCCGTCGTCGTCCAGATAGAAGCGGGACAGCCCCTCCGGAGCGACGACGCGTACGCCCTGGTCGACCAGCGGCGCGAAGCGACGCAGGAAGCGGCCCGCGAGCTGACGGTAGCCGTGGAGCACGATCCAGGCGTCGCGCGCCTCCGCGGGACCCCACGTCCAGACGCGCGCGGTGCGCAGCACCTCGAGCGGAGCCGCGGAGGGTTCGCTCCCGCTCACGGCGTCGCCGGAACGTGCGCGGCGCTCGCGAGGTCCGGAAGGGCACGATCCCGGGACGACAGCTCCGGCTCGCCGTCCCACGGCCAATCGATGTCCACCGTGGGATCGTTCCAGACGAGGCCCCGCTCGAGCTCGGGCGCGTACTCCGCGGTGACCTTGTAGGTGAAGTCGGCGGACTCCGACAGCACCAGGTAGCCGTGCGCGAAGCCCGGCGGCACCCACAACAGGCGCGGCACGTCCTCCGACAGCTCCGCGCCCACCCAGCGCCCGAACGTCGAGGAGCCCGTGCGCAGATCGACCGCGACGTCGAACACGCGTCCGCGCGTCACGCGCACCAGCTTTCCCTGCGCGGCCGGCGGCAGCTGGTAGTGCAACCCGCGCAGGACACCCCGCGAGGAGCGTGCAAGGTTGTCCTGCACGAACTCGACATCCAGGCCCAACGCACGGAACCGGGACGCGCGCCAGCTCTCCTCGAAGAAGCCGCGCGCATCGCCGTGACGCACCAGGTCGATGAGCGCCACGTCGGGGATGGCCAGCCGGGTCAACCGCATCGCGCCGGCCCCGTCAGGCGCGCGAGGGAGGGCCGGCGTCGAGCACGGCCCGGAAGACGTGGTCCAGCCGGTCCAGGCGGGCGGCTTCCTCGCGCAGCTCGAGGAAGTCCTGCATCCAATCGGCATCGGCGTGCAGGGCCGCGGCCAGGCGGAACGAGACATCCGCGTCGGCGTCGAGGCCGTCGGGGCCGTCGGGTCCACTGGGGAGCCGCTCCAGCACCGCGCGGAACAGCTCCAGCGAGGTTTCGCGACGGCGCTTCAGGAACGCCGGCGCGACGCCGTCCACGTCCTCGTAGGGCTCCACGTCCGCCTCGTAGTACGGGGTGCCCGTCTCGACGCCGGCCACGATGCGGAACCGCTCGCTGCCGCGGGTGACGATCAGCGACCGGCCGTCCTCGAGCAGCTCGAAGGTCTCGATCTCGGCCACGCACCCCACCCGCCCCGGCTCGCTCAGGAAGGGCCCGCTGCGGTCGGGGTCGTGGAAGACGAGCCCGAAGCGGCGGTCGTACTCCAGGCAGCGTGCCACCATGCGGCGGTAGCGAGGCTCGAAGATGTGGAGGGGGAGCAGCCCCTCGGGCAGCAGCACGATCGGAAGCGGGAAGAGCGGAATCCGGGTCATTGCGTGGTGGTTGGGGTGGGCTGGCGCAACCTAGCGGGAAGGCGGGTGTGGAGGACAGCGTGCATCCGGGTTGCGTTCCCCGGCCCCTCGGGGCGGGGTCCGAACCCCACCGACGGCCGGTCCCGTTGCGGCGGCCCTGCGGGCGCCGCCGCACTCACCCGACCGACGGTGCCACCTCGTCGATCTCCAGGCGCTCCAGCGCGCCCCGGAAACGGATCCAGACCCGCAGGAGCAGGAACGCCGCCACCGCCCCGAGACCCACCGCCAGGCCCCACCACAGACCCGGTGCGCCCGCCGCTCCCTCGGTGCGGGACAGCGCGAAGCCGATGGGCAGGCCCACCGCGTAGAAGCCCAGCAGACCGGCGAACATCGGCACCGTGGTGTCGCCCACCCCGCGCAGCGTGCCGGCCGCGACGACCTGCAGGCCATCGACGATCTGGAACACCCCCGCGATAGGGATCAGGCGCACGGCGAGCGCCAGCACGCCGGGTTCGTCGGTGTAGGCGCGGGCCAGGAGGTCCGGCACGGCCAGGAAGAGGCCCGCGGAGACCACCATGAAGCCGGTCCCCACCGTGAGGCCGGCGCGCGCCGCGCGCCGGGCGCCGTCGGGGTCGCCCCGACCCACGGCCCGACCCACGAGGACCGCGGTGGCCTGGGACACGCCGAGGGGCACCATGAACGTGAGCGCCGCGAGGTTGAGCGTGATCTGGTGTGACGCCACCGCGATGGTCCCGAGCGTCCCCATCAGGAGGCCCGTGATGGCGAAAGCGCCGTATTCCGCGCCCATGTGGAGGCCCACGGGCAGTCCCAGTCGCACCATGCGCAGCACCGGCGCAGGCCGGAAGGCCTCCGGTCGACGCCGCAGCCAGGGCCCCACCTGCGGCCAGGCGAGGCCCACCACGCCGATCAGCATCACCCACCGGCTCGCGCTGGAGGCCCACCCGGTCCCGACGGCGCCCAGCGCCGGCGCACCGGCATGTCCGAAGACGAGCACCCAGTTGAGCGCCGCATTCAGGACGTTGGCCGCGAGCACGGTGACCACGATCGGACGCAGCACCCCCGCCGCCTGCAGCGCCTGGCGGAAGACCACGAACCCCAGGAACGGGAGGGTCCCACCCATCGCCGCCCGGCAATAGCCGGCTGCGATGGGCACGACGTCCGGAGGCTGATCGAGCGCGCGGAGCACCGGCTCGGCCAGGGCCAACAGGATCACGGCCACGGCCCCGAACACGAGCGCCAGGAGCAGTCCGCGCTGGACGGAGCGCGCCACGCCGGGCTCGTCGTCGGCCCCCACCGCCTGCGAGACCAGCGGATCGAGCGCGAACAGCGTCCCCTGACCGAAGATGACCGTGGAGAACCAGTACAGGTTGCCCAGCGCCACGGCTCCGAGATCGGCGGCCGAGACCCGCCCCACCATGAGGGTGTCCACGACGCCCATGGCCATCATCCCCACCTGCACCACCACCACCGGGGCGGAGAGACGGAGCAGCGATCGGTAGACCTCGGGCGTGGGCGACACGGGATCCGCAGCTCGGGTGACGTGCCCCTCGCCGGGGCGACGGGACCACGGGGAGTTTCCATCGACCGCGCGTGACGGCCCGCGGCGCATGGGGGAAGATCCGCCGTCGCTCGCGGGGGCGGTACCCCCCGGGGGAAGGTCAGAAGCAGCCCAGCACCCGGACGTCGGCCGGCAGGCCCCGGGTGCGCGCCTCCGCGACATAGCCTACGGCGCCGGACGTGCGTTCCACGAACAGCAGCACGGCCTCCTCGGAGGCCATGGTCGGAGGGGGCCGCGTGCCATGGAAGTAGCGGTCGTTCCAGTAGGCGGCCAGCGCCTGCACCGACTCGCCCAGCACGGCGCGGGAGAAGCGCTCCCGCAGCGGGGAGGACGCCGGGAGGTTGACCGGATGGGCACGGGTCCCATCCGGCCAGCTCCGCTGCCGCAACAGGAAGATGCGCCGCAGCAGCTCGGGGTCCGGCGCGACGTCCAGCGCGCCCGGGCGCGCGACCGCGCAGACCCGGGGCGCCTCCTGCCGGGGTCCGCCCGGAGGGACGCCTAGAAGAGCGAGGAGAAGGACAGGAACCATCCGTCCGGGATCCGGGTGGAGGGCCGCCGGGTGAACTGGCGCCCGAGCTTGACCACCAGACGGCGGTCGGGGCGGGCGGTGAGCCCGACGTAGCCCACGTCGGCGGTGCGACCGTCGATGGGGCGGTAGGACTCGACCCGCGCCACGGCCCACAGCGGGCCTCCGATCCGGACCGCCAGGCGCGCGAACGCTCCCCCTTCGGCGACCTCCTCCGCCGCTGCCCGCAGCCAGGTCCCCTCCAGTGCGAGCTGCGCCCGGGCCGACTCCCAGCGCAGATCGGCCCCGACCAGGGTGCGGCCTTCGGCCTCCTCTTCCCGTTCGGGGTCGTCACGGCGGAGCGCGTCGGCCCGCGTGCTCCACTGCGGACCTCCGCCCGCGTCCTCCTCCGGCGGCAGCGACCGCCGCAACCGAGCGATGCTGCCCCCCACCGTGAGTCCGGGGCTCACCTCCATGGCGACACGGCCTCCGGCGGCCCGCGCGAACGTGTTCTCCTCGTCCTCCTCCAGGTCGCCGTCGAGATCGACACCGGGCGCCCAGAACGTGGCCCAGCCCCAGTCGCGCCCCGCGATCACGCCTTCGCCGGCGAGCAACACGCCGGTCGTGCTCTTGGCGAAGGGTCGATACGTGGTCAGCGGACGCGTCGGGCTCCACGTGAGCGGGTCGGCATGCAGCTCGTTCCACTGTCCCACCGGCGTCAGGAAGCGGCCCACGCGCAGCCGCAGGGATTCGCGCGCGGAGAGCTCCACGTAGAGGCGCACCGGGGACAACCAGGCGTCGGCTTCGCGCCCGGTCCAGGTGGACGTGGTGCGCTTGGCCATGTCGAGCTCGACCAGATAGCTTGCGCGCCGCGACACCTGGCCCCAGCCGATGAGCGCGGCCACCAGCTCGCTGACCTCCGGCCGCTCGACCTCCTCGGGGTGCTCGGGGCGACTGAGCGTGAGGGCCGCCCATCCGCCCAGCTGCAGCGGGCCGTCTCCGACGACGGGTGGGGCCGGGAGTTGCGCGTGGAGCGGCGGGGCCCCGCACAGCGCGGCCCACGCGGCGCATCCGACCAGAGCCCGCCGGATGCGGCGGAGGACGGAGGGCTCGAAGCGGCGGTGCACGATCTGGATACCTCGGACAGTCGGGTGGCGAACGGGTCGCCCTGGATGACCTCGCTCGGTGGCCGGCTCGCGATCCTGCTCGCGGGCTTCATCGTCCTCGCTACGGTCGGCGTGGTCGCCCGCGAATATCGCGTCGGTCAGGAACGCCTGGTAGCCGAGACCCACCGCGCGCTCGAGTCCGTGGTCGACGTGGCCGCCGAGCGCCTGACCGCGTCGCTCCGCCAGCGTGAGCGGCTGGCGCGGCTCTGGGCCGAGATGGAGACGTCGCAGGATCTCGCCGTGGACGACATCGACAAGCGGGTCGCCGAATCGCTCGCCGAGCTCGCCGCGACGCTGGGGGGCGGGACCGAGGCAGCGGCCGTCGACGTCCGGGGCGCCCGCGTGCTCGCCGCGTCCGATCCCGGGCGCCTCGACCCGGCCACCCGCACCCCGTTGCCGGGCTGGGTGCGCGCCACGCTCGGCACCGTCCCGGCCGGCGTGCACCTGCGCTCCGACGGCGTCGTCGCCACCGCCGACGTCCGCTCGCGTGTCGATGCCACCCCGCTCGGCCGCATCGTGCTGTGGACCCCCTTGCCGGCCTTCCTGAGGGCCGAGCTGCCGCTGGACCTGTCCACCACCCGTCTCGAGGACGAAGAGGACCACGTCCTGTACCGCGGAGACGCGCTCGACGACGACCCGTCGGCCTGGCTGTGGGGAACGCGAACCGCGGCCACCGCGGCCGGTCCGCTCCGGATCTCCACGGGCCGCGCCCGCGCCGACGTCGTCCGTGCCCTGGCCGCATCCGGACGACAGCTGCTCACGCTCGCCGCGCTCTTCCTCCTGCTGGCGCTGCCGGCCGCCCTCCTCGTGAGCCGCTCCGCTACCTCCAGCCTGGGGCGTCTGACGGTCGCCGCCCGCGAGCTCGACGCGCAGCGGCCCGGCCCCCTCCCCACGCCCTCGCGCTGGGCTCCGGCCGAGGTCCGGGTCCTCGCCGATGCCATGGGCCAGATGCTCGAGCGGCTCGAGGGCGCGCGCGCAGAGCTGGCCCGCACGGAGTCGCTCGCCGCCATGGGTGTCCTGACCAAGAGCCTCGCACACGAGATCCGCACGCCCCTGTCCGTCTTGAAGGCCGGGACGGAGATGCTGGACCGCTCCGCGGGCACGGGTCCTCGTGAGCGGGAGGTGACGCAGATGCTGCAGGCCGAGGTCGGGCGCCTGGCCCGCCTCGCGGACGACCTGTTGGTCTTCGGCCGCCCCTCCACGCCCGCGCCCCGCGCCGTCGACCTCGAAGGCGTGGCCTCCGCGGCGCTCGCCGTCCTGGCGTCCGATGCCGAGGAGAAGGGCGTGCGCCTCGCGCTGTCCGGCGGTCCGACGCCGGCGCACGCCGACCCCGACCTGCTGCGACAGGTCGTGGTGAACCTCGTGAGCAACGCCATCCGCGCCTGCAGCGCCGGCGGCTCCGTCACGGTCCACGTCACGTCCGACCCGGCCGGCGCGCGGTTGGTCGTCGAAGACGATGGCGCGGGCATCGCACCCGACCGGCTCGACGAGATCTGGAAGCCGCTCGTCACCACCCACAGAGCCGGATCGGGGCTGGGCCTTCCCATCGTGCGTCAGCTCGTTGAAGCTCATGGCGGTCGGGTGGAGGTGCGGAGCACGCTCGGCCGAGGGACCCGCATGATCGTGACCCTGCCGCACGAAGGGACCAACGCATGAACGAGACCGTTCTGGTCGTCGACGACGAGCCGCGCATCCGCCGGATCGTGGAGATGGGGCTCGGCGACCGTGGCTACCGGGTGCTCACGGCCACGAGCGCCGAGGAGGCCGAACGGATCTTCGCCGCCGAGAGGATCGAGGCCGTGGTCACGGACCTCCAGCTGCCAGGCCGCACCGGGCTCGAGCTGCTGGCCTGGGTGCGCGAGCGCAACCCCGGCGTGCCCGTCATCCTGATCACGGCGTTCGGCACGGTCGAGACCGCGGTCGAGGCCCTGAAGGCCGGAGCGTTCGACTACGTGCTCAAGCCCTTCGGCATGGAGGAGATGGAGGCGCTCGTGGGCCGGGCGCTGGACGCACGTGGCGGAGCGCCTCCCGCACCGGCGCCGGAGGCGGACGGGATCGTGGCCGCGAGCGCCGGGATGCAGCGCGTGCTCGCGCTCGTGCGGCAGGTCGCTCCGGCGCCCACCACCGTGCTCGTCACCGGCGAGACCGGAGTCGGCAAGGAAGTGGTGGCGCGCGCGGTCCACCGCGCCTCCCCCCGCCGCGACCGCTCGTTCGTGGCCGTCAACTGTGCGGCCATCCCGAGCGAGCTGCTCGAGGCCGAGCTGTTCGGCGTCGCCCGGGGCGCCTACACCGGCGCCGTGAAGGACCGCCCCGGGAAGCTCGAGGTCGCCGATGGCGGCACGCTCTTCCTGGACGAGATCGGCGACATGCCATCGACGCTGCAGCCGAAGCTGCTGCGGGTCCTGCAGGAGGGTTCGGTGGAGCGCCTGGGGTCGAACCAGCCCCGGTCCGTGGACGTGCGCATCGTGGCCGCCACCCACCAGGATCTCGCGCAACGCGTCCGGGACGGGACCTTCCGCGAGGATCTCTACTACCGCATCAACGTCTTCCCCATCCACGTTCCGCCGCTGCGCGAGCGGCCGGAGGACATCGCGGCGCTGGCCCCACGCGCGGTCGAGGCGTTCGCCGCGCGGATCGGCGCGCGCCACGCGACGCTCGCCCCCGACGTCCTCGCCCGCCTGCAGGGCTACCGCTGGCCGGGCAACGTGCGGGAGCTGCTCAATGTCCTCGAGCGTGCCGTGCTCCTGACGGGCGAGGGGCGCATCGAGCACGTCGAGCTCCCGGAGGATGCCGGGACGCAGCCGGGCGAGCCCGGGGACGGCCGCGTCGAGCCCTTGACCGACGCGGTCGCCCGCGCGGAGCGCGCGGCGATCGAAGCGGCGTTGGCGCGGACCCGGGACAACAAGGCCCAGGCGGCACGCCTCCTCGGCATCAGCGTGCGCACGCTCTTCTACAAGCTGGAGAAGCTGGGCCTCAAGCAGCCGTAGGGCCGCGGGCTTCACGCGGACGGGAAGATGGTGAGCGTGTCCGTGGCTGCATCGTACTCCGTCCGCCAGGTGTGCAGCCCCGACGTCCGTCGCCCGCCCTGCCACGTGCCCCCGACGCCGAAGCGCGCTCCGTGCTCGGCGCAGACGAACTCCGCTCCCGTCCAGTCCACCCGCCCTCCCTGGTGAGGGCACACCAGAGACAGCGCAGCGTACGCGCCCGGGCCGAGGTGCACGACCGCCAGCGGCGGGCTCACGCCCGCGATGCGCGCGACCCCTCCCTGCACCGCGAGCGCGGGGTAGGCACCGAGCTGGACCGCCACCTCCACGGCCAGCTCGGCACCCGTGATGGAGCCATCACGGCAGGCGCCCGCCAACAGCGCCAACGCCGCGAGCCGCACACCTTCCTCGAGGAAGGCGCGTCGGCCAGGGCCCGACCCCCGTCCGGCTCCACCCCACATCTGCACGTCCGGGTCCTCCGCTCCGTCCGTCTCCGGCGAGCATCCCCTGCCTCGATCCCCCCTCTCCATCCCTCTTCCACCTCCTCAGGCGATGCGGACCACGGCTGCGGCCCATCCGGCCGCGTCTTCGTCGCTCTTGTAGACGGTGGCCGGGTCCACCACGACTTCGGCTCCTTCGAGACGGATCCCCAGCCGATCCATGTTGCGCGTGGCGCGCCCCTGCAGGAACGCGCCATCGGGCGAGTATTCCGAACCGTGCTTCGTGCACCGGAAGATGCCGTCCTTCTCCCGCCACTTGAGCATCGAACGTTGGTGCGGACAGGAGAGCGCGAACGCCGCGACCAGGCCGGCGTGCCGCACGACGATCAGCTCGTTTCCGCGATCGACCTGCACGCCGTCGTCCGCCGGCACCGGGTAGCGGATCCCGTCGCCCTCCGTGCGGCCCTCCAGCCAGCCGATGGGGCTGGCTGCGGCCGCGCGCGGGAGCGCGCTCCACACACCCGCCAGGAGCGCCGTGCCGAGCCCGCGCAACACGAAGTCACGTCGCGCCATGCAGGAGCCACAGGCACTGCACGGCTGGGCCGCGCCGGTGGCGGGCACGGTGCCGGACGGGCGCTCGCGCGTGCCCTTCCTCATGCGTAGAGGGTGATGGCCACACCCCCGAGCAACGAGATCATCCAAAGGGCGGCGCTGCGCAGCGCCGCACTCCGTAACCCGCCGAACGCACGCGCATCGAGCGGGTCCCGACGAAGCCGGTCTCCCGACCGCTTGAGGAACACGCCGTTCACCAGGAGCGCACCGACCGCGACCATCTTGGCCCAGTAGACCCTCGACTCCAGGAACACCGAGGGGTCCGCCAGCGTGAGCAGCACGCCGCTGGCGGTGATGACCGCCAGTCCGACGAGCACGGCGCGATGCGCGTCGTGCAGGGTGTCGGCCAGGCGGGCACGACCCTCGGGATCGGACGGCGCGCGCAGGACGGCCCGATCGAGCGTGAAGGCGAGTCCACCCGCGGCCAGCAACGCCCCCAGGTGCAGGAACATCACGACGGTCTCCGTGAGCGCCGAGCCTCCGTAGAAGTCGATCCAGGGCTCCATGACGGCGCTCAGCCAGTCCACGAACGCATGCATGGCTCTAGTCCCTCCGGAAGATCGGGAGCATGATGGAGTAGCCCACGAGCGCGGTGCCCATCGAGGCGATGGCCATGGCCCGGTGGCTGGAGTTGTCGGCCCGCTCTCCGGGGCCCGCATGCTCGTTCTCGTTGGCCAGCGCTCCGGTGGCCACGAAGCCCGCATCGGCGAGCAGCATCAGCACGGTGTGCAGCGTGCGCCGGGTGCGGTCCTCGGGGTCCTTCCACGCCTCGATGGCGTTCCAGCCGCCGGTGACGGTGTTGACCACGAAGAGGCCCGCGACGCCCCCGGCGAGGGCGCCGTGCAGCGAGCGCAGCCCGGACGAGCCGTCCCCGTCGATGAGCTTCTGCCCCACGACATACTGCCCGACGAAGAGGGGGACGGTGAGGTAGCTGGCCCAGCGATGGATCTTCAGCCGCGTGCCGTAGCCGTCGCTGTATTCGACGATCTGGTCGGCCGGGCCCGGGTCCGCGGGATCCGCGGGATCCGACGTCGTCGCGGACGGCAGGCCGGTCCAGCGCGCCGCCTCGAAGGCGGCTGCTGCCGACGGGTCCGCAGCGGCAGGGGCGTGGGAGAGCGTATCGGGGAACGGCGCGCTCAGGACGGCAAGGAGCGCCAGGGAAGCCAACATGGGATCGTGCTCCAGACGGACGGTTCGAGGACGTGTACGGCCTCCACCGGGGGGCAAGCGGTGGACCGCCCCTGGACCGGATCCCTCAACGCGATGCGGGACAGCGGGTTACGCGAACGGGGCCCGACGCGCTCCAGCGTCGGACCCCGTGCAGGATCGTGCACGCCCGTGCGAACGCCTGCGCGGGTCGGGCGTGCACTTCGCTGCGTCGTGCCCTAGGACGGCGGCATCCAGCACTCCTGGCGCCGCTGCGTGTCGGCGATCTGGAAGATCTTCCAGCCGTCCGCGCCCCTGAAGAGCTGGAAGGCATCCACCCCGCAGTGGCTGAACTGCTGGTCCACGAACAGGGCGTACTTGACCCAGACCGTGGCCAGGTTGTCGTGGATGCGGACCTCCTCGTCCCAGATCTGCTCGTCCAGGTAGGCCGTGGCGCTCCCGATGTTGGTGGCGAAGTCCGCCATGGGCACCACGCGGGCCCGGGCCCGTCCTTCGGCGTCCGTGCCGGTGCTGACCAGCCGGGCATCCTCCGTGAACAGGGCCCGGAGCGCGTCGGCATCCTTGGCGCGCATCGCGTCGAACATGCCCTCCACGACCGCCATCACGGCCGCCTCGTCCCCGCTCTGGGCCCGGGCCGGGCTCGCGCCCATCCCCGTCACCAGCACCGCCGCCCCCAGCGTCGTCCACCTCATCCGCGCTCCTCCTCCAGCCGGGCCTCGATCCGCTCCAGCCGGCGCTGGATGTCGTCGAGCCTGTGCAGGATCATGATATGGGTCTTCTTGGCGTCGATGCCCACCGGGCTCTCGTCGCTCGCGATCTCCCGTGCGATCGCCTCCCAGGCCGCCCGAGGCACTTCCATCCGTCCCGCTCCCGTCCGAGGTTACCGCTCGAGGGCCGCCCGGTCGGGCGGATCCCGCACGATAGCCGGAGCGATGGCCGCCCGCGATGCACATCCTCGTCCGATCCCTGCTCCTGGCCGGCGCGTTGCCCGTGCTGGCCTCGCCGCTGGCCGCGCAACGCGGCACGAACGGCAGCTGGCCCTTCTACGCCGGCGACGCCGGCTCCACCCGCTACTCCGCACTCTCCCTCATCGACGCGCGCAACGTCGGTACGCTGCAGACGGCCTGGCGCTGGTCCAGCACCGCGCTCGGGGGTGAGCCCGAGTACAACAGCCGCGTGACGCCGCTGTTCGTCGACGGCGTGCTCTACGCGACGGCCGGATGGGACCGCACGGTCGTGGCGCTGGATGCGGGCACCGGCGCGCTCCTGTGGCGCTACACGCACGACGAAGGCGAGCGCGCGGGGAGCGCACCCCGCCGCAACTCGGGCCGGGGCGTGGCGTGGTGGGCGGACGGAGACGATCGCCGCGTCCTCCTGGTCACGCCCGCCTTCTTCCTCGTCGCGCTGGACGCGCGCACCGGACAGCCCGTGCCGGGCTTCGGGACCGGCGGCGTCGTGGATCTGCGGGAGGGCCTGGGCCGCGAGGTCGACGCGGTGCACGAGCGCATCGGCTCCAGCTCGCCGCCCATCGTGGTGGGCGACGTCGTGGTGGTGGGATCGGCCCACCCGGGCGGCGGGGCGCCCGACCGTCCCGACCAGGCGCCAGGGCCCGTGCGCGGCTACGACGTGCGGACCGGCGCGCTCCGGTGGACCTTCCACACGCTTCCCCGGCCCGGAGAGGCGGGCTACGACACCTGGGCGGAGGGCACCGCGGAGCGGACCGGGAACACGGCCGCCTGGGCGCCGCTGACGGCCGATCCCGAGCTGGGGTACGTGTACCTGCCGGTCGAGGCGTCCACGGGCGACTACTACGGAGGGCACCGTCCGGGCGACAACCTCTTCTCGCAGAGCCTGGTGTGCCTGGATGCGCGCACGGGCGAGCGCGTCTGGCACTTCCAGACCGTGCACCACGGGATCTGGGACTACGACCCACCCGCCGCTCCCATCCTGGCGGACCTGACGGTGGACGGGCAGCCGGTGCGGGCCGTCGTGCAGCTCACCAAGCAGGGCTTCGCGTTCGTGTTCGATCGGGTGAGCGGCGCGCCGGTGTGGCCGATCGAGGAGCGCGCCGTGCCTCAGAGCGACGTGCCCGGCGAGGTGACGTCCCCCACGCAGCCCTTCCCGACGCGACCGGCCCCGTTCGACCGGCAGGGCGTGACCGAGGACGACCTGCTCGACCTGACCCCCGCGCTGAAGCAGGAGGCCCTGGCGCTGGCGCGGCAGTTCCGCATGGGCCCGCTGTTCACGCCGCCTTCGTTGCGCGAGGAGGGCGGGACGCAGGGTACGCTCACGCTGCCGGGCAGCCTGGGCGGCGCCAACTGGCCCGGCGGCGCGCTGGACGTGGCGACCGGCATCCTGTACGTCTCCTCGGCCACCTCCCCGTCGGTGCTGGCGCTGGGCACGTCGGATGCGTCCACGATGCGCTACGTGTCCGTCCGCTCCGGCGTGCGGCTGGAGCGGGGCGGTGGGCCGCAGGGACTGCCGTTGATCAAGCCGCCGTGGGGGCGGATCACGGCCATCGACCTGAACACGGGTGAGCACGTCTGGATGAGGCCGAACGGCGAAGCTCCCGACTACGTGCGCGACCACCCGGCCCTCGCGGGTCGGGAGATCGGATATTGGGGCCGCCCCGACCGTGGCGGGCTGCTGGTTACCGCCACGCTGTTGCTCGCGGGTGAGGGGGGCGGGATGTACGCCGGCTACGGCTCGGGCGGCACGCGGCTCCGGGCCCACGACAAGGCCACGGGACGGACGCTCGCGGAGCTGGAGCTCCCCGCCCGTCAGTCCGGTGTCCCCATGACCTACCTGCACGAGGGCCGCCAGTACGTGCTGGTCACCGTGGGCGCGCCCGACCACCCGGCCGAGCTGGTGGCGCTGACCCTGCCGGCCGGACCGGAACGGCCGTGAGCGACCGCGCGGCTCCGCTCCACGTCCTGCTGGTCGCGACGTCGCTCGACATCGTGGGCGGGCAGGCCGTACAGGCGGAGTACCTGCGACGGGGCCTGGAGGCCGAGCCCGGCGTACGGCTGGACTTCCTGGCCATCAATCCCCGCCTGCCCGGCCCCCTGCAGGCGCTGCAGCGCATCAAGTACGTGCGCACGCTCACCACGTTCGTGTGGTTCGGGCTGCTCCTGCTCTGGAAGGCGCCGCGCGCGGACGTCCTGCACGTCTTCGCGGGCTCGTACTGGAGCTTCCTGCTGGCCCCGGCCCCCGCGCTGCTCGTCGCTCGCGTCCTCGGCAAGCCTTCCGTGCTGCACTTCCACGACGGACGGGCCCGCCACTTCCTCGCCACCTGGCGCCTGGCGGTGCCGCTGGTGCGCCTGGCCGACGTGATCATCGCGCCGTCGGGCTACCTGGTGGACGTGTTCGGTGAATTCGACGTGCCGGCGCGCTGCATCCACAACATCGTGGCGCTCGACGACCTCGAGTTCCGCCTGCGCGCCCGGCCCGAGCCCCGCTTCCTGCACAACCGGGGGCTGGAGCCGCTGTACGACGTGGAGACCACGCTGCGCGCGTTCCGTCTCGTGCAGGACCGCTTCCCCGACGCCACGTTGGTCGTGGCCAACGACGGCTCCGCACGCGCCGGGCTCGAAGCGCTGGCCGCCGAGCTGGGACTGCGCGCGACCTTCGTGGGAATGGTGCCGCCGGAGCGCCTGGCGTCCATGTACGAAGACGCGGACGTCTACATCATGAGCCCCACGATCGACAACATGCCGGGCTCGATCCTCGAGTGCTACGCGACGGGGGTTCCCATCGTCTCGACGGACGCGGGCGGCGTGCCCTACATCGTGCACCAGGGGCGCACGGGGCTGCTCGTCCCCGTGGGCGACGTGGACGCGCTGGCCGCCGCGGCCCTGCGCATCCTGGAAGAGCCCGGTCTGGCCGAGCGGCTCACGCGCGCGGGCCAGGCGGAGCTGGACCAGTACCGCTGGCCGCCGGTGCGCGATGCCTGGCTGGGGCTCTATGGCGAACTCACCGGCCGCAGGGTCGCGGCGACTCCGGCGGCGGCCACGTCCTGATGGCGGACGTGCCCGAGGCCCGGCTGCTGGCGCTGTGGCGGCGCGTCTCCCGCCTCCCGTTGGGGACGCGCATCTTCGACGTGCTGCTGGCGCGGGCCGTCCCCTACAGCGGCACGGTCCGTCCCCACGTGCGGGTGCTCGAGCCCGGGCGGGTGGAGATCCTGATGCGCGACCGACGCCGGGTGCGCAACCACCTGCGCTCCGTGCACGCCATCGCCCTCGCCAACGTCGGCGAGCTGGCGTCCGGCCTGGCCATGACGGCGGCGCTTCCCTCCTCCGTGCGCGGCATCGTCGTCCGCCTGGAGGTCGAGTACTTCAAGAAGGCGCGCGGTCCGATCCTGGCGCGCAGCGAGGCCCGTCCGCCGGCCGAGGTCACCGGCCCCCTGGATCACGCGGTCACTGCGGACCTGCTCGATGCCTCCGGCGAGCGCGTGGCCCAGGTGACCGTGCACTGGCGACTGGCGCCCCGGCCCGCGGCGTGAGCGTCGTCGGAGCCGGCGCCGGTCCGCACCTCCGTTCGGAGCGCAGCCCATGAGCCTGGAGACCGCGCTCACCCGGGACGCCGGGACCGAGGTGCCACTGATCTGCGGACCCATGTATCCGTGCTCCAACCCGGAGCTCGTCGCGGCGGTCTCCGAGGCGGGCGGGCTGGGCGTGCTGCAGCCGGTGTCCCTCACGTACGTGCACGGCTACGACTTCCGCGAGGGCATCCGGCGCATCCGCGCGCTGACGTCGAAGCCCATCGGCATGAACGCGCTGATCGAGGGCTCGTCGAAGACGTACCAGGACCGCATGCGCGCCTGGATCGACATCGCGCTGGAGGAGGGCGTTCGGTTCTTCATCACGTCGCTGGGAAAGCCCCGCTGGGTCGTCGATGCGGTCGGCGCGCACGGCGGCGTGGTCTACCACGACGTGACGGAGCGCAAATGGGCGCTGAAAGCGGTGGAAAGCGGCGTACAGGGTCTGATCGCCGTGAACCGGCGGGCGGGGGGGCACGCCGGTCCACTGGGCGTCGAAGCGCTCCTGGACGAGCTCGCCGACCTGGGGCTCCCGGTCGTGTGCGCCGGAGGCATCGGCGCGCCCGAGCAGTTCGTCGAGGCCCTGCGGCTGGGCTATGCGGGCGCGCAGCTCGGCACGCGCTTCATCGCCACGACCGAGTGCACCGCCAGTGACGCCTACAAGCAGGCCATCCTGGACGCCGACGAGGACGACGTCGTGCTCTCCGAGCGCATCACCGGCGTGCCCGTGGCGGTCCTCGCGACTCCGTACATCCGGCGCATGGGCCTGAAGGCCGGTCCCTTCGCGCGCTGGATGCTGAAGGGCCGCCGCACCAAGCACTGGATGCGCACGTTCTACGCGCTGTCCTCCGCGGTACGGCTCAAGCGCTCGCTGAAGGACGAGCACAGCGACTTCTGGCAGGCGGGCAAGAGCGTGGCGTCGATCGACCGCATCCGCCCCGCGGGTGAGATCGTGCGCGAGTTCGCCGACGCGCTGGAGCGGGAACGGCGCTGAGGCGCAGCGTCTAGCGAGCCGCCCGCTCGACCCCCAGCGGCGGCGCCGGCACGGCGAAGTCGTGGAACGCCCAGACGATCAGCACGAACACGCCACCCCCCGCGGTGCCCAACAGGAGAGGTCCGGTGAGCGCGGCCGGGATGCGGACGAGCACGCGCGCGCCGTTCCACTGCGCCACCAGGTGCAGGCAGAGCAGCAGGAGCGTGTTGGCGAAGACGGCCGAGCGAGCCAGGAATGGACACATGCGGCGGAGCGCCTCGGTCCGGCGCTCCGGCGTGGCCAGCCAGTAGTCCCGGTTGGGCACGTTGAAGCGGGTGGCCCCGGTCCGGCGCAGCACCTCCGGGATGCCCCCCAGGAACAGCAGGTTGATCAGGGCCGCCACCAGCCCGAACGCCACGATGAACTGGGGTCGCGGCGTCCAGCGCACGGGTGTGCCGTCGAACGTGAACTGCGTGCCCATGGGGTCGGGCAGGTCCGGATAGACCCAGGCCAGCAGCCCGAGCGTCCCCACCAACATCGCCACCGCCGTCCACCGCCACCCGCTCACCCCGCAGCCTCCTCGCTCTCCGTCCCCACCGTCGTGCTGCGCCGCTCGAGCAGCAGCACGTCCCGCCAGACGCCGTGCAGGCGCCCGATGCGCTCCCTGCGTCCCACCGTGCGGAAACCGGCCCGCGCGTGCAGCGCCAGGCTGGCTTCGTTCTCCGGGAAGATGCCTGCCTGCAGGGTCCAGAACCCCGCCGCCTCGGCACGTTCCACCAGCGCGTCCAGCAGCCGCGTGCCCACCCCCTGTCCGCGCGCCGCCGCCGTGACGTAGACGCTCACCTCGGCCACGCCGGCGTAGACGGCCCGGGTCGACACTGCGCTGAGCGCGGCGAAGCCGTGGAGCTCCGGGCTGGATATCCGGGATACGGCCACGAGTCTCGGATCCTTCACGTGGCGTGCGTCCCACTCCGCCCAGGAGGGGACGGCGGTCTCGAAGGTGGCGTGACCGGTGGCCATGCCTTCGCCGTAGATCCGGGCGACGGCAGCCCAGTCCTCCGGTGCCAAGCCCCGGACGCTGTGCGTCGGATCGGTGCGGGGGTGCCGTGCGCGCATGGAGGAGCCGTCCGTGGACATGCGGGAGAAGCTGACGCCGCGGTCGCCGGCCCGGCAACGGCCGCGTCAGCCGAGCGGATGCGGCGTCCGCGTACGGTCCGTAGCTTGGGCGTTCCGTCGTGCGCCGGGTCCGGGCTGTCCCCCTCGGCGGGATGGGGCCCAACGTCCCGCAGTCCCCTTCGACCGGAGCTGCCGCATGCATCCGTCGTCGCACCGCTCTCGCCGCGCGCGCCTCGGCGCCGCTGCGCTCCTGTTCGTCGCCGCCTGTTCGACCGGGGAGAGCCCGGAGTACGACCTCGTCATCCGCAACGCGGACGTGCTCGACGGGACCGGCACGGAGGCGGTGCGCGCGGACGTCGCGGTGCGCGGGGACCGGATCGTGGCGGTGGTCCCGGACGGCGTCCCCGCCTCCTCCGCCGGGCGTTCGGTGGACGGGACGGGCCTCGTGCTGGCCCCCGGCTTCATCGACCTGCACGCCCACCTGGATCCCCTGTTGCGTCTACCGGCCTCGGAGAGCATGGCGCGGCAGGGGGTGACCACCGCGCTGGGCGGTCCCGACGGCGGGGGCCCCTTTCCCTTCGGCGAGGCCCTGGCCGAGATCGAAGACACGACCGTGGGGATCAACGTGGGCTTCCTGGCCGGCCACAACACGATCCGCCGGGCCGTCATGGATCTCGACAATCGGGCTCCCACGCCGGATGAGCTGGAGCGCATGAAGTCCATGGTGCAGCAAGCGATGGACGAAGGCGCCTTCGGCATCTCCACCGGCCTGCGCTACCTGCCGGGCGCGTTCTCCGACGTGGACGAGGTGGTGGCGCTGTCGGAGGTGGCCGCCCGCGCGGGAGGCTTCTACACGTCCCACCTGCGCGAGGAGGGCCTGGGGCTTCTGGACGGGGTGGGCGAGGCGCTGGAGATCGGGCGTCGCGCCCGGATCCCCATCGTGCTGACCCACCACAAGGCGGTCGGGGCGCCCACCTGGGGCTCCTCGGTCACCACCCTGGCGATGGTCGACTCGGCCCGGGCGGCCGGGACGGACGCCATGATCGATCAGTACCCCTACGACGCCTCCTATACCGGGATCTCCATCCTCGTGCCGCCGTGGGCCCTGGAGGGCGGGGACGACGCGTTCCTGGCGCGCATGGAGGACCCGGTGCTGGCCGACTCCATCCGGAAGGGGATCGTCTTCAACATCATCAACGACCGGGGCGGCAACGACCTGGCCCGGGTGCAGCTCGCGCTGGTCGAATGGGACCGCAGCCTGGAGGGCCAGACCCTGGCGGACTGGGCCCGGCGCGAAGGCAGGCCCACCACGCCCGAGGTGGGCGCGGAGCTCGTCATCGAGGCCATCCGGCGCGGGGGCGCGTCCGGGATCTACCACGCCATGGACGAAGCGGACGTGGAGCGCATCATGGCGCACCCGCAGACGATGATCGCCTCCGACGGACGGCTCACCCAGCCCGGAGAGGGCCATCCGCACCCCCGCTGGTACGGCACGTTCCCGCGCGTGCTCGGGGTCTACGTGCGCGAGAAGGGCGTGCTCGGTCTGCCCGAGGCCGTGCACAAGATGACCGGCATGCCGGCCGCCCGGATGGGCCTCACGGACCGGGGCCGGGTCGCGGAAGGCGCCTACGCCGACCTGGTGCTGTTCGACCCCGCCGCGGTGATCGACCGCGCCACGTTCGAGGAACCGCACCAGTACCCGGACGGCATCCGCATGGTCGTGGTCAACGGGCGGGTGGTCTTCGACGAGGACGGCTTCCACGACGTGCGCGCGGGCCGGGTGCTGCGCGGGCCGGCGTGGAAGGGAGCGAACTGACGAGGGCGACGGGCACGCCGCGAACGGACGGCGGGATCGAGGGCAACGGCGCGGGATGATCCCAGCCCGGGCCCGCGGGATGATCCCCGCCCGGGCCCGCGTGCGCGTGGAGGCACAAGGAGGTGCTTCCATGTCCACCGACCCCCACGGGACCCCCGGACCGGCGACGCGCACGACGCGCGGCGACTGGATCCCCTCGTTGCTCTGGACGTTCGCCGTGCTGGGCGGCGTCGTCGCCCTGGTGCTCCCGCGCGGCGCCGCCGACGAAGGCATGGCGCGCTCGCTGTCCACCGTCTGGGTGACGCTGCTGCTCCTGGCCGCTGCGTTCGCGCTCGCGCCGGTGCGCACGAAGAGCGCACGCGACTGGGCGCGCTGGCGCGCCGCCTGGACCAGCGCCTGGCTGCTCTTCGGCGTGCACTGCGTGGTCTCCATCCTGGGACCGCTCGGGGGCAGCGTCAGCGCGATGTTCGACACACCGCTGGTCTCCTCTCCCGGATTCAATCTCCTGCTCTCGGCCTGGTGGACCGTGGACGTGGCCCTGGCCTGGGTCGTGGCCGATCCCACGGAGTCCCGGCGCGCCGTCCACGTGCAGCGCTCCGGGCTGCTCGTGCTGCTGTGGATCGCGTTCCTGGTGGCCTCCGTGGTCCAGGGCACCACGACCGCCCGTTTCCTGGGCGGAGCGGTGGGTACGGCCGCGCTCGCCGCGCTGGCCCTGCGTCGGACGCGGCGACCGGTGCTGGGCGCCACGGCCGTCACCGCGGCGCTGGGGCTCGGCGTCCTGGCGGCCTTCCCGTCCTCGCGCGCAGAGGTGCTGTCGCTCGCGAGCTGCGCGGCGCTCGCCTCGGAGGGCTTCCGGCCCGTCGCCACCGGCGCCACCGATCGCTTCACCGGCAAGGTGCAGGACATCACGGCCCGCTGCCGCGGCGGACGCAACGCGGTCGCGCACCGGGACGCACCCTGGGTGGACTGGTCCAACTACTGGGGGGCGGGCGACTCCGCCTCGCTGGGACCGGGATCTCCGCTCCGGCTGCTCTCACCCGCCCGGCGCGGCGTGGACGGCGCGCTGCTGGACCTGGAATACCAGCGCATCGAGCTGATCCGGAACAACCTGTACGACAACGGCGGCACGTTCGACGACTACGTGCGCGGCCGCGACGGGACCCCTGGGCGGGCGTTGGATCGCTGGCCCGAGCTGCGACTGCCGCCGTCGCATCCGGCGTTCGCCCGCGTCGGCGGAGAGGGCGAACAGGTGTGCGGCGGCGAGCTGATCCGCTGGCGCACGCTGACCGGCATCTGCAACGACCTCTTCAATCCGGCGATGGGCTCGAGTGGGATGCTGTTCGCGCGCAACGTGCCGTTCGAGGAGACGTTCCCCGAGCGCGGGCTGACCGAGTTGACGCGCAACCGGCACCAGGGCCGGATCGACCTGCTCACGCCCGACCCGCAGCGCGTGAGCCGCACGCTGTTCACACGCGAGCAGTCGGACGCGGAATCGTGCGGCGGAGGGTTCGGGTCCGCGGAAGGCGCATCCGTCTCCGGCGCTCGCGTCGGTTCGTCCGCCGGCGGGGCGGGCTCCGACGCCGGCGCGACCTCCGCGGAGTCGGCCGTCGCCGGCGGCGGTGCGGACCCCGTGCGTTGCGACTACCAGCCCGCCCCCTTCTTCAATGTGCTGGCAGCGTTCTGGATCCAGTTCATGACCCACGACTGGTTCTCGCACCTCGCCGAGGGACGCAACGCCGACGCGTCGCTGCCGCTCGGATGCACGGACCCATCCATGGGGTGTGATCCCGCCGCGCGGATGGAAGCCGCCCGCATCGCCGAGGACGGCGCGCCACCGACGTTCGATGCGGGGACCGGGACACGCTGGAACCGCGCGCCCGCCGTGACCCGCAACGCGGTCACCGCCTGGTGGGACGGCTCGCAGATCTACGGCTGGGACAGCGTCTCGGTGCGGCGCGTCAAGCGTGATCCCGCCGACCCTGCCCGCCTGTGGCTCCCGGCCGGCACGGATCCCCAGGGGCTGCTGCCCCTGCTCGGCGCGGCGGACCCGCAGGTGCCGGAGTGGCGGGGGCAGGAAGCCACCGCCTTCCCCGACAACTGGTCCATCGGGCTCTCGTTCCTGCACAACGTCTTCGCCCGCGAGCACAACCAGTTCGTGGACGCGTTCCGGGCGCGCACGGCGTCGCACCCCGACGCGGACTCCGGTCTGCGCGATCCGGCCCGACCGGACTCGGTCCTCCGGTACCGGGACGTCGGCGACGAGGCGCTCTTCCAGGTGGCGCGCCTCGTGGTCAGCGCGGAGATCGCCAAGATCCACACGATCGAGTGGACCACGCAGCTGCTCTACAACGAGCCGCTCTACCGCGCCATGAACGCGAACTGGAGCGGGCTCTTCCAGAGCGACCTGCTGGCGCGCGCCACCGAGCGCGTGGTGCGCCGCCTGGTCCGCTCCGACGACGAGGTCGACACCACGCAGTGGTACTCCGTGTTCGCGTCGGGCTCGGGCATCTTCGGGCTGGGCAGCCGCCGCTTCGACCTGACCGAGAACCGGGACGTGTGGAGCCTCGCCGATCCCGAGGACGTCAACGGCGGGGTGAACCACTTCGGCTCGCCGTTCAACTTCCCCGAGGAGTTCGTCACGGTCTACCGTCTGCACCCGCTGGTGCCGGACGTGCTGGAGCTGCGCACGCTGTCGGCGCCGGACCGCATCGGGGAGCGTCTACCCGTGGTGCGCGCGTTCCGGCAGGAGGCCACGGCGGTCCGGGACCGCGTGGGGCTCGGAGACCTGGGCCTGAGCATGGGTCGGCAGCGTCTGGGCCTGCTCACGCTCAAGAACCACCCGGCGTTCCTGCAGAACCTGCCCATGCCGATCGAACGTACGGGAACGGGCCGGCTGGACGTGGCCGCGCTCGACCTGATCCGGGACCGCGAGCGTGGCATCCCTCGCTTCAACGAGTTCCGACGGCAGTACGGGCTGCAGTCGGTCACGAGCTTCGACGACTTCGTGGACGGTCGGCTGCCGCTGGACAGCTCCACCCGCGCGTTCCAGATGCGCCTGGTCGAGGACCTGCGCGCCGTCTACGGTCAGCACACCTGCGACGACACCCTGCCGATCACCGCCGCCGAGGAGCGCGACGGTCGCCCGCTCACGGACTGCCTGGGCCACCCGGACGGCACGGTCGTGGACAATGTCGAGGACCTGGACATGGTGGTGGGCTTCCTGGCCGAGTCCGCCCGTCCGCACGGCTTCGCGATCTCGGAGACCCAGTTCGTGGTCTTCATCCTGAACGCGTCCCGCCGGCTGTTCTCCGATCGCTTCTTCACCTCCAGCTTCCGGCCCGAGTTCTACACACACCTGGGGGTGGAGTGGGTCGAGCACAACGGGCCGGACGGTCCCCAGTGGGAGCCCGAGCTGGTCAACGGCCACCCGCAAGAGGTCTCGCCGTTCAAGCGCGTGCTGCTGCGGACGGTCCCCACGCTCGCGCCCGAGCTGGACGGCGTGGTGAACGCCTTCGATCCGTGGGCGCGCGACCGGGGTGGTTACTACTCCCTGGCGTGGCGGCCCCGGTCGGGGAGAGAGGCGGACGAGGCGTTCCGGCGGTAGGGGGTTCAGATCCCGAGTTGCCCGCGATTGCCCTCCCCCCAGCAGTACACGGCACCGGACAGGGTGAGGGCGCAGGCGTGGTTCGCCCCGACCGATATGGCGGTCACCGGCTCGGAGGGGCCGACCGCCAGGCGCCGCAGTCCACCGTTGGCTTCCTGGCCGTTGCAGTGGAGTTCCGCCGTCAAGGTGATCGCGCAGAAAGATGTCGAGAAAGCGCTCGGTACGGGGAACTGCGAGCTCAGCGATCGATAGCGCTCGCTCCCGCCGGGATAGGTGAGCGGAAGCCCGGGCCCACTGCCCCAACAAACGATCTCTCCATCGCTCGTGGCGCCGCAGTTCCTGTCCAGGCTGTCGAGCGTGAGGCCCGGCGCGACGAGCTGGGGATCCAGTCCCCAGGCACCGCCCCAGCAGTAGGGGGATCCAAGCAGATCCAAGGCGCATACCTGGCTGCCGACCGCGGAGATCGTCCGGACGGCCAGGCCCGCTGCCACGAGAACGGGGGTTCGACTACAAGGAAGGTCGACGAGGTTGCCGAGGATTCCCACCGTGCACTGCTCGGGACCCGGGTCCGTGCCCAAGGCTCCCTCCGTGTTGCGACCCCAGCACCACACCTCCTGCGCCTCCGTTCGCCCACACGTCGCGGCGTCCACCGTGATCTGGGTGAACAGGAGATCGCCGGCGACGGTGTCGGTCGGCGTGACGCGATCCTCGTCCGTGCCGATGCCCAGGACGCCGAGCTGATTCCATCCCCAACACGACGCCTCCCCGCTGTCGCGGAGAAGGCATGCGTGTCGGGCACTTCCCTCGCCACTGACGTTCACTGCGGATACGCCCGTCGTGATCACACGCGGCAGCCAGTGGATCCGTCCCTCGTCAGGGGCGCCTCTGGGGCGCTCCAGCTGCAGCCCCCAGCAGTACAGCGTGCCGCTCTCGCCGACGGCGCAGGTGGACCGGTTCCCCGCGGACACGGCCCGGGCGGGCTCGGGGAGGGCCACGAGGGAGGGGGTCGACACCAATCCGGGGACGACCTCCAGCGTTCCGCTCGCATCACGTCCACAGGGAACGGAGAGGGGGGCACTGCTGCGCCACGCCACATCGTGCACGTCGACCCTCAAGGACGGCCCGTTGCATGGAAAGGATCGGAGCCTGAAGGCGAAGTGCCCGGAAGCGTCGGAGCTCGTCCGGCGAAGGACGTCGAACGACACGGAGGGCGGGAGATCGAACCCGACGCTGGTGACGGCCTTCTGAAGGACGACCACGGCCCCCGCGACAGGGCCGCCGCCTGCCCGTCTCACCTCGCCCGCCACCTCGAAGGTGCTCGCCACGGGCTCCGGGTCGGTGCCGAGGTCGCACGCGTACACGCCGAGACCGCCCAACGCCATCGACAGACGCCCCCACCAACGCATCCGTCTCACGGCTGGGCCAGCAGACCGGGCGGGAACCGCAGCGCAGCCACCAGACCGGCGTGATCGGACGGCCACAGGCCGCCCGGCGTGCGGTCGCGGCGCTCCTCGCCCACGATGTCCGTGCGGATGGCGCCGAGCAGCGCGCCGTGCGGGTTGGTGGGCGCGCCTCGCACCAGGATGAAGTCGATGCGCTCGTCCAGCAGCCCGGGCGGATTCGAGAGATCGGGCAGGTGGCAGCAGGTGAAGCCGCCGCGGGGACGCCGACCCTGCGACTCGAGCCAGACGTCGGCGAAGCCCGCGTCGCGCAGCACGTCGTACGTGGGCGTCCACGACGGAGCGCCGGGATCCGCGGCGGCGTCCGAGTTGAGGTCACCCAGGACGTAGGTGGGCCCGCTCCCACCGGCCAGCATGGCCAGCAGCTCGGCCGTCTGTCCGGCCTGCACCGGGGCGAGCGCCTGCCCTTCGAGGTGGGTGTTCACCAGCTCGAAGGGCCGGTCGCGGTCGGCGGCCCGAAGGCGGATCCAGCCCCGCTTCAGGGTCACGCCCGGCGCCAGCGTGATGGTGGTGGCGTAGTTGCCCTGCGTGACCACGACGTCGTCGAGGTCACGGTCCACCAGGAGCGCGATCCGGTCCGTGAACCGCAGCAGACCGGTCACGGCACCCGCCTGCAGATCCAGCTCGATCGGCAGGACGACATCGGTGTTCTCCTGCACCCAGAGGTCGTACTCGAGACCGCGGGCGGTGAGCGCGCTCTCCAGGAGGGCGACGTAATCCAACACGCCCGTCGGCTGGAATGCGGCGTCGAGCGTGATGAAGCGGGCGACCTCCTGCAGGCCCACCACCTCCGGCCGATTGCGGGCGATCTCCTCGGCGATCTCGGCCGCCCTCGCGGCGAAATCGTTGGCCTGCACCGACGCCCACACCGTGGCCGCCGCCCCGGTGACGGCCGCGATGTCGCTGAAGTCGACGGCCAGGACCGGGGCCACGTCCCCTCCGAGGTAGACATTGCGCGTCATGAGACGGAGGGCCCGTCCCGGTCCGCCACTCCCGTGCTCCGCGACCTCGAGCGCCGGTGCCTCCGAGACGGACGTGGGAGGGTGCTCACAGGCGGCGATCGCGGCGGCCACGAAGAGGAGGGGCGTCAGGCGGTACGGCCGGGCCCGCGGCGGGCGGTCGGATCGCCCTGGAAGACGGAGGAACGCGAGAACGGAAGCATGCCGGAGGGTGCGGGGTCGCTGCATCGGTGACGCTCCAGTCGCGGGTGGACCACGTCCCGGTTACGGAAACGGAGGCGGGAGTGGACCATCCCGGGCCGGCTACGTAGGCTGGGCGTCCTTCCTACGTCATCCGGGGCGGGCGCATAGGCTGCCGGACCGCTGTCGGGGCCCAGCGCGGGAGCGCATCATACGGGCAAGCAGCGAACCGGGGCGGTCCCGGGAGCTCGGGCGGCTCCGCCCGGGACCGCACCGCTGGCCCCCAGGAGGTGCGCGATGACCCCGTTGCGGCAACCCGTTCCCGAACCCGACGCCGAGCGGACCGATCCGCTCTTCGACCGCTTCGGCGAGGACGACCGGGCCGCGCTCGACCGGACGGCCGATCTGCTCTATCTGGAGCTGTTGCGGTTGGCCCGCGCCCAGCGCGCACGCTGGCAGGGCGACGAGACGCTCGGCACCACGGCGCTCTGTCACGAAGCCTACCTCAAGCTGGCGGGCGTGCAGGCCAGCGACTGGCGCAGCCGGGCCCACTTCCTCAGCGTCGCGGCGCGCGCGATGCGGCAGATCCTCATCGATTACTCGCGGGCGCGGCGCACCGGCAAGCGCGGGGGGGAGTGTGCGCACCTGTCCCTGGAGGACGTGGAGGCCCTGCTCCCTTCGGGGTGGAGCGCGGAGGAGGACCGCTGGGATGCGCTCCTGACCCTGGAGGAAGCGCTGCGGAGGTTGGAGGTCGAGAGCCCGCGCCATGCGCGGGTCGTGGAGTGCAAGTTCTTCGGTGGGATGACCATCCGCGAGACGAGCGAGGCGCTCGGCATCGCCCCCACGTCGGTCAAGCGCAGCTGGACCCTCGCCCAGGCCTGGCTCCACCGCTATCTCGCGCGGGCGGGGCACGAGTCCGAGCCGAGTTGACGCAGGCGTCCGGCGCCGCCTCCGACGATGGCCACCGGGAAGTGGGACCGGCTGGAAGCGCTTTTCCACGAGCTCTCCGGACTGCCCGCAGACGAGCAGCGCCGCCGACTGGCCGCGCTCGCGCGCACGGCCCCGGCCGACGCCGCCGAGCTGACCGCGCTGCTCGCACACCAGGCCCGTGCGTCGGAGTGGTTCCGGGCCTCGGCCCCCTGGATCGGCTCGGACGACGAGATGCCGGGCATCGAAGCCGGCCCGGACCCGCTCGTGGGGCGCCAGGTCCTCCACTACCGCGTGGACGCCCCGCTCGGGCGCGGCGGCATGGGCGTGGTCTACCGCGCGACCGACGTGCGCCTCGGCCGGGCCGTGGCGCTCAAGTTCCTGCACCCCGGACGTATCGGGGACGAGGACGCCCGCGCTGCGCTGCTCGGGGAAGCGCGGGCCGCCGCCGCCCTCGACCACCCCCACCTGTGCACGATCCACGACGTGGGGGAGACCGAGGACGGGCTGCTGTTCATCGCCATGGCCTACTACGAGGGGCGGACGCTCAAGACCGTCCTGAAGGCCGAGGGCGCGCTTGCGCCGGAGCGGGCGCTGACCATCGCCCACGCGGTCGCGAGCGGGCTGGCCGCCGCGCATGCGGCGGGCGTGGTGCACCGCGACGTCAAACCCGCCAACGTGCTGCTCACGGCCGCCGGCGATGCGGTCAAGCTGCTCGACTTCGGCATCGCGCACCGCTCCCGCACCACCACCCGGTCCGGACCCACGACCGCCGGCACGCTGGCGTACATGTCTCCGGAGCAGCTGGCGGGCGGCGGCACCGACGCCCGCACCGATCTGTGGGGTCTGGGCGTCACCTTGTGGGAGATGCTGACCGGGCAGCGCCCCTTCCGCGCAGCCTCCCGCCTCGAGCTGGTGGACACCATCGAGCTGGACGCGCCTGCGCTGTCGCCCATCCCGGCCGACGTGCCTGCGGGAGCGGTGACGCTGGTTGCGTCGCTGCTGCGCAAGGACGCGGCGGAGCGGCCCGCGAGCGCCGGGGAGGTGCGCGACGCGCTCGCCGCTCTTCTGGCCCCCCCGCCGCCCCCCGCCGAGAGCGCGGCCGAGGCGCGCAGCCGCCGGATTCCTGTGGCGGCGTTGAACGTTGCGCTGATCGTCCTGGCGCTGGCCGCCGCGGTGGTGCTGGTCCGGGTGGCGCGCGACCCGACGGTCCCCCGCGACGCCCCGACCCACAGCTTCCGGATCCCGGCCCCGGGTCCCCTCCTGTCGTGGTCCTGGATCGATCTGTCGCCGGACGGGCACCTGCTCGTGCACGCCGCGCCCGGCACGGGTGCCCTCGGGATCCAGGACCTACGCACGGGCGAGCATCGCACGCTCGTGGGCAGCGAGGGGGCGCTCAATCCCTTCTTCCATCCGGACGGCCGCCGCGTCGCCTATCAGCGGGGCACCGGGCTGGCGCTGGAGCTGGCGGACGTCTCCGGCGCGCATCCGGCGCGTCCGCTGGGTGCCCTTCCCTTCCAGGCGGAGGGCATGACGTTCGTGGACACTGCCCGTCTGGTGGTCGCGGATCGCGCCGTCGGGCTGAGGGTCGCCCCGGTCGGGCCCGCCGGCACACTGGGGCCACTCCGCTCCCTGACGTCCACGACCGCGCTCGGGCACCTCGGGCATGCCCACCCCCACGCCATCCCGGGACGCGACGCGGTCCTGTTCGAGATCCGCCGCTCCGATGGCATCCGACTCGGCGTCGTCGACCTGCGGGACGGGCGCGTGCACGAGCTGGACGTCCCGGGCCAGACGCCGCGCTGGGCGGAAGGTCAGGTGATCTACACCGCGTTCGCGGAGCTGCATGCCCTCCCGTTCGACACGGCGACGCTCCGGCCCACGGGGCCGCCCCGTGCGCTCGGGCTTCCGGTCAACGCCCGCAGCAACGCGCGGGACTTCGCGCTGGCGGGCCGGCGCCTCGCCTATCTGGCTCCGCTCTCGGACGATCGCCGCCTCGTGGAGGTGGACCCGGCCGGGCAGCCTCGACCGCTCGTGCGGCGCTGGCAGACGTTCCTGCATCCGCAGTGGTCCCCGGACGGGCGTTCCCTCGTCTACGTCAACCGCGTCGCACCCCGGCCCCTGGAGATGTTCGTGCTCGACCCCGCGTCGGGTCGGCTCACCGGTTTCCAGCGCGAGCGGCAGGCGCAACGCCCGCTCTGGAGCGACGACGGCGACTCCCTCGTGTTCACCGGGATCGACCCCGCGCGGGGGGGCGCCGCCGTCTTCAAGCGGGCCTCCGACGGCGGCGGCGCGGAGCGCGTCGTCGTGGGGGGCGGCAAGGTGGCCGTGGCCACCTCCCGCGATGGGCGCTGGGTGGTGTTCCGCGAGCTCGCCACGGACCGCACGCGCGCCCTGGACCTGCGGACGGAGGATACGCTGGAACTGTCGCCGTACGGAATCGACGGCTACGTCTCGTTCGCGCCGGACGGTCGGAGGGTCGCGTACACCCGTACGGTGGCGGGAAACACGACGGTCTTTGTCCGCAGCTTTCCCGCTCTCGCGGATCCGGTCGTGGTCTCGTCCACGACCGGTCGAGATCCTCGGTGGGGACGGGACGGCACCGAGCTGTTCTACCGCTCAGGTCCGGACGTCGTGCGCGCACGGCTGGTCTCCGAGCCCGGACTGGCCGTCGCCGAGCGCACCACCCTCTTCTCGGCACCGTACGATGTCGAGAGCGGTTGGGACGTCCACCCCGGTGGGCAGCGCTTCCTGTTCGTGGAGGCGCGCCAGGACAGCGCCACGGTGGTGGTGCGCCCGCTCCCCGCGGGATGAGTCGGCGGGTGCGGCGCGCGTCGATCCCCACGTGCCGCACCCCCCCCCACGGATCCGCCCGCGGCCGTTCCGCCCTTCCCCGTGCGGGGCTAGCTTATGCCCGCACGGGGCCATAGCTCAGCTGGGAGAGCGCCGGCTTTGCAAGCCGGAGGTCGTGGGTTCGATCCCCACTGGCTCCATTGGGGGAGAGCGCCACGACCCCCCTGTCCGATCAGATCAGCGTGAGCGTACCGCACGCCACCACCGCGCGGCCTCCACCGGTCAGGGCATAGACTCCCTCGCGGTGCCGGTGCTCCACGAACCCGGCCCAGTAGCTCGACTCCCACGGGTTGCCCCGCTGCTCCCAGATCCAGGTCGAGCGCCACCGGTCGGCGATCAGCGTCCCGGAGAACCCTCCCCCGCTGAGGGTCCTGGGGCAGTCGGCCCACTCCTGCGCCTCGAGGCGCGCGGAGCTGCCGGCGAGGCCGAACAGCGTACAGGCGAGAATCAGGGCGAAGCGTAGCATCGGGAGTCCTCCGGTGGGGCCGGTCGGCGCCGGCATGATTCGATGCCGGAAGCTCGACGGCGGCCCCGGGCCCTCCGATGGCGGCATGCGCCTTTCGCGCGACCCGACCGGACGCGACGCGCGGATCCCAGCGGAGGGCGTTCGTGCCCGGTCTACCGCACCGCCCGATCGTTGGGAAACGGGCTCGAGCGGGGTACCGGGCTTCCGGGCCGCCGGACCCCGTCTCCCACGGACGCGGTACAGGGAAGCAGGTCCCCCGCGGGTCACGACGCGCCCCGCTCCATCGCCGCGTCCTGTCGAGGAGGACCCTTGGCCGCCCCCACGTCTCCGCGCCGTCCCTCCCGGTCCCACACGAAGGAAGTCCGCCTGCGCTGTCCGGGCCGGTCGTCGCTCGCCGGCACGCCCCGTCCAGGACGCAGGGCCTTCGGGCTTGCGACGGCCGCTCTTCTGGGCATCGTCGCCGCGCCGCTCGCCGCCCAGACCGGTGTCACGCTCTCCGGTGCGGTCGTGCCCTACGACCTGTCCGGCACGGGCGTCAGCGCCTCGGGCGCGCTCCGGGTGGACGTCCCGGTGCGGCGCATGCTGTTCGTCCAGGCGGGAGCGGCGTACTTCAACTACGAGACGCAGGCCGACGAGCGTGTCGGGCTCCTCATCCCCGAGGTGGGTGTGGTGGTGCGACCGTCGACCCTCCCCCTCTATGTCGCGGGGGGTCTGGGCTACGCCGTCGGGGTGCGCGGCAACGCCGGGGACGATCCCACCCTCTGGGCCGCGGTCGGCCTCCAATACGGCGTGGCGGACGGGTGGACGGTGCGGCCCGAGGCCCGCATCCGCGTGGTGGACCCATGGGTCGGGTCGATGGTGGAGCTGTCGGTCGGCCTCCAGCGCTGGTTGAGCCCGGCCTGATGACCGAGGCGCGCGGCCGGCGACGCCGGACCACCGGTCCGCTCCCGCCCCCTTCGGCTACCGTCCCGTGGCCGCGTCCTCCGACCGTCCCGTGTGCCGGGCCTTGCGATCTATCCGCGCTGGATATATCCATGATGGACACATCCAGCCTGGACGGTCCTCGATGCAGTCCCCGGACGACGCGCTCCCCCTCCGCCCCGCGGCCTTCCACATCCTGCTGGCGCTGACCGCCGGCGACCTGCACGGGCTCGGCATCGGCGACGAGGTCGAACGGGTCTCCGGCGGGGCGCTGACCCTGGGGCCCGGCACGCTCTACCGCACGCTCGACGAGATGCGCGGCGACGGATGGATCGAGCGCGCGGAGGTCTCCGGAGCGGACGAAGACCCCCGGCGCAAGCACTATCGCCTCACCCGTGTGGGTCGCCGGGTCCTCGAGGCCGAAGCGGCGCGGCTCGATCGACTCCTCGCGCACGCACGCGCCCGACAGGTGCTTCCGGAGCGCGCATGAGCCCCGCATCACGTCCGTCGTCCCGCCTGCTGCGCGCCTGGCTGCGTCTGTACCCGCGCCGCCTGCGCACCGAGTACGGCGACGAGATGGTGGCGCACCTGGAGGCGCGGCTGCAGCGGGCCCGCTCCGAAGGCCGCGCAGCGGTGGCCCGCGTCTGGACCGGCGCACTCGCGGACGCAGCGCGTACGCGGGCGCGCGACGTCGTGGACCGCACGCTCCGCCGCAGCCCGATCCACGCTCCGGTGCCGCGCCGCACCCGACTCCACACCCGTCCCACTCCGGGAGAACGCATGGAATCGCTGCTCAAGGACGTCCGCTACGCGGTCCGGCGCCTCGCGCGCACACCCACGTTCACGCTGGGCGCGCTCGCGCTCATGACGCTCGCCATCGGCGCCACCACGGCCGTCTTCGCGCTCGTGGATCAGCTGTTGCTCAAGCCACCGCCCTTCGCCGAGCACGAGCGCGTGGTCCGCGTCTACCAGGACTCGGACGAAGGCGACCCGTCCTCCAGCTCCTATCCCGCCTACCTGGACATGGCCGCGACCGAGGGGCTGTTCACGTCGGTTGCCGCAACCACCCCCGCCACCGTCCAGATGGAAGTGGGCGACGTCACCGAAGCGCTCGCCATCGAGTTCACGACGAGCACCTACCTGGAGACGGTGGGGTTGGCGCCGGCGGAAGGACGTTGGTTCGATCGGGACATGGACCAGGTGGGTGCGGGCAACTTCGCCGTGGTGAGCCACCGCGCCTGGCGCACCCGCTTCGGCTCGGCGCCCGACGTGGTCGGGCGGACGCTGCGCCTGAACGGACAGCCGACGCTCGTGGTGGGCATCGGCCCCGAGGGGTTCAACGGCGCGCTGGGGCTCGTGACGGATGCGTGGCTGTCCATCTCCTCCGTGGCCGTGGGCGGCCCCTACCGCGTCACCAACCTGGAGCGGCGGGAGGACCACTGGTACCAGGTGCTGGCGCGTCTGGCCGACGGCGTCTCCCTCGACCAGGCGCAGACCGCCATGACCGCACTGTCGACCCGGCTGGCGGAGGCGTTCCCCGAGCTGAATCGCGGACGCGACATCACGGTCTTCGCGGCCGCGGACGTGCGCATGCATCCCCAGGGCGATGGTGAGCTGCGCCGCATCGGCACGCTGCTCATGGCGGTGGTGCTGCTGGTGCTCCTCCTGGCCACGTCCAACCTGGGCGGCCTGCTGCTCACGCGCGCCGTCGCGCGCAGTCCGGAGGTGGCCGTGCGCCGCGCGCTGGGGGCGTCGCAGGCACGGGTTGCGCGTCTGCTGCTGGTCGAGGCCGTCCTCCTGACCTGCGCCGGTGGATTGGCCGGCTTGGGCTTTGCCGCCTGGCTGCTGTCACTGCTCCCCACCACGGACTTCGCGGGCGCGCTGCCCGGCACCGTCACCGCGCCGCTGGATCTGCGCGTGCTGTTGTTCGCGCTTCTGCTCATGGCCGGGACGGGGCTGTTCTTCGGCGGCATCCCTGCCCTGCAGGTCCGGCGCGGCGATCTGGCGCACGCGTTCCGCTCCGGTCGCTCCGGCGCCAACACGGGGCGCTCCCGCTTCCGGGACGCGCTGATCACCGTGCAGGTGGCCGTATCCCTGGTGCTCGTGGTCGGCGCCGGCGTCATGGTGCGGAGCTTGTCGAGCTACGCGCGCATCGACCCCGGTGTCGACGCCGAGCAGCTGGCGTTCCTGAGCACCGACTTCGCGCGCGCCGGGATCGGCGACGACGCCCGGGCGGCGGCGCTCCTCGATCTGACCGAGCGCTTCACCGCTCTTCCCGGGATCGAGTCGGTGGCGTTCGCCAACGCGCTCCCCGTCCGCGGGGGTCCCTCCACCACGACCGTCGTGGAGGGCTATCAGCCCGCCGCCGGCACGGGATCGGTGGAACTGCCCTTCGTGCTGGTCAGCCCGGCCTACTTCTCCACGCTCGGCATCGCCGTGCGGGAGGGTCGCGTCTACACCACCGAGGACGTCGGCGCCGGCGCGCCCATCGTGGTGGTCAATCAGGCCGCGGCGGACCGGTTCTGGCCGGGCCAATCCGCGCTGGGCCGCCGCCTGCGCCCCCAGGGCTCTCCGGACGCCTGGCGGCGGGTGATCGGCGTGGTGGCGGACGCCAAGGTGGCCTCGATGTCCGAGCCGGCCACGCCGCAGATCTACTACGTGCTCGGCGAGTCCGGGCTCAACACGCCGTACGTGTTCGCACGCACGACCGGCGCACCGGAGGCCGCGCTGGGTGTCCTGCGGAGCGGGCTGCGCGAGCTCAACCCCGCCTTGCCGGTGCTGGCCCTGAGCACCATGGAGGAGCACGTGGGCGCGTCGCTCCAGGGCTCACGGATGACGGCGAGCGCGCTCGGCGCCTTCTCGTTGCTCGCCATCCTGCTGGCCTGCATCGGCGTGTACGGTGTGGTGTCCGTGGCGGTGGCCAGCCGTCGTGCCGAGATCGGCATCCGGATGGCGCTCGGTGCCGCCCGTGGTCGCGTGGTCGGCATGATGATGCGCCAGACGGCGCTCACGGTGGGGCTGGGGCTGCTGCTCGGCGGTGTGCTCGTGATCCTCGCGGCCGGGCGGATCCAGCCCTTGCTGTTCGGGGTGCGCATCCTGAGCGCGGGTACGCTCCTGCCCGCCCTGTCGGTCCTGCTGGTCGCGGTGGGGCTGGCCTCCTGGCTGCCCGCGCGCGGCGCGGCCCGTGTGGACCCCTCGGAGGCGCTCAGGGCACAGTAGGCCGGCGCCAACCCTCGCGGAGCCGCACGGCTTCGCTGGAGCCGGGCCGGTCGGGGTGTCCTCCCGGTCGGGGTGTCCTCCCGGTTGGGTGTCCTCCCGGTTGGGGTGTCCTCCCGGTTGGGGTGTCCTCCCGGTTGGTCCATCGGGGCCCGAGCGGCATCTTCGTGCCCGCCGGTGGTATCCGACGACTTCGGGCTCGGGGCGGGAGCCCGGCCTCCTCGCGCCTCGGCCGAGACGGCGGCTCCCTGCTCAGGGCCGGAGCCGCGCCACCTTGGACGGCACGCCCGGCGAGGCCCCGTACGCGGCCCACACCTCGCCCCGCTCCTCGTCGATGTCCAGGTGGCGGACCAACGCGCCTTCCGTCGGGAGCGGGTAGGCGCTGAAGCGCTCGCGGACGGGATCGAAGGACAGCAGCACATCGCCGTGCCCGGTGCCGAGCCACACGATGCCGGTGCGCTGATCGACCCGTACGACGTAGGGCAGCGCGTCCGAAACCGGCACGTCCCACTCCGTGAACGTCTCGGTGCGCGGATCGAAGCGCGCGAGCTTGCCGGCGGAGTACTCCGGGATCCACACGGTCCCGTCGGGCGCCACGTCGGGGCGACGCGGGCCTGCGTGCGGCGTGGGGAGCTGCCACTGCCGGACCGCGCCGGATTCCGGATCGAGCCGGATCAGTCCCCCGCCGCGGAGCTGCGTCGCCCACACGATCCCGTCCGGAGCGACCCGCAGGCCGTACGGGATCGTGCTCTCACCGGCCGGCGTGTCCGAGTCGCGCGCCCGTGGCACCGTGTAGCGCCGGATGTCGCCCGTCGCGGGATCGAGCGAGCCGATGACCTCGGGATCGACGGTGAAGTGCCCGTTCCACCAGACGAGTCCGTCCGCGGCCGCCACGATCGAATGCGGGTAGGCGCCGAACCGCCACGATTGCCACTGCTCGGTACGCGGATCGTAGCGGGCGACACCGCCCGGCGCGCCGAGGAGCGCGAGCCACCGTCCCTCGGCATCGATGTCCAGCGCGCGCGGATTGGCGTTGGTCACCGGGATCGGCACAGTCGCGAACGTGCCCTGCTCCGGATCCAGGCGATACATGCGGTGCGTGAACATCCCCGTGATCAGCACCGATCCGTCCGGATGCACCATGAGGTCATGCGGGAGGTCTCCGGGCTCCGGCACCGGGTACTCGCGCAGGTCGCCCGGACGCGCGGGCCGCAGCGCCGGGTCGAGCGTCGGCATGCCGGGAGGCGCTGCGAACGCGCGCTCGAGCCACGCACCGAGCACGGCCGGCTCCGGCCAGGACGAGATGATGGGAAAGCCGGTGCCCTGCCCGAAGAGACCCAGCATCTTCTCGATGGAGGCGCCCCAGGCGGCTGCGTTCCTGGGCCGACCCTCGGCGTCGCGCACCCACCGCTCGTTCCACACGTGGCATCCGGTGCAGTCCAGGATGAAGCGGCGCTTGATCTCGCCGTCCGGCAGCAGACCCAGCCAGGCGGAGCCCGGTAGCGCTGCGCGCGTCGCGCCTGGTGGTGTCGCGTGCGCGGACACGGACAGGCCCGGGGGAGCGGCCGCGGACGGAAGCGTGTGGGCCACTGCCGCCCGTCCCGGGGGAGCGGTATCGGAAACTGAGGCGTCAGCGATTGCCGCCCGTCCCGGGGGAGCGGCGTCGGAAACTGAGGCATCAGCGATTGCCGCCCGTCCCGGGGGAGCGGCGTCGGACGAGGGTGTGCGGGCAGTCGCCGACGGTGCCGCCTGCGCGGCGGCGGACGCGGTTGCGTGCGCGGTGTCGGGCAGCGACACGTCCCCATCCATGGTCGCGCCCGCGTTCACCGTCTCCGGCAGCACGCTCCCGACCGCGGCGGTCGCCACCAGCGCGCACGCCAACGCCCCGCTTCGCATCCCTGGACGCATCCGCACCCCCAACCGAGAAGTAGACCGCTACGAATCACCCGAGAGCCGTCCTCGGAGGCCCGCGGCGCGTACCTGGAGCGCCCGGATCCGGCGACCCGGAGACGCACTGCGTCCAAGCTCAGATGGGTGCCGACAGGCCACGGGTTGCTTCAGCGCCGGCTCGCCCGGCCGCTTCGGCACCCGCAGGCGGGCAGCGCGTGGATCCGCCGCGATCTGGCGCTTCGTTGCGTTCATACCGGCAGGCGGCGGCTTGCTGCGCCACAGGCCGTCGGCCGCTTGCTTCGGTTCGGGCGACGAGGTGTCCAATCGCCCTGTCCCCTCCCGACGGCGGGTGCCACGCCAGAGCAGAGCACGACCCACCGGGCCATCATGGGTCGTGGCGGACGTCGCGGATGCCGAGGGCCTCCTTCATCCGTCGCAGCTCCTCCTCCGTTCGGCGCTTGAGCGGAGGGAGCTGGGGCAGCACATGACCGCGGGGGTCGTAGAAGACAGCCCGCCGTGCACCGTCCAGCTCGACGCGGAAGCCCTCCTCGTGTAGCAGCCGGTGATGCACCCGGCACAGCAGCAGGAGATTGTCCAGCGCGGTGGGTCCGCCCTGCGCCCAGTGCCGGACATGATGCGCGTCGGTGAAGCGGCGCCCACAGCCAGGAAAGCGACACCCACCGTCGCGGATCTCGAGAGCACGGCGCAGCGCGGGTGGAATGGTGCGTGTGCGACGCCCCACATCCAGTACGTTTCCGCGCGCATCGGTGGCGAGGCGGACCAGGCCGGCATCGCAGGCCAGGCGCTGCGCAGTGGCGGGCGTGAGTCGGGTGCCGTCTGCCAGCTCGGCCAGCGGCACGCCCGGATCGGCACCGGACCGCCCCGACACCTCCGCGGCAACGTGGGGGCGCGGGTCGGCCGACAGTTCCGCGGCAACGTGGCGTGCGTCGGCGGACATCTCCACGGCAACGCGGGGGCGCACGTCGGCATGCACTTCCGCGGCAACGCGGGGGCGCGCGTCGTCGTACCCTTCCGCGGCAACGTTGGGGCGCACGTCGACCGACACCTCCGCGGCAACGTGGGGGCGCGGGTCGGCCGACACTTCCGCGGCAACGCTGGGGCGCACTTCGCTCTCTATTGCCCCGGTCTCCCCCGGGACCGCGTCGGCCCGCAACGCGGGCCCCTCCACGTGCAGCACCACCTGGTAGCGCTCCGCCCGCGTCCCGCTGATCGGTGCGTCCGGTCCCCCTCCCTCCAGGTCCAGGCCCGCGGCCAACGCCCGCTCACACAGCAACCCCATGGCGTCCGCCCGCCGCTGCTCCGGTGTGGCCGGCTCGGTGTCCGCGACGTCCGGTCCCTTCCAGTACAGCGCGTCGGCCGCCGCCTCCAGCGCACGCATCAGCAGCGCCGCGACCTCCGGCTCCAGCCGGCCACGCACCAGATACATCCCCTCCTCGTCCGGGAAGACCGACAGACACCGGCTGCGGTGGCGGAGCCGCTCGCGCTCCGCATCGTCCCGGCAGCGCTGACCGGCCCAGCGCCGCAGGGCACGCTCCAGCTGGTGCGCGGTGCGGGTGTGCGCCAGCGCCAACAGCTCCTCCTCGTCGTCCACACTCGCCACGCGCGTCAGCGCGCACCTTGCTGAAGGACAGCTCGCCCTGCGCCATCGCAGCGCCGATGGCCGGCAGATCCTCGAGGGCGCGCGCCGCGCCACCTTCCCGCGCGGCGCCCAGATCGATGCCGGTGCGCCACGCCAGCCAGTGCGCGCACGTGGGGTGACCGCCCAGCTCCCAGCCGCGCCGTCGGTCGAACTCCGCCACCAGCACCAGCAGACGATGCGTCGCCGAATGGATCGCGGACGCGAGATCCGCGATCTGGTCGCCCAGATCCTCGAGCGTGTCCAGCTCGCTGGTGGACAATGCGAAGGGAGAGGGAGCGGGCACCGCGCCCGACCGATCCGCATCGAGCGACGCTGTGATCGGCTCGTCGCTGTCGAACGAGGGCGTCGCGCACGGCTTGTCGGTGTCGAACGGAGGGGACGCGAGGTGTCCGTCGTGGTCGCACGGAGGGGACGCGAACGGTCCGTCGTTGTCGCACGAACGCGGCGTGAGCGGGGCGGGAAGAACCATGGGCGGCACCTCGAGCGAAGAGCGGAGATCAGGCGCGAGTCCTGCTCTTCAAAGATACGTGCCGCTTCATCGGCCCTCTGGCGAGCCGCAGGACCCACGAGATCGTCACGCGACACCATTCGGGCCGCGAACCCCTGCCCACGTGCGGGCACGCGCCCGCCGCACGCGTCTACGACCGCTTGTGCACCCCACCGGGGACGGCGACCGCGTCGCACTGCCCAAAGTCGTCCATGGCAGGATGGGACGATGTGAGCAACTGATGCGTGCTACACGAGCGCGAGTGGGTAGGCGGTACTCGCCGCCCGCGCACACCTGCCTATGGCAGGATGGGACGATGAGACGGCCCGTTCGCCCACCGAACGCTCTGCAAGAATGAACCCGTCCACGCCGCCTGGCACACCCACCCATCGCGACATGGGATGATGTGATCCGGCCGCGGTCATCGCCCACCGATCACGCTGCGGGACCAAACCCATCCACGCCGTCCGCGCACACCCGCCTACTGCAACATGGGACGATCCGATGCGGCCGCGGTCATCGCATCCGATCACGCGGAAGGACGGGACCGGCCCGCCTTGCCGCGTCCGCAGTCGTCCATCGCGGAATGGGACGACAGGATGAGCCGCGGTCCCCACGTGACATCGGTGACGCGGGAGGGATCACGTTCGCGAGCGGCCACGAGAGGTCGGACCCGCCGGTCGATGACCTCCTTCGCTCCCCATCCCACCAGACCCGGCTCAGCCCGTGAGGACCCCGATCCCCGCGGCACGCCGCGGCCCGATCGCCCTACCGGAAGATGGACTTGGGCAGCATGGCGTGGATGCCCTTGGTGCCGTCCACGACCTGCGTGACGCGCAGATCCACCACCAGCGAGCACAGGATGTAGGCGTCCTCGCGGGTAAGGCCGCGCTCCTCGACGAGGTACTTCACCATCTCGCGTGTTGCGAGGCGCGCCGCCTCGTCGAGGTCGGGATCCAGTCCCATGGTGATGACGTGGGTCGACGTCTCGGCGCGCGGCCACGTCAGATCCAGGTCCTTGCGCACCCGCACGCGCATGCGGCCCGACAGCGACGTCTCGATGGCCGTGCCGCTCACCTCCCCGTCGCCCTGGAGCGCGTGTCCGTCGCCGATGGAGAGCAGCGCTCCCGGCACGTGCACCGGCAGGTAGACGACGGAGCCGACGCCGAGCTCCTTGTTGTCGAGATTGCCCACATGATATCCGGGGGCGCGGCTGGAGACGCGACCGCTGAGCACGGGCGGTGCCACCCCGATCGAGCCGAAGAACGGCGCGAGCGTGAGACGGACCCCGGGGCTGAAGGCAGCGGTCCCTTCGTCGTCGAACCGGATGAGCTTGAGACCTGCATAGGGGAAGTCGTCCGGTAGCGTGCCGCCGCCCGGCGCGAACGCGCCCACTCCGAACGGGTGCATGTACCCGATGTCCTCGATGTGGACCTCGAGCACGTCCCCGGGCTCCGCGCCCTCCACGAAGATGGGACCCGTCATCGGGTGGGCGCCCGGGCCCCGGTCGGTCACCGCGCGCTCCACGGCCGCGAGCGCCTCGGGGATCTCGTCGGCACGCGCTCCCGCCATGCGCATCCGCTCGACGCCGCGCGCCACCATCGTCTCGAAGGTCACCGCGTCCCCCGAGCGGATCCGCAACACCGGAGCCAATGACGCGTCGTAGTAGCCCCAGTGCACGTTCGCCGGAACGAGCGGCAGATCGTGGACGCGCGACTGCTGTGCGCCGAGCGGGCGCGACGACAGCGGCGAAGCCTGGAGCGCGGCCGCCGCAAGGCCCGCCACCAGGATCCGATGCGGGGATCGACGCGATGCGACGCGGCGGGGCGCCCCTTCACGCGCCCCCGACGAGGCGAGCCGCAAGAACGAACCTGACATCCGGTACTCCTCCCTCATTCCCGTTGCAGGAACCACGGTTGCAGATCGAGACCCACGCGGACGTTGAATCCGAACGCGCCATAGTGGGAGAAGCCCGCTCCCCCGTACAGGTTCGGACCCCAGCGGTTCTCGCCCCCGACCGGTACCCCGACGAGCGCGGTCGCGGAGAGCCCCGTCGTGGACTCCGTCACGTCCATGCCGTTGAACGCGTAGTGGGTGCGCAGAACCGAGAGGGTGCCTTCGGCTCCGACCCATGCATCACGGTCCGCTCCCAGCAGCGCGGTCGAGCGGCGCACCTGGGCGCCGGCCTCCCACAGGCCGTCGTGACCGCCGTCGAAGCTGAGGTACGTGTAGCCGGCCACCGGGTGCAGCGTGGTCTCGTCGTCGAGGGACCACAGGCCCGGCGCGACGCGCACGCCGCCGCCGAACTCCCAGGGGCTCGAGGTGTGGGCCCAGGCGGCGCAGCCGCCGCCGGCGGACGCACCCACGAGGGCAAGCGCGAATCCGATGAAGCGGACTCCGCGGGTCGCACGTGTGGCACGGGACGTCCGGGTGGGGCAGGCCGTGGCGTGCCGACGGGACGCAGAATCAGGACGAGGGGAATCCATGGAACGCTCCGGTGAGGGGGACGCGCCGCGCGGGCAGCCCCGCAGCGACGCCGCCGAATGCGTCGAAGTGGGGAGAGTGTACGCCGCAGGAGCCGGAGCCGCCACGGGTTCGCCCCACCGACCCTCCCGCTCTAGCTTCCCCCGTGCGCGGGCAGAGCCGCACACGCGGGCGAACCCCGGCGGACCCCGGCGGACCCCGGCGGACTCAGCGGTCTCGCGCGCGCGGGCCAGCGCGCGGACGCCGCACGGTCTCGCGCGCGGGCCAGCGGGCGGACTCCGCGCGGTCTCCCGTGCACGGGCCAGCGGGCGGACTCCGCGCGATCTCCCGTGCGCGGGCCAGCGGGCGGAACTCCGCGCGGTCTCCCGTGCGCGAACCGGACGCGATGAACGAGAGGGAGCCATGTCGAGACGAGGATCCGTCGGAAGCGTGCTGTGGGTGGCGTTGGTACTCGGCGCCTGCGGGCCGGCCGCGGACGGCGGCGCCGACCCGCCGGACACGGCGGCCTCCGCGCGAACGGGTGTGGCGTCGTCGCCCCCACCGCTCCGCTTCGCACCGGCGGTCGCACTCGAAGACAGTGCCGAGACCACCGCAAACGCCAGCCTGGGGGATCTCGACGGCGACGGCGACCTCGACCTCGTGCTGGCCAAAGGTCGGCACTGGCCGCTCGTGGACCTGGTGCTCCTGAACGACGGGTCTGGAGGGTTCGCCGAGCGGCATGCGGTCGGGCCCAACCCCGATCGGACCTATACGGCTGCGCTGTCCGACCTGGACGGCGACGGCGACCTGGACCTGGTCGTAGGCAACGACCGACCCGACGCGAAGGTCCTGCATCGCAACGACGGGACGGGTCGGTTCACCGACGGCGGGACGTTCGGACAGGCCGAATGGTCGACGCGCAACGTGACCGTGGCCGACCTGGACGGCGACCGGAGACCGGACGTGATCGTGGCCAACCGCGGTGGCCCCGACAACAGGGCCGAGAACCATGTGTGCCTGAACGACGGAACCGGCCGCGTCCCCGACTGCACGGTGCTGTCGGGCAATTCGGCCACGACCATCGCGGCGGGGGACCTGGACGGGGACGGGGACATCGACCTCGTGGTGCCGCACCGCGACGGCGGGCAGAGCGAGGTGTTCCTCAACGACGGTCGGGGCCGCTTCGCGGCGCCGCTTCCGCTCGGCCCGCCCGATGCCGCCACGCGCGCGGTGGCCATCGGCGACATCACCGGCGACGGACGTCCGGACCTGGTCCTCGGCGACGGCTCGCGCGGCGGGGCGTTGCTCTACACGAACGCGGGCGCGGGAGGGTTCACCGGGCCGGAACCGATCGGCGACGAAGCCGACACGCCGTACGCGATCGCCATCGCCGACCTGAACGGGGACGGCACCCTGGACGTGATCCTGGGCAACCGGGAGACCCCCGGCCTCGTGCTCGTGAACCGTGGTCTACAGGACGGGTTCGCGTACGACACCGTGCGCTTCGGCGATGCCGCCGGCGCGGTGTACGGACTCGCGGTCGGGGACGTGGACGGCGACGGCTGTCCGGATGTGGTGGCAGCGCGCTCGGAGGCGCTCAGCATGCTGCACCGCAACGCCTGCACGCGCTGAGCGTGCGGCCACGTGGACGGGGGGGCTGACGGCGGAAGAGCCTCAGGGGCGGAGGTGTCCCTGGCTGACCGATGTCGATCGCGCGCTGCCCGGGCGTCGGCGCTACTCGCCGAGTTCCATCACGTCGCGCACGTCGATCCGTCCCCGATCGGGGCGCTCGTCGTCCCGGCGCTGCACGGGGGTGGGATCGGCCGGCTTCCTCCGATGCCACTCCGTCACGTCCTGATAGGCTGCGGCCACCGACAGCAGCCGCTCCTCGCCGAACGGTCGAGCGCCCAGCATCCCACCGATGGGCGTATCGGATCCGGTCGAATCCTCGAAGCCGATGGGGAACGCGATCAGCGGCAGGCCCACCATGTCGAAGGGGAAGGGCTCGGTCTGCACCACGACGTCGCACTGGGTGAAGAGCTGATCGAGGACGCGTCGGAGCAGCAGCATCTTGGCCCGCTGACCCCGCAGGTACTCGACACCCGGCAGCAGCATCCCGTTGATCCAGGGCGACAGCGACACCCCGAACAGCCGCACGTCCTTCTGCAGGTACTCGAGGAAGGGCTCGGTGCGCTCCGGAAGGCGCACGTTGTTCAGGTCCGAGCTGGTCAGCGCATCCCACGCCTCGGGCATCTGCACCTCCACGACCCGTGCGCCCAGCCGCTCCAGCTCCTGGAGCATGGCGGCGCGCGCGCGGGCTTCGGCCGCGGCGCGGCGCGCGCGCTGCTGCGCCCGCTCCTCGCGGCGTCGGCGCTGCTCCTCCGTCTCGTCCTGGGGCGGCTCGCCCTGGTCGGTGTCCGGCGTCGTGTAGTCGGGGATCACACCCACGGTCGTGGGCCAGCGCAACCGCGTGCGGCCGCCCGAACGCACCGGGGTGGCCGCTTGCGCGTAGTCCGGCACGGGGGGCAGCCCCAGCGTGCGGGGATCGTGGGGATCGGGACCGGCCATCACCTGGAGCATCAGTGCCGCGTCCAACGCGTCGCGCGCGATCGGCCCCGGGTGATCCCGCGTGTACGTGAGCGGGATGATCCCGTAGAGGGAGACCCGGCCCATCGTGGGCTTCAACCCGGTCAGCCCCTGCGCCGACGATGGCGACGTGATGGACCCGCCCGTCTGGGTTCCCGTGGACGACGAAGCCAGGCGGGCCGCGACCGCGGTGGCCGATCCGCTCGAGGAGCCGCCGGGGCTCACGTCCTCGTTCGTGGGAGCCCAGGCGTTGACCGTCGTGCGATCGCCGTCGGGCGTGGTGGCCGCGGTGGTGGCCAGCGGCCCCATCTGGGTCTTCCCGAGCACGATGCCGCCCGCCTCCTTGAGGCGCGCGACGGCCGTCGCGTCGTACTCCGGGATGAAGTCGGCGAAGATGTGCGAGTTGGCCGTCGTGGGGATGCCGGCCGTGTAGTAGTTGTCCTTGATCGCCAGGGGAATCCCGTGCAGCGCGCCGCGCCACGGCGCCCGCCCCAGGCGCTCGGCTTCGGCGCGCGCCTCGTCCGCGCGCACCAGGTTGAACGCATCGAGCGCGCCTTCGAAGCGGTCGATGCGCGCCAGATGGCTGTCCACCACGTCCAGCGGGCTCAGGCGCCCGTCCCGGATGAGGGTGGAGGCCTCGGCGAGCGTCAGCTCGGCGGTCTCGGCCACCTGCGTCAGACGCGTCAGGGCCTCGGCGCGCAGGTGCTCGGGCAGACGCACGGGTGCGCGCGAGCGCTCCCCGTCCCGGAGGCGGACGGCGGGCAGGGGCGCGCCCAAGGCCGCTCCGGGCGCGAGCGCGCCCCCCGCCGCAGCCAGCGACGTCAGCACGCCCATGCGCTCCAGGAAGGAGCGCCGGTCGAGGCGGGCGTCCTGCGGCTCGTGCGCGCTCATGGCATTCTCCCTTCCGTCTGCCCGAAGTCCGTGGACGGGTAGAGGATGGGCGGCACGGCCTGCGGATCGAGCGTCAGCGCGCGGATGGCCGCGGGCGTCCGGCGCAGGAAGCGTCGGGCCGACGACAGGATGCGGCGGCGGTCCGCGGGAGCCTCCTCGTCGTCCTCGGGAAGGACGCTCAGATCGATCCCCGCCTCCTTGAGGCGCGCCAGGATCATCGCGTCCAGCTCCTGATCGGTCAGCTCGGCCATCGGCCCTCCTGAGGGGTGCGCACGTCGACCAAGGCTAGCCGACGGAACTGGCCGACGCCAACCCGCTCAGCGACGACCCCGAGGCTTGCGCCCGGCGTGCCCCCACCCTACCCCTTCGGGATCGAGTCGTCTGCTTCATCATCCCAGGAGTTCCGTGGCCCCGCATCCCGAGGCCGGCCCGGGCGATCCCCCATCGCCCGATCGGGCCGAGCTGAGCCGCCGCGCGTTCGTCGGTCTGGGCGCCCTGGCCGCGTTCGGCACGGCGTGTGCGCCCGGTGAGGTCCCGCCCGAGGCGACGCAAGCGCTGCGCGCCGAGCCCGCCCCGGCTGCGACGCAATCAACCGCGTTCGCGCTCGACGAGGTCACGGTCGACGCGCTGCAGGAAGGGATGGCGTCCGGACGATGGACGGCGCGCGACCTGACGCGCATGTACCTCGAGCGCATCGAGGCCGTCGACCGGTCGGGGCCCACGCTGCGCTCCGTCATCGAGACCAACCCGGACGCGCTGGCGATCGCCGAGCGACTGGACGCCGAGCGGCGCGACGGGACGGTGCGCGGACCGCTGCACGGGATCCCCGTCCTCATCAAGGACAACATCGGCACCGCCGACCGCATGAACACGACGGCGGGGTCGCACGCGCTGGCGGGCGCATTCCCCGACACCGACTCGTTCGTCGCGCGCCAGCTCCGCGCCGCGGGTGCGGTCCTCCTCGGCAAGGCCAACCTGTCGGAGTGGGCGAACTTCCGCTCCACGCGCTCGTCCAGTGGGTGGAGCGGTCGCGGGGGCCAGTGCAAGAACCCGTACATCCTGGACCGCAACCCGTGCGGCTCCTCGTCCGGCTCGGGCGCCGCCGTCTCGGCGAACCTCTGCGCGCTCGCGGTGGGCACCGAGACCAACGGCTCCATCGTCTGCCCCTCCTCCGCGAACGGCGTGGTCGGCCTCAAGCCCACCCTCGGGTTGGTCTCTCGCTCCCGCATCATCCCGATCGCGCATTCGCAGGACACCGCCGGCCCGATGTGTCGCACCGTGAAGGACGCTGCGTATCTGCTGGGCGCGCTCACGGGCCTCGACGCCGAGGACGAGGCCACCGGAGCGTCCGAGGGCCATCGACAGACCGACTACACGCAGTACCTCCAGGCCGACGGTCTGCGCGGTGCCCGCATCGGGGTCGCGCGCGCCTACTTCGGCTTCCACGCCGACGTGGACCGCGTGCTGGAGGAGGCGCTCTCGGCCCTGCGCGCCGGCGGCGCGACGCTCGTCGACCCCGCCGACATCCCCACGCGTGGCGACATGGACGAACCGTCCTACCAGGTGCTGCTCTACGAGTTCAAGGCGGATCTGAACGCATACCTGGCGGGATTGGGCCCGTCGACCCCCGTTCATTCCCTGGCCGAGCTCATCGAGTTCAATCGCGCGAACCGCGAGCTCGAGATGCCGTGGTTCGGGCAGGAGATCTTCGAGGCCGCGCAGGCCAAGGGACCGCTCTCGTCCCCCGAGTACCAGGAGGCGCTGCAGACCATGCGGCGCCTGGCGGGACCGGAAGGCATCGACCGCGTCATGGACGAGCACCGCCTGGACGCGATCGTCGCGCCCACCGGCGGTCCCGCGTGGGTCACCGACCTCGTCAATGGCGACCACTTCGGGGGCGGCAGCTCGAGCCCGGCCGCGATCGCGGGCTATCCCAACCTCACGGTACCGGCCGGCGCCGTGCACGGTCTGCCCGTCGGGCTCTCGTTCTTCGGACGCGCCTGGAGCGAACCCGTGCTGCTACGCATCGCGTATGCCTTCGAGCAGGCCACCCGACACCGCACCGTCCCGCTGTTCCGACCGACCCTGGGGCTCTGACGACGGCACCCGGCCGGTCCAGCGTTGGCGCGGCCCGGTAGCGCCGGATACGTTGCAGTCCCACCCCCGGACCGGAGGCAGCGGTGTCCACCGATCCCGCCGAACGCGTTCAACGCCGGGTCCTGCTGCTGGTCCTGCTCGCGTTCCTGCCCTCCGTCGCGCTGTACGTCTACGCCAACGGCGCCTTGCGGCGCACCGAGCTGGCGGGCCACGAGGAGGCACTCCTGCACGCGGCCCGTGGCATCGCGGCCCACCACGACCAGAACGTGCAGGAAGCCACGCGGTTGCTGGCCACGCTCGCCGAGGTGGACGCCGTCCGCAGCCTGGAGCGGGGGCGCTGCAGCGAGCTGCTGGCGCGCGTCCTCCCGCACACGCCACAGTTCACGACGCTGTCCGTCATCGGCGGCGACGGCTTCCTGGCCTGCGGCTCCATCACCGCCGGCGGCGACCTCTACCTGGGCGACCGCGCCTACTTCACCCGGGCCACCACGGAGAACCGGCCGGCCGTGGGCGACTTCGCGCTGGGCCGCCTGACGGGCAAGCCCGGCCTGGGGGTGGCCGTCCCCATCGCCACGCCGTCGGGCCTTCCCGGCGTCGTGGCCACCACGCTGGACCTGACCCGCATCGGCACCTGGGCGGAGTCGGTCGAGCTCCCCGAGGACGTCTCCCTCACCCTTCTCGACCGGGACGGCATGGTCCTGGTGCGGCGCTCCAATGGCCCTCCGCCGCTCGAGGGCGACACCCTGGGCACGCCGGCACCGCCGGGCTTCCCGCCCCGGCCCCTCAACTTCACGCCGCTGCTGCTGGACGGGACCGACCTGGACGGCACCGGCCGTCGGTTCGGCGTGGTCGCGCTCCGCGGCGACGGGGTGGAGCCGGTCGGCTACATCGCGGTGGGCCGACGGCGCGACGCGCTCAATGCGGAGGCGTCGCGCATCTTCCACACCGAGCTGGCGCTGCTGGGGTTCGCGGCGCTGGCCATGCTCGCGGCCGCGTCCGTGATCGCCCACTTCGCCTTCGCCAGCCACGACCGCACGCAGCGCGGCGGCTGAGCGGCGTCAGCGGATGATGGAGTTGTTGGGGTTGGGGGCCGAGGGGGGCACGCCGAAGGGCTGCTGGCCGCGCGCACAGGCGACCGTCCCCGCCTGTTGGGCCGGCCAGACCCCGCTGGCCGCGGAGAGGTGGTGGAAGACGGAGCAGCGGACGTCGGGATCGCGACGGCTGGTGGCCACGGCGGACCACCCGTCCTGGGTCGCCTCGCTCACGACGAGATCGACCCCTTCGCTGGGTACGAAGCCCAGCTCGGCGAGGTCCGTGGAGTAGCTGGGCCGCCCGTCCGCCACGTATTGCTCCTGCGCCAGGCGCAACCGGTACAGGTCGGCGGCGAGTGCGGCCCCGAGGGCCCGCGTCCGGACGCGGTCCAGACGCGGGATGGCGGCGGCCACCAGGATCCCCAGCACGACGAGCACGATGAGCAGCTCGACGAGCGTGATGCCTCGACGGCCCTCTGTACGACCCACCATCAGCGTTCTCCGGGACCGGATGCCCCCGGCCCGTGCGTCCGACCCGCGGGCGCGAAGGCTACTGCCCCCGGAACCGCCGCGCCAGCGCAACGTCGGCCGCCGGGAGGCTCGGGAGGGCGCCGTCCGGGGAGCCGGAGCCCGTCCGTCGGGGCGGACCGGCACGACCCCCGCGGCCGCGCCCGGTCGGCCGGAGGCGGGGGCGGCGGGGGTGGACCGGGAGGCGCGTCAGCGGGCGCGCGACAGCCGCCGGTACTCCACCAGGTGGTGGAGCGCGTCGGTCTCCCGCCCCATGGCCTCGTACAGGCGCGACAGGTTGAAGTGGGGCTCGGGCCGCCCGGGGTCGGCCACCAGGGCGCGCGCGTAGGCGCGGACCGCTTCGGCCTCCCGACCCAGATCTTCGAGGGCCACGCCCAGGTTGAAGGCGGCGGTGGCGCTTCGCGGATCCAGCTCGGCGGCCCGTCCGTAGTGATCCACCGCCAGGTCGAGCCGACCTTCCTGGTGGAGCAGACGGCCCAGGTTGGCGTGGGCGTCCGCGAGGTCGGGATCCAGCTGGAGGGCCCGGCGATAGGCGGCCTTGGCCTCCGGGGTGGAGACGTCCTCCAGGTCGATGGCCCGGTCGAACCATTCCGTGGCCGTGCTGCCCTGCAGCCGGGGTTCCACCCAGGCGTCGGCGACGATGTCGTCGGCCGGCTCCAGGACGGCGGTGGCCGTCCCGGGCGGAGGGGGCTCGGGCAGCGTGAAGTTGAAGTAGCGCTGCCCGGTCTCCGGCGCCCAGACCCCTTCACGGTCCCGTGCGATGACCGTCTCGCCCAGCGCGTCCACGCGGATGGCGCTCAGCGGCAGGTCGTCGGCGAGCTGCTCCCGGAGGCCGTGCAGCGCCTTGCGCACCGCGTGGAGCGGGATGCGGGAGCGCTGCAGCTGGGCGCCCATCCGGAGCAGCACCAGGTCCTGGAAGGAGAAGCGGTAGTCCCCCCGCGGCCCCTTCACGGGTTCGATCAGACCGGCGTAGACGAAGGAGCGCACCTGGCGGGGCGACAGCCCCATGACGTCGGCCACCTCGGCGGTGCCGTAGCCCTGGGATTCGCTGTAGACCACGACGGCCATGCGGCCCTACCCTGCCGCCCGCTTCCGGGCGGTCTTGGACGCGTCCTTCTTCTCGGCGCGGGCGGGCGGCTTGCGTTCCTTGCCCCCGTCGGCGGCCAGGCTGGCCTTCAGCGCCTCCATGAGGTCGATGATCTTGGTCTCCGGCTCCACCTCTGCCGACACCGTGATCTGCTCCCCCTCCACCTTCTTCTGGATCAGGGCTTCGACCCGCTCGCGCACCTCGTCCTGATAGGCGGATGGATCGAACCGCTCCTTGGCGGCCTGGTCGATGAGCTGGATGGCGAGCTTGAGCTGCAGCTCGTCCACCTTGCCCTCCTCGAGGTCCACCTCGGAGAAGGCCCGCAGCTCGTCCGGGAAGTAGAGCTGCTCGAGCATGAGCCCGTCCTCCATCGGACGGATCATCACCAGGTGCGTGCGGCCGCGGGCGGCGTAGGTTCCGATGGCCACCCGGTCGGTCTCCCGCAGGGCAGCCGACAGGAGCCGATAGGCCTGGGCCCCGCCCTTGTCCGGACCGAGGTAGTAGCCGCGATCGTAGTAGAGCCGGTCGACCGTGTCGGCCGGCACGAACTCCTTGATCTCGATGCTGTTGGTCGACTGGGCCTCGATGGCCTTGAGCTCGTCGGGCTCGAAGGTCACGTACTGGTCCTTGGCGAACTCGAAGCCTTTGATCATGTCGTCGCGGGAGACGACCTTGTCCGTCGTAGGATCGACGTACTGCTGCTTGACCCGCTTCCCCGTCGCCTTGTTCAACCAGTTGAACGAGATCTTCGACGACGATTCAGCGGTCGAGTAGAGCTTGGCGGGAATCGACACGAGCCCGAACGAGATCGTGGCTGCCGCGATCGGACGTGCGCTCATGGGATCAAGAATATAGGCCAGGGTCCATGCCGGCAAGAAAGAGCGATCCCCTAAAGCCATACCGTGCAAAGCGATCCCCTTCCGCCACGCCGGAGCCCTTCGGGGGAGGGGTCCTGCCGGGCGCGAATCGCTTCGTGGTACAGATGCATGCGGCCACCCGGCTCCACTACGACCTGCGGCTGGAGCTGAACGGCGTCCTGCTCTCCTGGGCGGTACCCAAGGGCCCCTCCCCCAACCCGGCGGACAAGCGCCTGGCGGTCCACACGGAGGATCACCCTCTGGAATACTACGATTTCGAGGGCGTGATCCCCGAGGGCAACTACGGCGCGGGCGGCGTGATCGTCTGGGACGCCGGCACCTGGATCCCCCTGGAGGATCCCGAGGAGGGCCTGGAGAAGGGCAAGCTCCTCTTCAACCTGCGCGGCTACAAGCTGCAGGGCCGCTGGACCCTGGTTCGCACGAAGACCGACTGGCTCCTGATCAAGGAGCGCGACGGGTGGGTGCGGGAGGAGGGCACGGAGCTGTATCCGACCGAGTCCATCTTCTCGGGCCTGACGGCGCAGGAGGTCAAGGCCGGGTCCAGCAAGGGATCCGCCCTGATCGAACGCCTCGAAGCGGAGGGCGCGCCCGCGCGCGACGTGGACCCGCGCACGCTGCGGATGATGCTGGCGGAGGCGCGCGCCAAGGCCTTCACGCGGGAGGGATGGATCTTCGAGATCAAGTACGACGGATACCGTCTCCTGGGCGCGCGCAACGACGGCAAGGCACGTCTGATCTCCCGCAACCACAACGATCTCACGGCGACGTTCCCCGAGATCGAGCGCGCCGTGCGCGGCTTGCCCTACGACGGACTGATCCTGGACGGCGAGGCGGTGGTGCACGACGAGCAGGGCCTGCCCAGCTTCCAACGGCTGCAGAAGCGGGGACGCCTGACCCGCCGCACGGACGTGCTGCGCGCCTCGGTGGAGCTGCCGGCCACGTACTACGCCTTCGATCTGCTGGCGCTCGAAGGGCACGACCTCCGCCCGCTTCCGCTCCTCGAGCGCAAGGCCCTGCTGCGGGAGCTCCTTCCGCCGATCGGGCCCATCCGCTTCTCGGACCACATCCCCACGCAAGGCGAGGCCATGTTCGACCATGCGACCCGCATGCGTCTCGAGGGCATCGTGGCCAAGGACGCGAACGCGCCCTACGTGGCCGGACGATCCAGCAAGTGGATCAAGATCCGCACGGTGGAGACGGACGACTTCGTCGTGGTGGGATGGACGGAGGGGACCGGCACGCGGGACGCCTTCGGCGCGCTGCACCTGGGGCTGTACGACGGCGACACCCTGGTCTACAGCGGGCGCGTGGGCACCGGCTTCGACCGGAAGACCCTGCAGGCCATCGGCGAGCGCCTGGACGCGCTGCCCGCCGCGGATGCTCCCTCGGCGGGGCCGGTGCCCACGGGCGCCGGTCACCACTGGGTGGCACCCGACCTCGTGGCCGAGGTGCGCTACAAGGAGGTCACGGACGACGGCATGCTCCGGCAGCCGTCGTTCGTACGGCTCCGGGAGGACAAGCCGCCCACGGACTGCGTCCTCCGCCTGCGGACCGACACGCTGGAGGAGCCGGTCGAGGTCGTGAACGACGCGGCTGCGAGGGTGGTCCACTTCACCAACCTCGACAAGGTGTTCTGGCCGGCGGAAGGGTACACCAAGGGCGACCTCATCGAGTACTACCGCACCATCTCCCCCGCCCTGCTCCCGTACCTGGCGGACCGGCCGCTCGTGCTCACCCGCTACCCGGACGGCATCGAGGGCAAGAGCTTCTACCAGAAGAACGCGCCGGACTTCGCGCCGGACTGGCTCCGGCTGGAGACGGTGTGGAGTGAGAGCTCCGAGAAGGAGCTGCGGTACTTCGTGTGCGACGATCTCGAATCCCTGCTCTACGTGGCCAATTCCGCGGCCATCCCGCTGCACGTGTGGTCGAGCCGCGTCGCGACGCTCCAGCATCCCGACTGGTGCATCCTGGACCTCGATCCCAAGGACGCGCCGTTCGCCGACGTGGTGGCGTGCGCGCTGCTCATCCGCGAGGTCACCGACGAGATCGGCCTGCCCGCGTTCATCAAGACGTCCGGATCGACGGGACTGCACGTGCTGATCCCGCTCGGCGGCCGCTGCACCTACGACCAGTCCCGCACGCTCGGCGAGCTGCTGGCCCGGGTGGTCGTGCAGGAGCTGCCCGATCAGGCCACCGTCACGCGCAATCCCAGGAAGCGCGAAGGGAAGGTCTACGTGGACTTCCTGCAGAACCGCTCCGGGCAGCTCCTGGTGGCCCCGTTCTCGGTGCGCCCCCTCCCGCACGCCCCGGTCTCGACACCGCTCCACTGGAGCGAGGTGGACGACACGCTCGACCTGCGCGACCACACCATCCGCTCCGTGCCCGAGCGGGTGCGCCGGCAGAAGCGCGACCCCTTCGAGGGGCTGCTCACGCTGAGGCCGGATCTGGTGGGGGCGCTGTCCCGTCTGGCCGGGCGCTTCCGCGGGTAGCGGCCCCTTCCGGGGGCGTGCGACCCCGGGGCGTCCGTTCCCGGCCCGCTCGCGCGTTTCCCTCTGAACCCGGAGGAGACGCATGACCCGAAGCCGTAGACGCTGCCTGACCGCCGTGTTCATCGTGGCAGTCCTCCAGCACGCGTGTGACGCGTCCTCGCCCGCGGACCTGCGGCTCGAGGAGCTGTCCTCCGCGGTGACGTTCGGCTCCGGCGCGCCGGCCTCGTGGGCGCGCGATCCGGTGGAGATCCTGCGTGGCGCCGTCGCCGGAGACACGCTGACCCTGGAGGTCCGCTACGGTGGCGGGTGCGCGGAGCATCGCTTCCAGGTGGTGGGTCAGGGTTCCTTCCAGGAATCGTGGCCCGTGGGACTGGCGCTCATCCTCGCCCACGACGCAGGAGACGACCCCTGCGACGGGCTTCTGCAGACCACCCTCCGCTTCGACCTGACCCCGGTCGCGGAGCGGTACCGCGCGTCGTACGGCGCCTCCAGCGGGATCGTGCGGCTCCACCTGGAGGGGCTCGCGCACGCGCTGGACTACCGCTTCTGAGGAGAGAGCCGGGGGCGGCAGCGGGGGGAGCCCGCGAGGTCGGGCGCCCGTGTCAGCGCACCGGTGCACGTCCGTGCGTGTGGACGCGTCAGTCCGCGTCGGCGGCCAGCACCGTGCCCAACAGGACGTTCGCGCCCTGCACGATGTGCGGGTCCCGCGTGAGCTCGTCGGGGGAGTGGCTGATCCCGTCCACGCTCGGCACGAAGATCATCCCGATGGGACCGAGCCGCGCCATGCTCTGCGCGTCGTGCCCGGCGCCGCTCGGCAGGCGCAGCGTCTCGAGGCCCAGCGCTTCGGCGCTGGCCTCGACATGGCGGCGCAAGCGCTCCTCGGTCGGCGCCGCGTAGCTGACGTAGTACGGCTCGAACGAGACGCGTCCCCCGGCCCCGTCGGCGATCGCCTCGGCGCGCGCACGCACGTCGGCGAAGAGCGCGTCGATGGTCTCCATGCGCAGATCGCGGATCTCCAGCGTGTGCACCACCCGGCCCGCGATCACGTTGGCCGCACCCGGGAACGCCTCGATCTGCCCGACCGTGCCCACGTGGGTTCCGGGCCGCGCCCGGAGCACGTCGTCGATGGCCACCACCACGCGCGCGGCCAGGACCATCGCGTCCGTCCGGTCGGGCATGGGCGTGGTGCCGGCGTGGTTCTGATGCCCCTCCACGGTCACGCGCCAGCGCCGGATCCCCACGATGCCTTCCACCACCCCGATCGGGATCCCCCTGCGGTCGAGCACACCCCCCTGCTCGATGTGCAGCTCGAAGAAGGCCGCGACGGAGTCGGGGCCGCGCGCGGCCTCGGCCAACCGGGCGGGATCCCCGCCGATGCGCGCCAGACCTTCCCCGATGGTGAAGCCGCTCGCGGTGGGCAGCGTCATCTCCTCCGCGCCCACCTCCCCGGCCAGCGCACGGCTCCCGGTCTTGCCGCCCTCCTCGTTGGGGAAGATCAGCACCTCGAGCGGATGCCGCAGCCGGACTCCGCTGTCCAGCAACGTATGCGCAACCTCGACGGCTGCCGCCGATCCCACCTGCCCGTCGAAGTTCCCGCCTTCGGGGACGGAGTCGATGTGCGAGCCCAGACAGATCGGGGCCAGGTCCTCGCGGCCCGGACGACGCCCGACCAGGTTGCCCGCCACGTCGACGTGCACGTCCAGCCCGGCCGCACGCATCCAGTCGGTGAGGTAGGCGCGCGCGGCCAGATCGGCGTCGGAGAACGCGACGCGGGAGATGCCGCCCTCGGGCGTGGCGCCGAAACGCGCGAGGCCGTGGAAGCGCTCCAGCAGGCGCGGCCCATCCACGGACGGCGCGGCGCCGCGGCCGGACCATCCCACGAATGGCGCGAGCGTCAGCGGTCCCAGCGCCGTCACGAACCCGCGTCGCGTGGGAGTCACCGTCGCCCCCCCGCCATGCGCAGCAGCGCGCGTTCATTGCGCCGGAGCGCGTACGTGAGCACCGCCACGGACAGCACGGCGTTGAGCACGCGGAACAGGGAGTGCGGCGCCGCCGGATCACCACCCGCGAGGACGGCATCGGAGAGCGCCACGATCGGCAGCCACAGGCCCACGAAGATCAGGGTCAGATTGAGCGCGCTCTCGGCGATGCCCGCGACCGGAGCCCACCGCGGCCGCCAGCGGCAGACCGCACCGATCGCGAGCAGGCCCACATAGTAGGCGGCACGCGCGCGCGGCGTGGACAGCGCGACCCGCACGGGCGCCTGCACGAGGACATCCAGCACCCAGAACAGCAGCGTCCCACCCAGATAGTAGGCGCTCAAGAACGCGGACGCGTCCGGGCGCCGCGTGCTCATCCGTCCAGGTCCTTCGGGCGCACGAAGTCCACGAGCGTGGCGCGTGTCCACTCCACGTCACGCCAGGCCTCGACGTCCACGTCGAAGACGGCCAATGCGCAGGTGGGGTACTTGGTCTCCAGCCGCTCCACGTCCTTGCGGCGGCCGTCGCCCACCAGCCGACGGGCCAGCTCCTCCATGCCGGGATTGTGGCCCACGAGCATCAGGCGGTCCTCGGACGAGCGCACGGCCTGGATGCGCCGCAGCAGCGTCGACGGCGCCGCCATGTAGATCGTCCGGTCCTGCTCGACCTCCGGGTCCTCACCCAGCTCGGGGGCCACCGCCTGCCAGGTCTCGACCGCGCGTCGGGCCGGCGAGCACAGCACCCGGTCCGGGATCCATCCCTGCGCCCGCAGGTGGCGTCCCATCCGGGGGGCGTCCGCGCGGCCGCGGGGCGCGAGCGGACGATCGAAGTCGTCGAGCGTGGGGTCGTCCCAGCTGGACTTGGCGTGGCGGAGCAGCAGCAGTCGCTTCATGCCGGACGTCTTACCGATCCGGCTCCGCCCGGGCAAGGTCGACGCTCAGCGCGTCGCGCGGATCGAATCCCGGACCGGCAGGAAGGGCACGGAATCCCCCGGAGAGACCAGCCACCCCTCGTAGCGCTGGTAGCGCTCCTTGTAGGTGCTGCCTTCGAGCCGCCGCCAGAACATGCCTTCGGCGGGCAGCGGCCAGGGCCGCGCCTCGGGTCCGGCGTTGGCAAAGACCACCCGTCCCCCGGCGCCCTCCTCCGGCGGCTCCGTACGGAAGGTCCACTCCGCCCACGTCAGCGTGGTGTCGGCAGCGGACACCTTGAGCAGCCCACGGATGCTGGGCCGATCCTCGTCCTTGGGGCAGAACCGGAGCAGCCATCCGTCGGCCGTCTGCTCCTCGACCGAGAAGCGGTGCAGCTTCCCGAACACGGGGTCGACGAAGTGGGTGGCGAAGTCGGCCTCGAGCGGCGGGTAGCCCCACGCGACGTACATGCCATCGGGGCTGGCTGCCGACAAGCGGCGCGCGTATCCAGTGCGCTCCACCCGTCGGGCCCAGCTGGCGCGGAAGAGCGGGGCCGAGCCGCGCTGCTGGGTCCCGGGATGCTCGACGTCGAGCGGACCCAGCTCCGAGATCGGCACCGCTGCGATGGCCGAGGCGAGGTAGGTCGCGATCCCCAGGTCGGCGATCCCCCGGTCATAGCGATCGGTGGCCGCCTCCCAGAGCGCGCGCGCCTCGTGGTCCTCCTCCACCCGGCACACCGGCTCCTCCACCCCCACGACGATCCCGTCGAGGACCACGGGGTCGGCCCGCATGCGGTAGGTGCGCTCGGTCAGGCCGGATTCGACCTCGGGGCGCATGGCCTGGTAGCCCAGCCGGTACAGGTACAGACTACGGGCCCGCTCGGCGATCGGGCGGGTGAACGCGAACCGCCCCTCGCCGTCGCTGCGGGTCGTGGCGAGGCGGTCGGAGGCGCTCCATGCCTCGACCAGCACGTCGGCCAGGGGCGCACCGGCGTCGTCCACCACGCGCCCCCGGATCTGGGCGGCCAGGGGACCGGTCCCGGCGACGCAGAGGACCAGAGCCATCCAAAGGATTCGTCGTGCCATCCCCGGGTACTAGCGGAGCCGCCCGCGTCGTGTTCCCGCGAGGGTGGCGCGCCCCTCGGGGGCGTTCGCGGAGGTGCGGTCCCGGCCATCGCCGGCCGCCGGGACAGGTCCGGTGCCGCGGTGTCCCTGCCTCGGGTCCGTCGCGCTCTCCGGGGTCAGAACGGCACGCCTACCGCCTCGCAGAGGAACCGCATGAAGGGGGTGGCCTCCCGGCACAGCGTGCCCAGGTGCCGGTCCAGGTCGGGGCGGGTGAGGTCGTCCGGCGCCAGGGCGGCCACGGCGATGAAGTCCTTGCGCTTCAGGTCGTCGATGGCCGGGTGGTCGGCGTCGTACCCGCGCGGCGGGCGGACCAGGCTGTGGCCGGCCAGCTCGAAGCGGCGCGCGAAGGCGCGCCCGTTCCGCGCGCGACCCCAGGCGGCGGGATCCTCTGCGATGCGCTCCCGCACCCGCTCCAGGGCGTCGCGCTCGGGCCGCCACATCCCCACACCCAGGAACGCCTGGGTCGGCTCGGCGTGCAGATAGAAGCCGGGCGCGTGCGCGGTCCGGGCCTGCTCGTGCCGGAAGTGGATGCCCAGATGGGTCTTGTAGGGGCTCTTGTCCTTCGAGAAGCGCACGTCGCGGTGGATCCGGTAGAGCGAGCCGCCGACCGGTCGCGGGTCGGCCCGGAAGTGCGGGGAGACCGTGTGCAGCCGGGGTCCGAAGGCGGCGATGAAGGCCAGCGCGGGCTCCTTCAGGGTCGCCTCGTAGCGGTCCCGGTTGTCCTCGAACCAGCCCCGGCGGTTGTTGTCGGCGAGATCCTGCAGGAAGCGGAACAGGTCGGGGGTGAACCAGGGCTCGGCCACGCGGTCTCCAGGAGGTCAGGGGGATTCTCGTTGCTCGGGCGCTGGCGCCGAGGTACTATCTTCGGGGACGTTGAACGCTTCTGATCTGGAACGGAGTGGATGGCCAACGACGCGATCGAAATGGAAGGCACCGTCACCGAGGTGCTTCCGAACGCCAATTTCCGCGTGCAACTCGAGAACGGGCACGAGATCCTCGCCTACCTCTCGGGCAAGATGCGCAAGTTCTACATCCGCGTCCTCGAAGGGGACCGGGTGAAGGTCGAGATGTCGCCCTACGACCTGACGCGCGGCCGCGTCACGTATCGGTACAAGTAGCCCCCCGCCTCCTCCGTCCCGTCCGGGACGGATCCTCCTTCACCGCTCGTCCTCCGGTTCGCTGCGCGAGGCGTCGTCGTCGAGGCGCGCCACCCATTCCTCGATCCGGCGGCGGGTGCCGTCGGGCAGGCGCGGATCGGTCAGCAGCTCCTCCAGCTTTCCGATGAGCGAGTCGGCGCCGCGGGCCCCCGCGGCGAACAGGCCGTCCTCGCGGGCGTCCGCCTCGCGGGCCGGCTGGTAGAGGCTGAGCCACAGATCCCAGCGCTCCCCGAAGCGCAACACCCGGTAGAAGCGCTTGCCCAGGTGGGGTCCGCCCACCGCGAGGTCGAGCAGGAAGACGACCGCGGCGATGGGGCCCAGGATCAGGTCCATGGCGCCGTCCAGCAGCAGCTTCAGCTCGAAGATGAGGAAGTCGCGCACGAGCACCTGCCGGCTGGGGGCCCGCTCGGCCGTGAGCGCGCCCAGACGGCCGTCCGCGCCACAGGCGCTGCAGCGCGGTGCTTCGGCGTCGGGCCAGGGCGCGCCGCACTCCGCGCAGCGGGCGCTCACGACCCCGCCCCGGCCGTCCAGGCCGCGAAGGTGGCGACGGCCTCGTCGAGGACCTCCTCTCCGGTGCGTCCGTCCTTCTTGCGGGTGTGGAAGCCGTGGTCGGCCCCGGCGAGCACGTGCAGGGTGGCCGGCGCGTGCACCCCGGCCAGGACGGAGGCCAGCAGCGCGGGCGCGCCCAGGGCGTCCCGCTCGCCCTGGAGGAAGAGCATGGGGACGTCCACGTCCGACAGGTGGGCCGCCCGCTCGGTGGACGGCCGCCCGGCCGCGTGGAGCGGATAGCCGAAGAAGAGGAGCCGCTGCACACCGGGCAGCGGCGCCTCGGCCTGGGCGAGCGAGGTCATGCGGCCCCCCATGGACTTGCCCCCGGCCCAGAGCGGCAGGTCCGTGTGCGCGGTGGCCGCTGCCACGGCTGCCCGGACGGTCGCCAGCAGCACGGGTCGGGCGTCGGGCCGCTTGCTGCCCCGCTCCATGTACGGGAACTGATAGCGCAGGGTGCCTACGCCCACGCCCGCCAGGCGCGCGGCGACCGCGTCCATGAAGGCGTGGCGCATCCCGGCGCCGGCCCCGTGCCCGAACACGTAGAGGCCGCGCGCGTCCGGGGGCTCGCGGAGCAACGCCGTCACGGCACCAGCGCCCGGCACGTCCAGGGTCCACACACGCTCGCTCATCGGGCCGCCTCCACGTGTTCCAGGAAGCGGGCCGCCAACGCCGGGCCGGTGCCCTCGTCCTCGTGTTTGAAGAAGACGTAGAGATCCTCCGCGTCCAACGCCACCAGCCGTCGGGCCCACTCACCCACGTCCGCATCCGTGTAGGCCACGCGCCGCAGCCGCGCATAGACGAAGGGGGCCGTGCGCTCCACCCGTAGGAGATCGTCCTCGTCGGCGTCCGCGATCACCCACGCCGCGCCCGCGGCTTCCAACGCGGCGCGGACGGCGGGCTCGGCCGCCCAGGACGGATGGCGGAACTCGAAGGCACACCGGAACCCGCGCGGGACCTGGTCCAGGAAGCCCTCCAGGCGAGGCACGTCCACCTTCAGGTTGGGGGGCAGCTGGACGAGCGTGGGGCCGAGCTGTGTCCCCAGCGTCCCCGCGGTGGCCACCCAGTAGTCCATCTCGTCCCCCGCATCCTTCAGGCGCTTCCGGTGCGTGATCCTCTGGGACGCCTTCAGGACGAACTGGAAGGTGTCCGGCACCTGTGCGCGCCATCCCTCCAGCACCGACACGCTCGGCATGCGGTAGAAGGTGTTGTTGATCTCCACGCTCGCGAACCGCTCCGCGTAGAAGCGCAGCATGTCCGCATTCTTCAGATCCTCCGGATAGAAGGACCCCTTCCACTCCTTGTAGGCGAAGCCGGACGTGCCCACCCGCACCGTCATTGCGTCTCCCGGATGCGGGTGGAGAACGCCGGGTCGACCCAGTGCGTGCGCGCCCGGTCACCGACCCGGAAGCGCGCGCGGGCCTCCTCCAGCGTCAACTCGGTGTCGATGAGCCCGTTCTCGAGCGCGACCCGGTCGGAGTACCCGGGCAGCAGGATCCCCGGGCCATAGCGGATGTGGCGGGGGCTGACGCGATTGACGTGCGCGAGGATGTTCGTCGTGCAGTTGTTGAAGAGCGTGTTGTAGAACTCCGGCCGCTCCCGCAAGGCGTTCGCCCGTTCCAGCATCTCCACGAAGAGCGCGCGGACCCCTTCGGGGGTGGCGCGGATGGGGTAGAGATACACGTCGTCCTCCCGATGCACCGCGCGTACGCCGAGGAGGTCCTTCTCCTCACCCACGACGTAGATGACCTGGAAGCGGCGGAGCATCCCCCCGAGCATCGAGTACGGTCTGCCCATCTGTCGGCGCGCCTCCACCGACACGGACACGAAGGTGGAGTCGGCGAACCCGAACGTGAGGAACGAGTGGGCCGGCCCGCGCCAGTCGGTGGAGAACGGCACCAGGACGTACCAGACCGACTCCAGGGCGTCCAGATCGAACGTGCGCGTCTCGTAGCGCGGGACGTACTCGCTGGCGGAGCGGTACTCGAAGTTCCGGTACCCCTGCACCGTGACCGTGCGGCCGGCGAACTCCACCCGGGGCAGCTCGGCGTGGTCGTCCGCCCAGGGCCCGGCGATGGGTGGAGCCAATGTCCACCACGCGCCGGCCGCCGCCGCTGCCAGGGTCAGGACCAGCATCAGCATCCACATGCGGCGCGAGCCTTTGGGAGTCACGGGACCGGATCTACCTTCGGGGGAACCGCACCTGACACCGGCGCGCTGCCGACCGCGTAGGGTCGGCCAGCCCGTCCACGCCAGCCGGATCCGTCCATGCGCGCGCTGCTGCTCCGACTCCTGGTCAACGCCGTCGCCCTCTGGGCCGCCGCCCGCCTGGTGGACGGGGTCTCCCTCGTGGGGGAGCCGATCGACATCGTGATCGTCGCGGCGATCTTCGGGCTGGTCAACGCGCTGCTCAAGCCTCTCGTGACGTTCTTCAGCTTCCCGCTGATCGTCGTCACGCTCGGTCTCTTCACGCTGGTGGTCAACGCCGCCATGCTGGCCGTCACGTCCTCCCTGTCGTCGGTGTTGGACGTGGACGGGTTCGGCCCGGCCCTCCTCGGGGCCCTGGTGGTCTCCATCGTCAGCATGCTGCTCAACTGGCTCGTCCGGGACGAGGGCGACACCCGCAGACGACGCTGAGGCCTGCAAGGCCGGGGCCTGGCCCGCAGCGCCGGGCGAGGCGGAGCGGCCTCAACGCCCGATCCGGTCGAAGGTCTGGTTCCCGAGGGCGTACTCGCGCCACTCCCCATGATCGAAATGCCACCACTCCCATTCGTAGACGTGGAAGCCCTCGTCTTCCATGGCCTCGCGCAACCGCTCGCGTAGCCAGCGCTCACGATCGCTGCCCCCGGGATAGTCCGGGAAGGCCCGGTCGGAGAACTCGTCGTAGCCGCTGACCATCCGGATGGGCTCGCCGGTGCGCAGGTCGTAGAGCGTCAGGTCCACCGCCGCGCCGCGGTTGTGCCGCGACCCCGAGGCGGGATCGGCGACGAACAGGCGCTGCTCCGGCGGGGTCGCATCCCAGAACATCTTCGTCACGTACCAGGGACGGTAGCCGTCGTGCACCAGCAGTCCGTACCCGTCCCGCGCCAGCGCGCGGTGGGCGCGCACGAGCGCCTCCGCGGCGGGCCGTTGCAGGAATGCGCGGGGCTCGTCGTAGAAGCGCGCGCCCATGAAGTTGTTCGTCGTCGCGTAGCGCACGTCCAGGCGGATCGAGGGGTCGAGCGTCACCAGCTCCACGAGCTCCGTCGGGCGGAAGCGGCCCTCCTCCACGGGCGGAGACGCCGCCAGGGCCTCGGGTCTCAGCTCCTCCGCCGTGCGCGTGGGCTCGATCCGGAACGTGCTGCCGTCCTCACCGGAGAGCGCACGCCGCTCGAAGACCACCGAACCCGCCAGCACGGCCCGCGTGGCGCGTCCATCCGCGTCGCGCTCGAAGACCAGCGTCTCGTGGTCGTACAGACCCCGATCGGGGAACCGGAAACGGTCGGGCCCCTCCTCGATCAACGGGTAGCGGAAGAACCACTCGATGAGCGCCTGCAGCTGCCCGTCCTGTTCCAGGACGTAGAGCGTGTTGTGGTCCCACCCGTACTCGCCGATCAGCCCCTCCCAGCGGGCGGGAGGTGGCGGCGGCAGGGGCCGCTGCGTACGGCGCAGCACCGTCCCGTCGGCGGAGACGAGCCCCTCGGCCGCTTCGACGAACCGCGCCCCCCAGGCGGTGCGGTCGTCGACGACGAGCGTGTCGCCGAGCGCGCGGAGCTCGGCCACGGAGCCGCCCGCCACCGGGTCCAGGAACAGCCGGCCGGCCCGCTCGTGCAGATCGAAGGAGGCCGTCCCGTCCGGGCGGACATAGCGCCCCTCCAGGCGCTCGGCGCGCTCGGGCGCCAGCGGGGACGTGGAGACGAGCTCGGGCAGCGGCCCACCGGCCCGGATGGCCAGCGCGGTGCGCAGCGCCGCGTCGGCGATGCGCTCCACGACAGGATTGGCGATGTCCAGGGACGTGACGGCCACGACGCCCAGGCGCTCGTCGGGAAGGGCGGCGAGCTCGGTGGCGAACCCGTAGATCGCGCCCCCGTGCCGCACGACGCGGTGGCCGTCCAGCGCATCGATGAAGAACCCGAGCCCCGCCCCGTCGGCCGTGCCCGCCGGCTGGAACTGCGGGGTCCACATCGTGTCCAACGTGGCCTGCTCCACGATGCGACCCCCCTGCCCCACGCCCCCGGCGAAGAGCATGCCCAGGAACCGTCCGAGGTCGAGGACGGTCGTGTACATGCTGCCGGCGGGCGCCATGCCGAGTTGGAACCCGGGCGCCGGGGTCTCGCGTCCGTCGAGGGTCCACATGGACGCCCGGGCGAGCCGCTGCTGCAACGCCGGACCCGGCTCGAAGGCGCTGCTCTCCATCCCCAGTGGGGCCAGCACGTCGCGCTGCAGCAGGCCCGCGAAGTCCTCGCCCGTATGCTGCTCCAGCGCGTAGCCCACCACGGCGATCCCGGCGTTGGAGTACTTGGTGCGCGTGAGCGGCGGATAGACCAGGCGGGTCTTGCCCAGGCTCTGCACGGTGGCGAGCAGCGTGGGCCCGGTGTCGTCGAAGTAGTGGCCCACCGGCGGCTCGCGCACGAGACCTGAGCGGTGCGACATGAGCTGCCGCAGCGTGATCGGCGTGCCCTCGTCGGGGGGCAGCGCCCCCGCCACGAGGTCCGCGAGCGGCGCGTCCAGGTCCAGCGCGCCCTGCTCCACCCGCTGCATGACGGCCAGGTCGGTGAACAGCTTGGACACGGAGCCGACCCGGTAGACGGTGGTGGCGCTGGCGGGAACCGAATCGGCGGGCCGCTCCCACCCGAAGCCTTCGGCCCAGACGGGCGTCTGGTCGTCCACGAGCACCACGGACACCGCCGGGAGGCCCTTCGCCTCCATCTCGGTCCGGATGAACGCCCGCAGCCGCTCGACCCCCTCTTCCCACCCCGCGGCCGGGTCGATGCGTTCGGGGTCGCCGGACGGAGGTGCGGACGGGGTGCACGCAGCCAGGACGACGGCCAGCAGGGCCGGCCGGAGCCGGACTGGAACGGCCCGCATGGAGCACTCCTCCCGTTCGAGGCAGGCGCGGTCGTTGCCCGCGCGGCGGTGCGTCGGTCACATTCCCGACATGGGAACTGACCGGGAGGTGCTCGCGCAAGCCGCGGCCTGGACCAGGGAGGGCGCCCGGGTGGCGCTGGCCACCGTGCTCTCCACCTGGGGGTCCGCTCCCCGCCCCGCCGGGAGCTACCTCGCGGTGCGGGAGGACGGGCGCTTCGTGGGCTCGGTGTCGGGCGGGTGCGTCGAGAACGCCGTCGTCGACGAAGCGCGTCGCGTGCTCGCGTCCGACGTCCCGACCGTCGTCGCCTACGGGGTGAGCGACGAAGAGGCCTGGGAGGTCGGGCTGGCCTGCGGCGGCCGCGTCGAGATCCGCATCGAGCCGATCACGTGAGGGTCGAGCTCCTGGAGGGCGTGGCGGCCAGCGCAGGAACGCGCCGCGCGCAGGTGCTGGCCACCGCCCTGGACGGCGAGCCCGAGGCGCGTCTGCTCGAGTTCGATGCGGACGCGGTCCCCGCCCCGGACCCGCTCCAGGCCGCGGCAGCGGTCGCGCTGCGGGCCGACACGGCCGCGGTGCACGACGTGGACGGGCGGCGCTGGTTCCTGCGCCCCTTCAACCCCGAGCCGCGCGTGATCGTCGTGGGCGCGGTGCACGTGGCGCAGGCGCTGGCCGCCCTGGCTCCACCCGCCGGCTTCGAGGTCGCGGTGGTGGACCCGCGGACGGCGTGGGCCACGGCCGAGCGCTTCCCCGGCGTGCGTCTGGTGCATGCCTGGCCGGACGAGGCGTTCGGCGCGTTGGGGCTGGACGCCCGCACCGCCGTCGTGACGCTGACGCACGACCCCAAGCTGGACGACCCCGCGCTGGTGGCCGCGCTCGCGGCGCCGGTCTTCTACGTCGGGGCGCTCGGCAGCCGTCGCACCCATGCGCGGCGCGTCGAGCGACTCGCGGCGGGTGGCCTCGCGCCGTCCGCGCTGGAGCGCATCCGGGCCCCCGTGGGCCTGGATCTCGGGGCCCGCACGCCGGGCGAGATCGCGCTCGCGATCCTGGCGCAGGTCCTCGGCGCCCTGCGCTCGTAGCGCCCGGGCGTGCGCTTCGGTCCCCTCCCCCTCGACGCCCTCGCGGGCACGGTGCTCGCGCACAGCGTGCGCCTCCCCGACGGCGTGCTGCGCAAGGGGCTGCTGCTCGGGCCGGACGAGGTGACCCGGCTGGCTGCCGCCGGCCACACGGAGGTGGAGGTGGTCCGGCTCGAGCCGGGCGACCTGTCCGAGGACGCGGCGGCCGCCCGGGTGGTCGCGCTGCTGGCCGGGCCCCACCTCGAGGTCGGCCCGGCCGCGACCGGCCGCGCCAACGTGAGCGCCGTCCGCGCGGGCGTGGTGCAGGTGGACGCCGCCGGCGTGGCAGGCCTGAACGGAGTGGACGAGGCCGTGACCGCCTCCACGGTGCCGGACGGAACGGCCGTCCAGGCCGGGCAGCTCGTCGCCACCGTGAAGATCATCCCCTTCGCGGTGCCCGACCCCGTCGTGGGGGCGGTGGAGGCGCGGGTGGCCGGTGCACCGCTGCTGACGCTCCACCCGTTCCGCCCGGCGCGGGTGGGGCTGATCGTCACCACGCTGCCGCATGAGCCCGCCCGCAAGGCCGCGCTCGCGGAGGTGGCCGTAGGGGCCCGCGTGGAAGCGCTCGGGGCCCGGCTGGACCGGGTGGACGTGGTCGCGCACGAGCGCGCGGCCGTGGCCGCCGTGCTGACGGCGCAGCGCGCCGACGGCCTGGATCCCGTGCTGCTGTTCGGCGCCACCCAGACCAGCGACCGACGCGACGTCCTGCCGGAGGCCGTGACGCGGGCGGGCGGCCGCGTGCTGCGCGTGGGCATCCCGGCCGACCCCGGCAACCTGCTCTTCCACGGGGAGCTGGACGGCGGAACGGTCCTGGGCGTGCCCGGGTGCGCCCGCGCGCCCGCCCGCAGCGGCTTCGATCCCGTGCTCGAGCGCGTGCTCGCCGGACTGGATCTGTCGCCCGCGTGGATGGCGGGGCTGGGCGCCGGCGGCCTGTACAAGGAGAGCGCGGCCCGGGGTCGACCCCGGCGCGCCGCGGAGGAGGAGCGGAGGCCTCCGCGCGTGGGCGCCATCCTGCTGGCCGCGGGTCGGTCGTCCCGCATGGGCGGGCCCAACAAGCTCACCGAGCCCTTCGCCGGGCGGCCCCTCGTGACGTGGGCGGCCGACGCGCTCGTCGCGTCACGCGCCGCTCCGGTGGTGGTGGTCACCGGCCACGACGCCGACGCGGTGCGCACGGCGCTGACGGGGCGGTCCTTGCGCTTCGCGCACAACCCCCGCTTCGCCGAAGGGCTCAGCACCTCGCTGCGCGTCGGTCTCGACGCCCTCGCGGACGAAGCGTTGGACGGGGTCCTGGTGGCGCTGGCGGATATGCCGCTGGTGGGCGCGGGCGACCTCGCGCGCCTGCTGGACGCCTTCGCGCCGGACGAAGGCGTGCATGTCTGCGTGCCCGTGCACGACCGCACGCGCGGCAACCCGGTCCTGTGGGGCCGGCGGCACTTCGGGGCACTCGCCGGCCTGGAGGGCGACGTGGGTGCGCGCGGCCTGCTGGAGGCCCACCGCGCCGAGGTGTGCGAGGTGCCCGTCGACACCCCGTCCGTGCTGACGGACCTCGACACCCCGGAGGCGTTCGCCCGCGCCCAGGCGGCCTTCCCGCCCCCCGACGGGCACCTCCATCCCCGAGACGAGTAGCACGCCCTTCGGCCGGTCGGGCCCGGATCGTCGGGCGGCGAGCCCACGGATGACGTCCCGACGCACGGAAGCCGGTCCTTCCACGAAGGGGGCGGGGTGTCGGGGACCCGAACAGGCATGCGCGGCGCCCACGGGTCCGGTCTCCGGCCGCTCCGCGCGCTCGCGCGCCGCACCGCACGGGCGGGCTCCGCCACCCTGCTCCTCCTCGCGGGCACCCTGCTGCCCCTCCAGGCCCAGACCCCGCCCCGCGCGCGCGTCGCGCTCGTGCTGGGCGGCGGCGGCGCGCGCGGGGCCGCGCACATCGGGGTGCTGCGCGCGCTCGAGCGGATGCGCATCCCGGTGGATGTCGTCGTCGGCACCAGCATGGGTGCGGTCGTCGGCGGGCTCTTCGCCGCGGGTGCCACCGCCACCGAGATCGAGCGCGAAGCGCTCTCCATCCACTGGGGCGACGTCTTCCGTGGCAGCCCGCCCCGCGCCGACCTCAACTACCGCCGGCGGCAGGACGACCGCACGCTGCCCGTGCAGCTGGAGCTGGGCTTCCGCGACGGTTCCCTCGTGCTGCCGCGCGGCCTCGTGACGGGCCAGAACCTCAGCACCCGCTTCATGGCGCTCACACTCCCGCTCGGGCCGGTGCAGGACTTCGATTCCCTGCCCGTGCCGTTCCGCGCCGTCGCGGTGGACATCGGGACGGGCGAGACCGTCGCCCTGGGCAGCGGCAGCCTGTCGAACGCGATCCGCGCCAGCGTCGCCATCCCCGGCGTGTTCGTCCCGGTCGAGATCGACGGACACCTGCTGGTCGACGGAGGCCTGCGCAACAACCTTCCGATCGACGTTGCGCTGCGCTTCGACCCGGACGTGATCATCGCCGTGGATGTCGCGACCCCGCCCATGGCGCGGGAGAACCTGGCCACGGCGCTGGACATCTCGCAGCAGGCGTTCCGCTTCCCCTTCCAGGCCATGACGGCGGAGCAGACGGCGCTGCTGCGTCCGGGGCGCGACGTGTTGATCCGGCCCCAGCTCGACTCGGTGCGCTTCACGTCCTTCGAGGACGCGCCCGCCGCGATCACCGCGGGCGAGCGCGCGACCGAGCGGGCGGCCCTGCGCCTGCGGCAGTGGTCGCTCTCCGAAGACGCCTATCGCCGGTGGCGGGAGGACCGGACCGATCCCGAGCCGCCCGCGACCGTGCCCGCCTTCGTGCACATCGACAACCGATCGCGCATGGCGTCGTCGACGTTGCGCGAGACGCTGGGCATCGCCGCGCACCGGCCGCTGGACATCGACGCCCTCACGCGGGGCATCGACCGCATCTACGGCATGGGCTGGTTCGAGTCGGTCCGGGTCCGCTGGGCCGTGGAGGCCGCCGACACCGGCCTGGTGGTCGACGTGGTCCCGGAGCCGTGGGGACCCAACTATGTCCGGTTCGGCCTGGGGTTCGCCGACGACCTGGGTGGGAACTCGGCCTTCGACGTGCTGGTCAGCTACACCGCCTCGTTGCTGAACGGGTGGGGCGGCGAGGCCCGGGCGGATGTCTCGGTCGGGCGTCGACGTCGCTTCGGGCTCGAGCTCTACCAGCCCCTCGGTGCGCGCAGTCGGTTGTTCGTGTCGCCGCGTCTGGAGTGGTTCCGGGACCTCGAGGATGTCTTCGACGGGCAGGTCCGCGTGGGGCAGCTCCGGCGCACGCGCTACGGCGGCGCGCTGGACGCCGGGTTGGAGCTGGGCAACTGGGGGGAGCTGCGCGCCGGCTGGTGGCTGGGACGCACGGAGCTGGACCGCCGGACGGGGCCCATCGACTCGCTGGAGACGTCCACGCGGGTGAGCGCGCTGCACCTGCGGCTGGGCGTCGATCGGCTCGACGATCGCGCCTTCCCGACGCGCGGCGAGGCCTACCGTGTGGGGGTCGAGCGTCCCTTCCGCGTCCTGGGCGGTGAGACCGAGTACACGCGCCTTTCCTTCCATGCGCTGAAGGCGCTGACGAATCGCGCGGGCACGCTGGTGGCGCACGGGCGCGTCGCCACGTCCTTCGACGCGCCCCTGCCCTATTGGGACGCGTTCGAGCTGGGCGGCTTCCTGGACGTGTCCGGCCTGCGCAACCGCCAGGTCGTCGGGAGCGAGCTCGCGCGGCTGGCGCTGACGGGGTACCGCCCGGTCGCGACGGTCCCCACCACCCTGGCCGGAGGCCGCCTGTTCGTGGGTGCATCCTTCGAAGCCGGGAACGCGTGGGAGCGGACCCGGGACATCGCGCTGGACGATCTGCGCCTGGGCGGGACCGTCTTCGCGGGTCTGGAGACGTTCCTGGGACCGGCGTGGCTGGGCTACGGTCGGGCGGACCGCGGGAGCGGCGCGTGGTATCTGCTGCTCGGCCGCACGTTCTGAGGCCTCAGCCCCCGAAGCGCTCCAGGATCCAGCCGGTCATCAGCTCGAGCGCGGCCGGCGCCACGGTCTCCTCGATCTGCGTGTATTCTGCGGGCGAGCCGGTGCCCGCCGTCTGGAACAGGTGGTTGAGCCCGGGGAGCACCCGCGTGGTGACGTCCGCGTTCCCGCCGGCCAGCAACGCCTCGGCGATGGCGTCCAGGTTCGCCCGTGAAGGGACCTGCAGATCCTTGGCGCCGTTGACGGCCAGCACCGGCACGTCCACGGCGCGCAGCGTGGGCACGGGGTCGTACGCGAGGAAGAACCGGAACCAGGGACCCGCCAGCTCGCGCGCCTGGGCGCGGATGGCCTCCGGGGTCAGGCCCTGCGCTGCGCGCTCACGGCGGCCCATCGCCTGTGCCATGGCTTCGATGCGGGCCACGAGCCGGGTCTCCAGCCCGCGATCGTCCCCGGCCTCGAGGATCATGCGGTCGAGCTCCCGCGTCCGGGCCACCGCCGCCGCCACCTGCTCCGCGGACGCCCCGTTGGCTTCGAGGATCAGACCGGTCTGGAGCTCCAGGATCTCGTGGCCGGGCAGACCGGGACCGGCCATCAACACCAGGAAGGCGACGCCGCCGTGGCGCGTCTCCACCAGAGGGGCCACCAGCCCGCCTTCGCTGTGCCCCACCAGGCCGATGCGTGCCGGATCGATCTCCGGTCGGGCGGCCAGGAAGCGCACGGCGGCGGCGGCGTCCTCGGTGAAGTCTTCCGAGGTGGCCGCAGCGAAGGTGCCCGTGGAGCCGGCCACACCGCGATCGTCGTAGCGCAGCACGGCGATCCCCGCCCGGGTGAAGTGGTCCGCGAGCACGAGGAACGGCTTGTGGCCGAGGAGCGTCTCGTCCCGGTCCTGCGGGCCCGAGCCGCTGATGAGCACCACCGCCGGGAAGGGACCGGAGCCGGGGGGCAGGGTGAGCGTCCCGGCCAGGGTGACGTCCGCCGCGCCACCCGCGAAGGACACGTCGGAGACCTCGTAGGGCAGCGCGCCCACCGGCTCCTGGGGCCGGGGCTCCCGGGCCACGGGGCCGGTCGCGCGCTCCAGCGTCAGCGGGAGCGACGCCGCGCCCTGGCTCCAGGTCCCCTGGACCCGACGCCCGCCATCGGTCCAGGACCCCTCGTAGCGGCCCTGGATGGAGGGAACCGTGAACGTCAGCCCGCGGCCGTCCGCCTGCACCTCCGCCAGGGGAAGGCCGTCCACGCCCTGATCGGGGCTATCCATCGTCCCGGTCCAGGCGCCGTCCGTTCCCGTGAGGTGGACCACGAGGCGCAGGCGCAGGGCGCCGGCCTCGATCGTCCCCGTCCAGTCACCGGCGGGGTGATCCTGGGCGTCGAGGAGCGTGGGCAGGGTCAGGAGTGCAATCGCGAGCAGCAGCCGGCGCATGGACGTCTCCGGGTGGACCGACGGGTGCCGGTGGGTGGGGATCGGGACCTCGTTCCTCCGGCAGACTGTCCGGGTCTACGGCTCCGGCCCGCCGTCCCTTCACGAAGGCGGTGGGGCCGCGGTCTCGCGCAACCAGCGGACCAGCAGCGTGACGAAGGCATCCGGCTGCTCGAAGGGCGCCGCGTGCCCGGCGTCGGGCACGACCGCCAGGCGCCCGCGCGCCCCCAGGGCCTCCACGACGCGCTCCCCCACCGCGCGGTAGCGCCCGTCCCGCTCGCCGACGACGTACAGGACCGGCATCGCCAGGTCCGGGAGCCGGTTCCACAATGGCTCCTGCGTGCCGGTGCCCGCGTCCCGCAGCGCGCGCGCCAGCCCCGCGGCGCGATTCCCCCGGCGCGCCTCGGGGGCACGGGCGGCGGCGGACAACCCGGCGAACAGCGGCTGGGCCAGCCACTCCTCCAGGAAAGCGTCGACGCCGATCTGCTCCAGGCGAGTGGCCAGGGCCTCGTCCGCCGCGCGGCGGCGGGCGCGCTCGGCGTCGTCCTCCAGGCCCGGATGCGCGCCCACGAGCACGAGCCCCCCCACCCGTCCGGGATGGGCCAGCGCGACGTGGAGGGCGTAGCGGCCCCCCATCGAATAGCCGACCCAGGTCCCGGTCCCCCCGCGCTCCGCCAGCCGGTCGGCGCCTTCGGCCAGCGAGCCCCCTTCATCCGAACCGGCTCCGTGGCCCGGCAGATCGAGCGCGACGCTCTCCCGCGGCTCCAGCGCCGCCCGCACCGGATCCCAGATCCGGGCGGACTGCGTGAATCCGTGGAGGAGGATCAGCCGTTGTGGGGACCCGGAGGTCGGAGGGCGCATGGCCGGCAACCTGGCGCGCCCCCGGTCCCATCTCAAGACGGTGCCGGCGCACGCACACCGCCCGCCGCTGCCCCAGGCGCGCGGGAACCGGCGGCGCCGCCCTCCTGTACCCTATGCGGCGCCCGCCGGACCCCGTCGTCGGGCCCTTCCACGGAACCCAGAGAGCGAGCATGACCAGACCCCGACTCCCCTTCCTGTTGGCGGCCGGGACGATCCTGCTGTCCGCTTCCACCGCCCGCGCGCAGAGCTTCCCGGGCGCCCCGGCGGCCCTCCAGGCCGGCTTCGGCGCGTCCGTCGAGATCGCCGGTGCGGACGTGCTGGTGGGCGAGGCCCAGAACCGCATCCGCTCGGGACTCGTCTACGTCTATCGCAAGAGCGGCGGGGCCTGGACGGAACAGGCGCGGCTCGCCGCGTCCGACGCGGAGGGGACCGACGGGTTCGGAGCGGCGCTCGCAGCGGACGGCGACCTGCTCGCGGTCACGCGGCTCGGCGGTGCCGGGGCGCTGTACCTGTTCGAGCGCGATGGGTCCGGCACCTGGGGGGAGGCGCAGAAGTTGACGGGCTCGGACGCCGCCGAAGGGGACGGCTTCGGAGCGTCGGTGGCGCTGTCGGGCGGACACCTGCTGGTCGGCGCTCCCAACCAGGGCATGCGACGCGGCGCGGTCTACGCATTCCGGCGGAACGCGGACGGGGCCTGGACCGAGGTGGGCAAGATGGCCGCGGCCGACCTGCGCGCCGCCGATGGGTTCGGGACCCAGGTGGCGCTGCACGGAGACGAGGCCTTCGTCGCCGCTCCCCTCCGCGATCAGCAGACGGGCGCGGTCTTCCGCTTCCGGTTCCAGGGCAACCGCTGGACCGAGGTCGGCCCGCTGCCGCTCGACGGGCTCGAGCGCGGCGTGCGCTTCGGCAACGCGCTGTCCGCCGGGGAGGACCGGCTGCTCGTCGGCGCGGCCCGCGCCGCAGGTCAGATGGGCGCGGCGTTCGCCTTCGTGCGCGACGCGGACAGCGGGGAGTGGGTACCGGCCGCGCAGCTCCTGCCGTTCCTGGCGGGGCCGCGCGAGACCTTCGGCTCGGCGGTCGCCTACGCCGGCGCGCAGATCTGGGTGGGCGCGCCCGGGGCGGCGGGCGCACAGGGCGCCGCCTACGTCTACAGCCGCGGGCCGTCGGGGCAGTTCGACCAGGTCTCGCGTCTGTCGCCGGGCGTCGAGGGGCGCACCGGCTTCGGCGGCTCGCTGGCGGTCGACGGCGACCTGGCTGCGGTCGGCATGACCGCCGCGGACTTCGGGCTGGGCCGCGTCGCGGTCTACGAGCGGGGCGCCGACGGGGTCTGGCAGAGCGAGACCCTGATGAGCGAAGAGGAGAACTTCGACCGGGTGGCCGGGGGCCAGGTGGATTGCGCGGAGGGCTCGGCCACGGCCTTCGCCTGCACCGAGGTGGATCTCCTGTCGTTCGTGCCGGTGGCCGAGCTGGGCGGCGGCCGCGGTGTGCGCCTGAACGACATCTGGGGCTGGACCGATGCGGACACCGAGCGCGAGTACGCCATCGTGGGCCGTATGGACGGCACCGCGTTCGTGGACGTCACCGATCCGTTCAACCCGGTCTACCTCGGCAACCTGCCGCTGACCGACGGCGCCAATCCCGCCGCCTGGCGGGACATGAAGGTGTACCGGAACCACACCTTCATCGTCTCGGACGGAGCCGGGAGCCACGGCATGCAGGTCTTCGACCTGACCCGCCTGCGGGACTTCGACGGCACGCCGGAGACCTTCGAGGCCGACGCGCTCTACACCGACATCCACAGCGCCCACAACATCGTCATCAACGAAGAGACCGGCTTCGCGTACAGCGTGGGCAGCAGCATGGGCGGGGAGACGTGCGGCGGAGGGCTGCACATGATCGACGTGCGCGACCCCAAGAACCCGACCTTCGCGGGGTGCTTCGCGGATGCGCAGACCGGCCGCGCGTCCACGGGCTACTCGCACGATGCGCAGTGTGTGGTCTACCGCGGCCCCGACGCGGAGCACGAAGGCAAGGAGATCTGCTTCGGCGCCAACGAGACGGCGCTCTCCATCGCCGACGTGACGGACAAGAGCAACCCGGTCGCCCTGTCGCGGGCCTCCTACCCGAACGTGGGCTACTCCCACCAGGGCTGGCTCACCGAGGATCAGCGCTACTTCTTCATGAACGACGAGCTCGACGAGCTCCAGGGTGCCGTCGAGCAGACGCGCACCTTGATCTGGGACGTCAGCGATCTGGACGACCCGCAACTGGTCAAGGAGCACTTCGGCACGCAGAAGTCCAGCGACCACAACCTCTACATCGTGGGCGACCGCATGTACCAGTCCAACTACCAGAGTGGACTGCGGGTGCTCGATATCAGCGACGTGGAGAACCCGGTCGAGGTCGGCTATTTCGACACGGTGCCCTACGGCACCAACGACCCCGGCTTCGGCGGCTCGTGGAGCAACTACCCGTTCTTCAAGAACGGGGTGGTGGCCGTCACCAGCGGTGCCGAGGGTCTGTTCCTGGTGCGTCCTCGCGGCCGCGCCGTGTTCTAGCCCAACGGGCGGCCGGGCCCCCGGCCCGGCCGCCTCCGTCATCCCCAACCTCGAGGGCCCCATGCCCCGCTTGCACACCCGGGCCACCATCGGTGGTCTCGCCATCGTCCTGGCCGCCTGCGCGGCCGCTCCGGCCGCGGCCGGCAACGGACCCGTGCGCCCGCAGGAGGCGCCGGTCTACGCCTACGTCTGCAGCCAGGACGAAGCGATGATCACGGTGATCGACCTGACGACGCAGCGCGTCGTCGAGGAGATCCATCTGACGGAGCTGGGGTTCACGCCGAACGCCAAGCCGCATCACGTGGCGGTCGAGCCGGACGGGTCGTTCTGGTACGTATCGCTGATCGGGGAGAACCGCGTCCTCAAGTTCGACCGGGACAACACGCTGGTCGGGCGGGTGGACTTCGAGGTGCCCGGCATGCTCGCCCTGGACGCCGACGCGGACATGCTCTTCGCCGGCCGTTCCATGAGCGCCGTGAATCCTCCGGCGCGGCTGGGCGAGTTCAGCACGGACGGCATGCGCGCCGATGAGGTGGACGTGTTCTTCCCCCGTCCGCACGCCCTGGCCCTCTCCCCCGACGGAGCGCGCATCTACACCGCCTCCCTGGCGGAGAACCAGCTCGCCACGGTGGACCGGGAGACCGGCGACGTGGAGCTGACGAACGTGGACCAGGGCGGGCACGGCGCCCACGGCGAGCACGGTCACATGATCGCCCACTTCGGCATCGCGCCCGACGGCGACCTGCTCGTGGCCACCACCGAGATGACCGGGCTCCTGCTCTTCTTCGACCTGAGCGGAGACGGCCTGCCCAAGGCGGACGGCCAGATGGAGCTGGGCCAGCGGCCCTGGCTCCCGGTGTTCTCGCCGGACGGCGGCACGCTCTACCTGGCGGTGAAGGACGCGAACGCGGTGGACATCATCGACGTGGCGTCGCGCCAGGTGCGGACCCGGATCACCCACCCGGCGATCTCGGAGCCGCACGGGGCCGCGCTGTCGCCGGATGGTCGCTGGCTCATCGTGACCAACAACAACACGAAGGGAGCCTACGCATCGACCCGCCGCAGCGAGAAGGGCGGCGGCCCCGTCGGCACGGCCGTGATCATCGACACAGGCTCCAACGAGGTCGTCGAGGTCATCGAGGTCGGCGCCAACCCCACCGGGGTCGGCGTCCGGCCCGGCGCCTGATGCCGCGGATGCGGTTTCGACCCGCGCGGGTGCTGCCGGTGGTGCTGACCGCCGCCGGGTGCGCCGGCGGCGGTGGCCCCTCCGATTCGCCGGGTCCCACGACCGGGGTGCCGGTTCCCGGCGGCGCGGCCGCCTGGGTCAAGCAGGTGACGCCGCTGCCGGTGGTGGACGCGGAGGGCACGCCGTACGCCCACCCCTTCCTCGGGGGCTTCGACGTGCCCCGCCCGCAGATGGCCGACATCGACGGGGACGGCGACCTGGACCTCTTCATCCAGGAGCGCACGGACGAGCTGATGTTCTTCGAGAACACCGGCACCGCCCGCGCGCCCGAGTTCGTGTGGCGCACGGACCGCTACCAGGACATCTCCGTCGGAGAATGGACCCGATTCGCGGACTTCGATGAGGACGGGGATCTCGATCTCCTTACGGAGCTTCCGTATTCCTACCTCAGGGAGTATACGAATCAAGGCACGGCCACCGACCCCCGCTTCGTCCAGCGGGCGGACTCGATCCGGGATCCCTCCGGGGAGCCGATCTTCTCGGATCGCCAGAACATCCCCAGCGTGGCCGACATCGACTGCGACGGCCGGCTGGACCTGTTCCTGGGGCGCGTGGACGGGACCGTGCGGCGCTACGAGCAGGAAGGCTCGAATCCCCTGCGCTTCCGCCTGGTGGCCGAGCGCTTCGAGGACATCTCGATCGTGGCCCAGATCGGGTCACGCCACGGCGCCAACAGCATGGCCTTCGCGGACGTGGACTCGGACGGGGACCTCGACCTGATCTGGGGCGACTTCTTCGAGCCGGGCCTGCTCCTGATCGAGAACACCGGCACGTGCGAGAACCCGGTGCTGCGCTCGGAGCCGATCCCGCTCCCGGCGGTGGACACCATCTCCACGTCGGGCTACAACGCGCCGGTGCCGGTGGACCTGGACGCGGACGGCGACCTGGACCTGCTGGTGGGGGTGCTGGGCGGCGCCTTCAATCCCAGCCGCACCGCTCCGGCCAACCTCTACTACTACGAGCGCACACCCGCCGGCCTCACGCTGCGCACGCGCCAGTTCCTGACCCAGATCGACGTGGGCAGCGAGAGCACGACCACGCTGGTCGACGACGACGGCGACGGGGACCTCGATCTCTTCGTGGGCAACAAGCTGGACCTGTCCGCGCCGAACCGCTCCAAGCTCTATCGCTACGAGAACGTGGGCACGTCCACGGCTCCCCGCCTCCGGCTGGCCGACACGCTGGACCTGGGCGAACACTATCACCTCGTCCCCGGGTTCGCGGACCTGGACGCCGACGGGGACCTGGACCTGGTCGCGGGCACGTGGCGCGACGGAGTGTTCTGGTGGCGGAATACGGGCACGCGCACCGCTCCCGACTACGCCGAGCCCGACAGCGCGCTCGTGACCCTCACCCGGGGCAGCAACGCCACGCCGGCGCTCGGGGACGTGGACGGGGACGGCGACCTGGACCTGATGGTGGGCGAGTCCTCCGGCGAGATCAACTACTACCGCAACGAGGGCACGGCGGCCGTGCCCCGGTTCGAGCTGGTGACGGATCGCTTCCTGGACATCGACGCGGGTCGTCGCAGCTTCCCCGTGCTGATGGATCAGGACGGGGACGGAGACGTCGACCTGCTCGTGGGAGGGGAGGACGGCGCCGTCCGGCTCTGGGAGAACACCGGTGGGGAGATCTTCGTGGAACGGCCCGAGTTCGAGCTGCGCTTCACGCCGTTCTCCACGCCCACCTTCGGCGACCTGGACGGAGACGGTCGTCTGGAACTCCTCACGGGGGGGCTGAGCGGCGGTGTGTTCTACTACACGCAGCGGTAGGAACCACGACGGGCGCGCCCACCCGGGGCGCGCCCGTGCGCCTCAGCCGCGCGCCGCCTCCCGGATCACCCGGTACACCTGCTCGAAGTTGGCCTCCTCCCCGTAGTGCTCCGCCTGTGCGCGCGCGGCCGCTCCCATGGCGTCGCGCACGCCGGCGTCCAGCAGGCCGCGCAGGGCGGCGTCGAGCGCCGACCGGTGGTCGGGCGCATCCAACACGAAGCCGTCCACACCGGATCGGACCACTTCGTGGGCTCCCGCGAAGCGGGTCGTCACGACGGGCAGGCCCGACGCCATGGCCTCGAGCACCACGAAGCCGAAGGCATCGTGCCAGCTGGGGAACACCAGCGCGTCGGCCGCAGCGTAGGCGCGGGAGACCGGCCGGACATCACCCGCGAAGCGCACGCGATCCTCGAGCCCGGAGCGCGCCACGTGGGCGCGGGTCCGGCGCCGCTGCCCCTCACCGGTCCCCCGTCCCGCGACCAGCAGCCGGACGGACGCACCGGCCGGACCGAGCCCCGCCAGCGCATCCAGCAGCTCCAGCAGGCCCTTGCGGCGGAAGTTGTGACCCACGAACAGCAGGCACACCGCCTCGGGCTCGATGCCCAGCCGCGCCCGCTCGGCCGCCCGGGCCTCCACCCGCCGCAGCGGCGAGAACTCCTCCAGGTCCACGCCGTTGTGGACGACGTGTACCCGCTCAGCGGGCACGCCGTAGTCGGCGCGGATGGCTCGCGCCATCCGCTCCGAGATGGCGATGACGTGGGGCGCCGGTCGGGTCTGCGCGTACCAGGCGCGCTCGCGGGCCAGGGCCAGGCGCTCCCAGGGAGCCGCACGCGCCAGCGCGTATCCGGCGCGCAACCAGGGGTTGCGGACGGAGCGCAGGTTCTGGATCCCCTGCCGGGTGCCGTATCCCGGCCGGAGCACGTGCATGGGCAGGCCGCGATACGCGTCGGCGCGCTCCGGGTTGGCGAAGAACACGTCGAGGTCGAGCGCACGCACGGCCGCGCGCAGCGCGCCGCCGCGCAGGCCCTTCAGCGAATGCACGCGGCGGCGCGGGTGGGGCGGGACGGCGGAGTCCCCACTTCGTGTGGAGAGCACCTCCACCTCCTCCCCGCGGTCGGCCAGCCAGGTGGCCAACCGCCACAGATAACGCTGCTGTCCGCTCGCAGCGTCGATCGTGCGGATGTCGATGCCGATCCGCAGAGGGACTCCCTCCGTCATGGACCGAACGCTCCGGCCCGGGAGGCGGGGGAGGGGCGCCGCCGCGGTCCCACCCCACTCATCGCCGGATCCAACGTTCGGCGTCCCCGTACAGCGCCAGGTACGCATCGAGGACGGCTCGACGGCCGTGCCTGCGCTCCAGCGCGTCGCGGCCGGCCTCCACCCAGGCGCGGCGTGCCTCGGGACCGGCGGCCCAGGCGCTCTCGAGCACGCGGGCGAGGCCCGCCGGATCGGCCACCGGCGCCAGGCGCCCGTTGACCCCGTCCTCGATCAGCTCGCTCGGGCCGGCCGTACGCGTGGCCACGACCGGAACTCCGTGCGCCCACGCTTCCAGCACCACGTTGCCGAGGGTCTCCTCCCGCGACGGCACCACGCAGAGGTCGGCGGCAGGCAGCAGGGCATCGGGTCCGGCGACCCAGCCCCCGATCCGGACCCGGTCCCCGAGGGTCGCGGCGGCCGCCTCCAGCGCCGGAGCTTCGCGTCCCTCCCCGGCGAGGAGGAGGAACGGTCGCTCCCCCTCCCGGGACGCCGGCAACCGGCCTACGGCCTCGATCAGGTCCTGGAAGCCTTTGCGCGCATCGAAGCGCCCCAGCGCGGCGAGGACGAACGCAGGCTCGGGCACCCCCCACTCGCTCCGCCGCCGCGTGCGGTCCGCCGGGTCCCCCGCCCTGCGTGGCTCGACGAAGTTGCCGATGTGGAAGACCCGTTCCGCCGGGAAGCCGGCGTCCACCATCCACCGACAGAGTCCGTGCGTGTTGCCGACCCACACGTCGGCGTGCCGGAAGTCGCGCAACCGGTACCGCCCGCCGAGCCGCGCCACGTGCAGCGTCCGGCGGGGTCCGCGCAATCGGGTCATGCGCGTCGCGCGTGCCATGTAGGTCTGGATCGCGGCGGGCGCGCGGTCCCGCACCAGGGATCGGAGCGCGCCGGGGCTGCGCAGGTCGATGCCGCGCCGCAGCGGCAGCTCCACCCGCTCCACGCCGGGATCGACCGCCGCGGCGACCGCGCTGCCGCGCTGCACCACGGCCGTCGCCGGGTGACCCGCCCCGGTGAGCGCGGCGGTGAGCCGGAGCAGGAAGTGCTCCGCTCCGCCCAGGGCGGGGCTCCCCACGACATGAAGGCTGGTCAGCGTCTCCACGCGGCGCGGGGTCCGGGGACGAAGGAAGCGCCCCTCGGGGCGCGCTGCGCGCAATCTAACCCGCGACCGCGATCGCGGGCGCAAGCCTCGGCCGGGCCGCACCAGGGATCCCGGACGCACGACGGGGCGGGCCAGGCGGCCCGCCCCGTCGGGAACGTCCTTCACCCCGGGTGGATCAGGCCGGATCCGGACGCAGACGGCTCCGGAACGCGCCCACCGGCTCGGGCTCCGGCACCCGGTCCGGCGTCGGCCGGGCGGGCTCGGACCGCGGCTCGGCCGCCGCGGGCTCGTCCTTGGCCACGTAGTGCCGCTGGAAGAACCGCGTGAAGTCGTCCACCAGCGAGTACATCACCGGCACCAGGACCAGCGTCAGGAACGTCGCGAACAGGATGCCCGCGATCACCGCGATGGCCATCGGACCCCACCAGGCCGCCTGCTCGCCACCCCAGAAGAGGTCGGGCCGGAGCGCCGTGTAGAGGCCGATGAAATCGAAGTTGAGCCCGATCGCCAGCGGCACCAGCCCGAGCGCCGTCGTGATGGCCGTCAGCAGCACGGGACGCAGGCGGGTCTTTCCGCCCTGCACCAGCGCCTCGCGCCGGTTCATCCCATCGCGGTCCCTCAGGATGTCGACGTAGTCGATCAGCACGATGGCGTTGTTGACCACGATCCCGGCCAGGGAGATCACACCCACCCCGGTCATGATGATGCCGAAGGGCATCCGGAAGAACACCAGGCCGAACAGCACGCCCGCCACCGACATGATCACCGACGTCAGGATGATCACGGGCTTGACCACCGAGTTGAACTGCGAGATCAGGATGAAGGCGATCAACGCCAGCGCGATGAGGAACGCCATGCCCAGGAAGTCCGCGGCTTCCTGCTGGTCCTCGTTCTGTCCCGTGTACCGCATGGAATACCCGGGCGGCAGCGACGCATCGAAGTCCGTGAGCGTCTGCTGCACCTCGGCCAGGACGGCGTTGGAGTTCAGGCCGGACGCCACGTCCGCCGAGATGGTGGCCATGCGATCCATGTTCTTGCGCCGGATCGAGCCATACCCCTCACCCACCGTCCAGCGCGCCACCGAGGTGATCGGGATCTGCTGCCCCTCGGCCATGATGGTGAGGTCGTCGAGCGAGTTGAGCTGATCCCGATATTCCGGTGCGAGGCGGACGATGATGTCGTACTCGTCGTTGCCCGTCCGGTACTTGGCCGCCTCGATGCCCTGCACGGCGCCGCGCACCGCATTGGCCACGTCGAACGTGCTCAGGCCGTAGAGCCCCGCCTTCTCCCGGTCCACCACCAGAGAGAGCTCCGGCCGCGCCTCGTCCAGATCACTCTCCAGGCCCACCAGCTTCGGGTAGACCGGCGCGTTGCGCAGCACGCGCAGCATCTGGTCCGACAGCTCCTTCAACACCGCGGGCTCCTCACCGATGAGCTCCACGTTGACCGGCGGTCCGGACTGCGGCGATCCCTCGCTGGGGGCGTCCACCGAGACCTCGGCGCCGGCCAGATCGCGACCCAGCTGCGCCTGCATCTCGGCCAGGAGCGCGAACCCGTCGTGCGCGCGCTCCTCGAAATCGACGAAGCTGAGCGTGATCCGCGACCCGTTCGGCCCTCCCGGCCCGCCGCCCATCGGGTTCCCGCCGCCGCCCCCGCTGCCGGTGGTCGTGACCACGGACTTCACATCCGTCATCAGACCGTCGATCCCGGGCAGCTCACGCTCGATGCGCTGCGCGATCCGGTCGGTGGACTCCGCCAGTGTTCCCACCGGCGCCTCGATGTCCACCATGACCTGCGCGGGCGGGATGTCCTCGGGGAAGAACTCGACGCCCTGGTTGAAGGCACCGAACACCACGAAGGACAGGATCAGCACGCCCACGGAGGCGCCGATGACGCGGACCCGGTGATCCAGCGACCAGCGCAGGGTGCTCTCGTAGCGGTCCGCCAGCCGGGGTAGGAAGGCGTTCTGGAACCACACGCCCGCGTTGGCCAGGAACCTCGTGTGCAGGAAGTACAGTGCCACACCGGTCACGGTGAGCAGCAACGCGGTCAGCGGATTGGCCGCCGCGATCAGCAGCCCCGTGAGCACCACGGCAGCGATGATGGTGAGACGAGCCTCGCGCGTCAGCGGCTTGCGAGGCTCGTCGTCCAGTCGCAGGTAGGCCGCGCACAGGGTGGGCACGATCACCAGCGCCACGAACAGTGAGCTGCTCAGCGTTACGATGAGCGTCAACGGCAGGTACTTCATGAACTCGCCGGTCATGCCCGGCCAGAACATCATCGGTCCGAACGCCGCCAACGTGGTGAGCGTAGACGCGATGACCGGGATCGCCACCTCGCCGGTGGCCTTCTTGGCCGCTTCCTTCCGGTCCCACCCCTCGGTGACGTAGCGGTAGATGTTCTCCACCACCACGATGGCGTTGTCCACCAGCATGCCCAGGGCCAGGATCAGCGAGAACAGCACCACCATGTTCATGCTGACGCCGACCAGCTTGAGCACCAGGAAGGACAGCAGCATGGACGTGGGGATGGACACCGCCACGAACAGGGACGTGCGCAGCCCCAGGAAGAAGAGCAGCACCGCCACGATCAGCAGCAGACCGGAGATGATGTTGTTCTCCAGGCTGCTCACCATCTCATGGATGTCCTCCGACATGTCGGACGTGATCTTCACGACCGTCGTCGGGGGGAACGTCGGCTCCATCTCGGCGAGCACCTCGCGCACCGTCTCCGACGTCTCGATGATGTTGACCCCGGACCGCTTGATCACGTCCAGCGTCACCACCGGGTTGCCGTCGAGGCGCGCAAACGACTCCCGCTCTGCGAAGCCGAAGTCCACCGTAGCCACGTCGCGTACGTAGATGGCCCGGCCCGCGACGGTCGTGACCACCAGGTCCTCGATCTGAGCGGGGTCCTCGAACTCGCCGTCCACGCGCACCAGGTATTTGCGATCCCCGACGTCGATGGCACCGCCCGGGATGTTCACGTTCTCCGCCCGGATGGCGTCCACCAGGTCGTTGAACGTCAGGTTGTAGTACTGGAGCTTGACCAGGTCGGCTTCGACCTTGACCTCACGCTCCAACCCTCCGCGCAGGTCGGCCCGCAGCACGAGCGGCAGCTGTTCCAGCTCGTCCTGCAGGTCCTCCGCGATCTCCTTCAGGCGGACGAGCCCGTACTCGCCGGACAGGTTGACCTGCATGACCGGCACTTCGGAGAAGTTGAACTCGATGATCGAGGGCTCCTCGGCGTCGGCCGGCAGGTCCGGCTTGGCCAGGTCCACCTTCTCACGGACCTTGGCCAACGCGTCGTCCAGGTTCACGCTGGTCTGGAACTCGGCGATGATGCTTGAATAGCCCTCGACCGAGGTCGACGTCAGGTCGTCGATCTCGGAGATCGTGTTCAGCTCCTCCTCGAGGGGCCGGGTCACCAGCGTCTCGATGTCGGCGGGCGAGACCCCGGGATAGATCGTGTTGATCGCGATCATCGGGATCTCGATCTCCGGGAACGACTCCTTGGGAATCGACCGGTACGACAGGATCCCGGCGAGCGAGATGATCACGAACATCATGAAGATGCTGGTGCGGTGCTCCACGGCGTAGCTGGTCATCCCGAACTCCTTGTGGGAGTCGGGGCCCCGGCTGGCCTCCGGTCGCTCCTCCTGCGCTCCGTGTTGACTCATCGATCTCTATCGTTGGCCGCCCGGGGGCGGCGTACACGTCAGGGAGGTCTCTCTTCGGTCCGTCTCAGGAATCGCCGTCGACGATCCGGATGCGATCGCCTTCGGCTACCTGCTGTTGTCCGACCACGATGAGGCGTTCTCCGGCCGCGAGACCGGAGCGGATCTGGACCTGGTTCTGCTGGGAGGCACCGACGTCCACGGTCCGACGACGCGCGACGGTCTGGCCCCCTTCATCCTCCGCCACGAAGACCACGTACCCGTCCTCCACGCGGATGAGCGCCTGCTGCGGCACGACGATGGCGTCCTCGACGCGGCGGCTGCGGATGGCGACGCTCGCCACCATCTCCGGCTTGATGGCCTCGTCGCGGTTCGGGAGCGTGAACTCCACCGGGAACGTGCGATTGCCCGGATCCACCGCGGAGCCGACGTAGCTGATCGTGCCGGTGTAGCTGTCGCCCCCCAGGGCGGCGAAGCGCACGGAGACGGAGTCTCCCGACCGCACGTCCTGGGTGTATCTCTCGGGCACACCGGCCGCGACCTTGACCGGCGTGAGCTGAAGCACACGGGCCACCGGGGTTCCGGGCGAGACCATGGTGCCCACCTCGACCCGTCGATCCTCGAGGATGCCGGCGATCGGCGCCTTGATGGTCGTACGCGCGAGCCGCTCCTCCAGCGAGCGCAGGCTCGCCGTCGCCTGCTCGGCCGAGTACTTCGACTCCAGGTAGGCCAGCTCCGATCCGACCTTGTCCTCCTCGTACAGCCGCTTGCGGCGCTGCCAGGTCTCCTCGGCGAGCCGCGCCTGCGCCCTCGCCTGTTCCACCTGCGCCGCGAGCACGGCGTCGTCGATCCTGGCGATGGGCTGACCGGCCTGCACGCGACGGCCCTTCTCGACGAAGAGCTCGCGGATCACGCCGCCTTCCTCCGCGGAGATGATCACGTCGCGGTTGGCCTCGACCGTACCCGTGAGCCGGATCTCCTCGTCGAACGCCGTCGGCTGGATCGGGCTCACCTGCACGTTGATGATGCGCTGGAACCCGGGCTCCGCATTGGCCTCGTCGCTGGCCCCCGCCTCGGCGCTTCCACCGCACGCCCCGACGGCCAGCACCAGGGCCAGCACGCCCCAGGCCGAACGCCGCTTCACCTCTATCGTCATCGGGATGTTCCCTGTGGTTCGGTTCGTCATGAGCCTGCCTGCGCCATCTGACCTGCGTCCACGCCCGGCACCCGCCCCAACGCCTCGTCGAGACGGGCGCGCGCCACCAGGTAGTCGTATACCGCCTGCGCGTAGTTGAACTCGCTCTGGCGGAGCGCCACCTCGGAATCGGTGAGCTCCAGCTGACTGCTCAGCCCCTCGCGGAACTGCGCCGAGGCGATCTGGAAGCCGCGTCGCGCCTGCTGCACCGCGAGGCTCTGCCCCATGGCCCGCTGACGCGCCTCCTGGGCCTGCTCCACCAGCGACTCCGTCTGGCTGCGTGCCTGGTCGACCATGAGCCGGGTCTGCGTCTCCGCCTGACGCAGCGCCGCCCGCTTCTGGTCGATCCGCGCGTCACGTCGGAACCCCGTGAACACCGGGACCGACACGCGGACCCCCGCGAAGGCCGAGGTGGCGCGCTGGGTCTCGCCGCTGCCGAAGAAATCGGGGCTGCCGTTCTGCTGCGCATTGACCGCGTAGGAACCGAACAGCGAGATCTCGGGCAGATACTCGGCCTGCTCGAGCCGCATCTCGGTCCGGCGCAGGTCCTCGGTCAGCTCCGACTGGCGCAGGTCCGTCCGTCCTTCCAGCGAGAAGGTGGCACCCCCGCCGACCAGCCCCAGGAACTCGGTGTCCGATACGCCGGTGAAGGACAGCACCTGCTGGTTGGCCGGGCTGTTGCCAGCGGGGTCGTCCAGGTCCATCTCGGCGAGCGTACCCGCCACGGCCACGGTCTCGGGCTCGTCCAGCGCCAGCTCGACCGCGAGGGCGCGCCGGTCGGCCCGCACCTGGTTCTCCGCACGGAGCAGGTTGGGCTCGAGGTTGGCGAGCTCGACCTCGAGCCGCAGGACGTCGTACTCCGACGCCAGGCCCGCACGGTTGAGGGCGCGTGTCTCCTCCAGGGACTGCCGCACCCGACGGACCGATTCGGCCGTCAGGCGCCGCTGTTCCTGGGAGAGGAGCAGATTGTAGTAGGTGGTTCGCACGCGCGTGACCACCGACTGCTTCTGCCCGCGCACGACCTCGCTCTGGAGCGAGCGGAATCGCCCGGCGGCGCCCACGCCGACGAACACGCCCGCGCGGAACAGTGGCTGATCCACCGTGAGCGCGGCCGACCAGGCGTTGTCCGCGCCGAACTGCACCTTCACGTAGTCGTCGGGACCCGCCGCCGGATCGAAGATCTGGGCCGGCAGGAAGGACACGGTCGGCTTCAGGTTGCGTGTGTAGTCGGCCGAGGCACTGATCTGCGGGTACACGTTCGACCAGGCTTCGGAGACCTGCTCCTCGGCCACCCGGTACCCCAGGTCGGCGACCTGGACCTCACGGTTGCGCTCGAGCGCCAGGTCGATCACCTGCGGCAGGGACAGCACCTGCTCGGGTGTCTGGGCCAGCAGATCGCGCACGCCCAGGAAAAGGGCGGCGAGTGCGGTCACGGTCAGGACCGCGAGGACGATCAACCGTTCACGGACGTCGGGACGCGGAGCGCTCCCGACCTGGGACAGGAGCGGCTCCCGTCCGGCCCTTCTATTCATGCGTGGATTCTCCACGGATCTCTGGATTCTTCGTTCGGTTCGGTTCCACCACCCATCTCCCCCACCCTGCGTCCTGCGTCCTGCGGGTGTCCGTACGGGCACCGCCCGCCCCTCGTTTCACCTGCCGTTTACGATGTTCACATCTTCGGGGCCCCTCAACTGGCTTTGCGCGCCGGCCTCTCCCGCCGGCCCTGCGGCGGCTCCTCTCCGGCCTTGCGCTCCTCCCAGGCCGGGCCTCCCAGGCCGTTGAGGAGGCGCCGTGAGGACTCCCGGAAGCGCTCGACCAGGTCACCGCGCTCCATCACCGGGCAGATGCCGCGCAGATGGATGGTCACGAAGCCGTGGGCGTGCGCCCACAACGTCAGACCCACCGCGTCCGGGTCCCCCTTGGCCAGGATTCCCGCCTCCATGCCCTCGCGGACCCGGTCCTGCCAGAAGCGGCCGGTGGCGGCGGCCACCTCGGCCACCTCGGGGGGCAACTCGCCCAGGCCCAGGTGATGGGGGGCGACATAGAGCATCTCGTACATCTCGGGGTGCTCGGTCGCGAAGCTCAGGTACTCCGCGGCGGCCCGCTCCAGCCGTTCCGCCGGGGTCCGCCCCTGGAGGGAGCGGTACAGGTACTGGGCCTGGAGCTGGTGGGCCTCTCCCATCATCGCGACGAGGACCCCCTCGCGACTGCGGAAATGCCGGTAGAGCGCCGGCGCCGTGACCCCCACCGAGCGGGCCAGCTTCCGCATCGAGAAGCCCTCCAGCCCGTCCTTCAGGTACAGATCACAGGCGCAGCGCAGGATCTTGCGTCGTTGAATCTCACTCATGTGAACAATGTTAACCGCGGGTTCGGGCGTATTCAACGGGGAGTCGGCCATCCCCGACCAAAGACGGGTGAACGGCCCTCACCTACGGCAGGGCGGGCCGCAGGGTTTCCGCGGGGAGGGGCCGGAGGGGGGGCGGGTCCGTCCGCGGGACAGGCCGGATCGGGGAGGCCAGGATCCCTCCGCGGGAGAGGCCGGGGGCGGAGGCCGGGCGTCGGCCAACCGGAGGGGCCAGGAGAGGCCGGCGGGAGGCCGGGCATCGCCAACCGGAGGGGCCAGGGGCAGGCCGGACGTCCGCTAGCCGGACGGCTCCACCGAGGCGTGCACGATGCGGTCGCCCTGCAGGAGCCGGTCGACCACGTCCATGCCGTCCACGACGCGTCCGAACACGGTGTAGTCGCCGTCGAGGTGCCAGGCCGGACCCTGCATGAGGAAGAACTGCGATCCCTCCGTGTCCGGGCCGGCCGACGCCATCCCGATCGCGCCGCGCTCGAATCCCTGGAGGGACGGCTCGGTGGGGATGCGGTAGCCCGGCCCGCCCAGTCCCTGTCTGCCGCTCACGTCCCCGCCCTGCGCCACGAAGCCGGGCACCACCCGATGGAAGGAGCTCCCGTCCAGGGCGCCGCTGGCGGCCAGGGTGGCCATCGACTCGACCGTCAGGGGCGCGGCCCCCAGGTCCAGCTCCACCTCGATGCGCCCCCGCTCGGTCTCCAGGACGAGGCGGGGCGTCCGGCCCCAGCGACGGGCCGCATCCCAATCGATGGCACGAACCGGAGGCGCCGCGGGCGTCGGGAGACCCTCCAACGAAGCGCCCAGGCCGCCCAGGATCTCGCGCAGGATGGACAGCACGACGGCGTCCGCCACCGGATCGGCCACGCGGGCGCGCTCCCGCAGCACCTCCTCGTGGATCCACGGCCGGAAGGCCTCGTCCGACAGCAGGCTGGCCGCCGCGAGCGCGACCGCCGGCGCCCCGGCCAGGGCCTGCTCCAGGACCGGTGCCAGGCGCTCCAACCGCGCCTCCACCAGGCGGTCCTGACCCCAGCGGTCTCCCAGGGCCTCCAGCGAGCGGGCCGCCACCGATCCTCCCCGCCGCGCCCCCTCCAGCGCCGCCGCGAAGCCCGGCTCGCCGGGCGCGAGCACCAACGCCGCAACCGCAGCCGCGGTATCCGCGGCCGTCGCGTCCGGACGTCCGGACAACCACCGGCGCGCCACCTCCGCCCGGCCCCGCGTCGTGAAGGCGGCGAGCAGCGGATACGCCGTCGCGGCCTCGCGGGGCTCCGCCCCCAGCCAGGACTCGAGGCGGCCCATCTCCTCGTCCGTCGGGGCGGCCAGGGTCGACAGCGCCGTGGCCGCCGCGACCCGGACGTGGGGAGCGGGGTCGTCGAGGGCCGCGAAGAGCGGCTGCCGGACACGGGGATCGTCCACCCGGGGGGTGAGCGCGTTGACGGCCTGGAAACGGCTGCGCCAGTCCGCCCCCTCGACCACCCAGAACAGGAAGCGCGGGGTGTCGGACGTGTCACCCAGCCGCGCCAGGGCGGCCATGAGTGGCCCCGCCGCCGGATCGTCGGCGTCCAGCCCATCCAGGGCGGTACGCAGGCGGGGAGCCAGCGGCGCCCACAGCGTCGGCGTGCCGACCCGCCCGAAGAACCAGGCCGCCCGCTCCCGTACGCCCGGGTCGGCTGCGGTCAGCGCGTCCGCCAGCCGCTGCAAGGAGGCCTCCGACACCGTACCCGCGAGACCCAGCCGGGCCAGGGCCAGCGTGACGGCGGCCGTCTCGGCGGGTCGCGCGTCGAGCGCGAGGAGCGCACGCAGCGCGGCCGGTCCCCCGCTGCGCCCCAACGCCTCGATCAGCCGCGGCCGCACCTCGGGATCGTCCTCCCGCGCCAGCGCCTGCTCGAGCACGGGCACGCGGGTCGGATCACGCAGCTGGCCCAGCGCGAAGGCGGCAGCCCCGCGCACGTCGGGGGCGGGGTCGTCCAGGAGGGCGGCGAGCGCCTCCGCCGCGGCTCGCGCGCGGGTCGCCGCCAGGCCGAGCGCGGCCCGCCGGCGCACCGCGGCATCGCCGTCGGCCGTGGCCTCCATCAATGCGGCGGCGTTGCGTGCGTGCCCGGCTTCCACCACGCGCTGCAGGTCGGCCCGCTCCAGGAGGGCGTCGTCCCGCCGCCCGACCTGCGCCGCCTGACAGGCGGCCAGCGCCAACCCGACCGCCACGACGCGGGCGGCGCGCATCAGGCGTCTCCGTCGGCGACGGGTGCCGGTCCCGCCGGCCAGGCGATCCCGGCCGCGCGCCGCAACGGATCGAGCGCCTGCTCGATCTTGGCGCGCAGACGGGGCGGATAGGCCGGTCGTGCCGCCAGGAAGGCGTCCACCTCGGCGACGGCCTCGGGCGTGTTGTGCCCCCCGAGCACCGCGCCCACCCACCCGGCCGGGAAGAAGATGTCGCCGGTGCGCTGGACCTCCTCCAGGAGCTCGAGCGAGGGTGTCACGAAACCCAGCGCGCTGCGCTGCCGCAGCGGGTGGTTGAGATAGGAGAGCGACTGCAGGACCCACGGCTCCTGCTCCCGCCGGGCGGGCTCGGCCAACGACAGGAAGAACGTGGCCCGCGCCTCTCCGTCCGCGTCGAGCGCCTGCCGGACGAACGCGAAGCGCTGCTGCCGGTCGGGATTGGTGATCCGCTCCGCCTCGCGGTCGAGCAGCGCCTCCCAGCCGTCCACCTCGCGCACCGCCAGCTCGAGCGCGATCCGCGTGCGGTCGTTCTCGGAGAGCGGGACGCCACGCACGTCGACGCTCCCCTCCCAGAGCCCGCGCAGGAACGCCGCCCCCTCGTCCGTCGTGGCCACGGACACGAGCGTGCGCAGCGCCGTCGCGCGCAGCGTCACGGGGTCGTCGGAATCGATCCGGGCACGCAGCGCCGCTTCGACCCGCGGCGCCCACTCCGCGCGCGCGACCGGAGGCAGGAAGCGCCAGAACGCCTCGTCCAGGTCGGACGCCACCCGTGCGAAGATCAATTCGTTGCGCTCGCGCCGGACGCCCTCGAGCGCGAGCTCGAGCAGGCGATCCCGGCGCACCCGGCCTTCCAGGCCCGCGTCCCAGATCGACAACCAGGCCGCGCCCCGCAGGAGCGGACGCGGCAGATCGAACAGCCCTTCCGCCAACGCGGCCAGGCTCACGTCGTCCAGCTCGAACAGGCCATAGGGGATCCCGCTCGCCATCGGGAGCAGCGGCGAGGTCGGATCCCCCGCCGGCAGGCGCGCCTCGGCACCGTCCAGGGCCACCGTCTCGAGCGCGTCCGCCGCGCCTCCGCGCCAGACGTCGAGGTACTGCGGCCACAACCGCCCCTCCCCGCTGGGATCGCTCTGACGGAACACGATGGCATCGGTCGTGCGCTCGACGCGCACGGTGGGCCGTCCGGGCTCCTCCACCCACACGCGACTCCACGCCCGCAGGTCCTCGTCGCTGTTGTCGTCCAGGATGGCGATGAGATCGTCCCATCGTGCGTTCCCGAAGCGATAGCGGTCGAGATACGTGACCAGGCCCCGGCGGAACGGCTCCGCACCCATCCGCCGCTCCAGGTGCTTCATCACGATCGGAGCTTTCTGGTAGATGATGGGCCCATACAGCGTCCCGGCCTCGCGCAGGTTCTCCAGGGGCTGGAGGATCGGGTTGGCGCCCGGCGTGCGATCGATGGCATAGGCGGCAGGATGGTGCGCGAGCAGGAAGCGGAGCGCGTGGTCCACCTCGGGGAAGCTGGGCTCCACGATCTTCGCGGCCATGAAGTTCGCGAAGACCTCCTTGAGCCAGACATCGTCGAACCAGGCCATGGTGACGAGGTCACCGAACCACATGTGCGCCGTCTCGTGCGCGATGACGCTGGCGCGCCCCAGCAACTGGTTCTGTGTCGGGGTCTCGTCCAACAACAGGCCGTCGGCCCGATAGAACACCGCGCCGGGGTGTTCCATTCCCCCATACTGGAACGCGGGCACCAACACGAAATCGTACTTCTCGAACGGGTAGGGGATCTCCGTGTAGGCTTCGAGCCAGCTCAGGGCGCGATCGTGCAGGTCGAACGCGTCCTCCACGTTGCGACGCACCTTGTCCGCATCCGTCTCACGATGGAACATGCGCAACGTGCGACCGGAGCGGACGCGGGTCTCGACCTGGAAGCGGCCGGTCGCGAACGCGAACAGATACGTGGAGATGGGCGCGGTCTCGGTGAACCGGAGGCGCGTGCGCCCGCCGTCCGTCTCGCGCGCCTGCTCCGAGCCGTTCGCGACGGCCTCCCACCCTTCGGGGATGTCGAGCTCCAGCGTGAGGCGCGCCTTGAGGTCGGGCTGATCGAACACGGGGATCGCGAAGTGGGCCCGGTCCGGCACGAACAGGGTGTACAGGTAGTCGTCGTTGCGGTTGAGGGATGCGTCCCCCGCCGTGAACTCCACATCGACCTCGTGGGTCTCGCCGGCGCGCAGCGGAGGGCTCTCGAGGACGATGTGGTCGGCCACGAACGCGGCGGTGACCGGGTTCCCGTCCAGGCGCACGGCCCGGACGCGGGCAGCCGGCTCCATGAGGTCCAGCACCAGCGGCTCCCCCGCGACCCCCGACCAACGGAAGCGCACGAGCATGCGCCCGACCAGAGGCTCGGCCCGCGACGTCGGCACCGACAGCGCCAGGTGATAGCGCAGGTCCGAGATCGTGCGCTGCCGGAGCTCGGCCAGCTCGGACGAGATCCCCGGCTCCACCCAGGCGGCCGGATCCGTGGTCTCCCCCCCGCACGCCGTCAGGAGGACCACGCCTGCCACCGCACCACGCCAACGTCGCATCGCTACCTCTCCATCCCCATCGCGGGTCCGTCCCGCCCGACCGAAGCGGGTCGGGTCGGGCCGCTGCAAGCTCGAACGTCGTTCGGGCCGAAACAAGCGCAGCGCCGGACCCTCCCTTGACCGGGCCCCGGCCGCGCACGAGCCTCGACCGGTGATCCGCACCCAGGCCGACGACCCACCCTTCCGTCCCGCCATCCTGGCGCGGGGCCCGCACGCCCAGACGCTGCTCGGGAAGGCGCTGCGGCGCCCCCCACCCGTTCCGGTCGTGGGAGAGCGGTGGGACACGCCGGACGGCGACGAGGTCCGCGTGGACCTCGGCCCCGGGGCGGACGAGGCGCGCCTCCCCCTCGCGCTGGTGCTCCACGGGCTCGAGGGCAGCTCGGAGCGCGCCTACGTCCGGCTGCTGATGGCGGCCCTGCTGGAGCGTGGCGTCGCCACCGTCGCCCTGAACTTCCGCGGGTGCGGGGGCCCTCCGAACCGGCTGCCGCGCGCCTATCACTCGGGGGATTCGGAGGAGCTGGCCTGGGTGGTGGACCGGATCCGCGCGCGTTGGCCGGATCGACCCCTGGGAGCCGCGGGCTTCTCCCTCGGCGGGAACGTGCTGCTCAAGTACCTGGGCGAGCGCGGTACGGGCACGCCGCTGTCCGCGGCCGCGGTCGCGTCGGTCCCGTTCGACCTGGACGCCGCGGAGCGTCACATCGACGGCCCCGGCGTGCACCGGCTCTACCGACGCTACTTCCTCGCTTCCCTGAAGGCCAAGGTCGCGGCCAAGGCCCACCTCCTGGACGCGAGCCTGGTGGCTCGGGTCCGGCGCGCGCGTTCACTGCGCGCGTTCGACGACCTGGTCACGGCGCCGTTGCACGGCTTCCGCGACGCCACCGACTACTACCGGCGTTCGAGCGCGCTCGGCTTCGTGGGCGGCGTGCGCCTGCCCACCCTCGTGGTCCAGGCCGCCGACGACCCCTTCCTCCCTCTCCCCGCCCCCCCGGCGGACCTCCGCACCAATCCCGCGCTGAGCCTGAGCTGGACCCGTCGAGGCGGACACCTGGGCTTCCTCGGCGGCTCGCTCCAACGACCGCACTGGTGGGCAGAGGAAAGAATGGCCATCTTCCTCGCCTCAAGTTTAGGAGGCTCGAAATCCTCGACCCCCATCGGGGACCGGGCCGGCACCCCACTACCGCCTGGCTGAGCGGCTCCGGGGGACACAGGACGGAAGAAGGTTCGGAGGGTCCGCCCCTTCCGAGCGGTCCGGACACCCCCGGGGACCGCGGTAGGCGCCACGGCAACGGCGGCGCCCACAGCCACATTGGAGGAGTACGCGCACCATGAGGACCACGGGTACCGTGAAGTGGTTCAACGACAGCAAAGGCTTCGGATTCATCGCCCCCGAGGGCGGGGCCGAGCGCGATTGCTTCGTCCACTACTCCGCCATCCAGGGCGAGGGCTTCAAGAGCCTCGCCGAGGGTGATCAGGTCGAGTTCGACCTCGTCGAGGGGCCCAAGGGCCCCGCAGCGGAGAACGTCATCCGGGTGGGAGGCTGATTCCATCCCTCGGGTCCGGCTCCGGGCACCCCACCCGGAGCCGTCCCGGTCCTCCCGCCGCGGAACAGGCGGACCCGCCGGGTGAACGGCGTTGCACGGCCCGTTGGCGACGTGCCTGTTCGCGACGTGCCCGGACAGCGGAGGCGGACCTCCACCCCGTCCCGGTAGACCGGTCGAGTCGCGGTAGACCCCTCGAGCCACGACCGACCGCGGGGGCCACCTGGCGGGAGACTAGGCGAAGGCCCGGCCTACCCAGGTCTCCGACGCCGGCCGCTCCAGCCCGACCTCATCCGCCTGCGCCTTCTCGGTCAGCGTGAGGTCGAAGACCGGCGTGTCGGCGCCGACCGCCCCCTCGGCGCGCCGCGCGCGCCACGTCGACCGCTCCACCCGCTCGATGTCCCCGTCAGGCGTCCGGTAGAAGATGGCTCCGTGCCCCACGAGGCCGACGCCCAGCCGCGCCTCCAGGGCCTTGAGCGAGCGGACGAACGCATCGATCGAGCAGCCCGAAGGGGGCTCGCTCGCCTGGTCGACGCCGACCAGGAGGAAGCGGCCTTCCCGCCATTCCCGCGCACAGCGGAGCGGATGACCGTGGGCTCGCCAGTCCGAGAGGAAGGCGTCGACGGCGTCGAGGAGGCTGCGTTCCTCCGCGGGCTCCAGGGCCCGCTCGGTGCCGAAGACCCAGACGCGTGATGCGGACGGGAGGCTGGACCAGGGATCAAGCGGCATCGCTACCTGCAGGGGTGAGGGGAGCGCCGTTGGCGGCGGGCGCCTGCGCCGCGCCGGGAAGCGCCGCGTCGACCGGCCGGGCCGGCCGCGCCGCGCGCGGCGGAGGGCTCTTGTCCAGGAGGATCGCCGCCCAGCGCAGGTCCTCCGTGTTCTCGAGCATGATCTTGATGACCATCGTGAGCGGGACCGCCAGCAGCATCCCCACCGGCCCCCACACCCAGCCCCAGAACAGCAGCGACAGGATCACGACGAGGGACGACAGACCGAGGCGCCGGCCCAGCAGCGTGGGCTCGATGAAGTTGCCCAGCACGACGTTGATGACCAGGTAGCCGACGGCGACGAGGGCCGCGTGGCCGATCGAGTACTGGATGAGCGCCAGGAAGACCGCGGGAATCGACGCCAGCACGGACCCGACGGTGGGGATGAAGTTGAGCAGGAACCCGACGAGCCCGAGCATGACGGGGAAATCGAGACCGGAGGCCCACGCCCACAGACCGATCAGGATCCCGGTGGTCAGGCTCACCAACGTCTTGATCCCCAGGTAGTCCTGGACCTCCTTGATCGTCTTCTGCATGCGCCCGCGCGAGGGCCCGGGGTCGCGGCGGAAGATCGCGCGGAACTTCTGCGGGAAGACGGTCGCCTCGCTCAGGATGAAGACGAGGATGATGAGCACCAGGAACGTGCCCGATACGACCGACGCGGCACCCTGCAGCGCGCTGCTGATGAGACCGAAGACGGACGAGGGATCCGGCGACAGCTGGTCGGGAACCGGTACGCCACGGGTCTGGAGCGCGTCCGTCCAGACCGCCCACAGCCCCTTGAAGCGGCTGGAGTACCGCGGGAAGCGGTCCTGCAGGTCGGTCACGGCCTGGATGGCCAGCAGCACGATCACACCGAAGACCGCGGCGTTGACCAGGACGGTCACCGTGACCGCCAGGAAGCCCGGCACCCGACGCCGGCGCAACCCGAGCAGCAGCGGAAGGGACAGCACGGTCAGGAACAGCGCCAGGGCGAACGGGACGAGGATCGGGGCGGCGACCCGCAGACCCCCGACCACGACGACCACACACGCGCCGAGCAGCAGGGCGCGTGCGCCCGGATGCCCTTCCAGCCAGGGTCGGGGGAGCCCGGATTCTCCGCTCATGATCGGCGTCCCGCGTGTGCGTTTCGTGTGCCCACCAATACCTTGGACCCTGGGGAACGATCCCCCACGCGCGCGCCCTCCCGGGGCCGCAGCGCGTTCGGCCTCCGCGTCGGGAGCGCGTCGATGACGGACGACACCGCAAGCGCCGTTCCTCCTGCTCCACCGCCTCCCGACGACGAGGCGCTGCTGGCGGAGTGCCGCGTGGACACGTTCCGCGCGGGCGGCAAGGGTGGGCAGCACCAGAACCGGACCGAGTCCGGCGTGCGGCTCGTCCACGCGCCGAGCGGCATCACCGTGACCGCTCGTACGTCGCGCAGCCAGCACCGGAACCTGCGCACGGCGCTCACGGAGCTCAGACGGCGCCTCGAGGAGCGGAGCCGTCCGCCGACGCCACGGAAGCGCACCCGCGTGCCGGCCGCCGAGAAGGCGAGGCGCCGGGAGGAGAAGCGGCGGCGGGGGCGCACGAAGGACATGCGCAAACCTCCCACGCCGGAGGAGTGAGCCGGCACGTGGCGCCGCGGTGCGGACGTGGAGTGGAATGGGCCCGGCAGGACTCGAACCTGCGACCCTCGGATTATGAGTCCGGTGCTCTGACCGACTGAGCTACGGGCCCGGCCTCCGCCTCGCGACCGGCACCCGCCCCCGGGGCGGCGCGCCCGTGGGGGGCGGATGCTCCAAAGTACCGCCGGGCCACGTCTTTGCCACCCCTGCGCCCCCGGTTAGGTTCGGTCCGCGACCTCGGGTCGAGGTTCGGCGCGCCCGGGCCGGCCTGCCCTGCTCCTCCAGCGACGGTTCGATGCGGGTACTGATCATCGGCGGCGGCCAGGTCGGGTACCACCTGGCCCGTCGCCTGTCCGAAGAAAGCCAGGATGTCGTGCTCATCGACTCCGATCCCGACCGGATCGACTACGTCGCGGAGCAGCTCGACATCCTCACCCTGCTGGGCAACGGCGCGTCCGTCCCCGTGCTCGACGAAGCGGGCGTGCGCGATGCGGGCATGCTGCTCTCGGTGACCAGTCAGGACGAGGTCAACCTCATCGCGTGTCTGGCGGCATCGCGGCTGGGCGTCCCCCACACCATCGCCCGCGTCTCCAATCCGGACTACTACGCCTCGGGCAGCGTGCTCTCGTCGGAGCACCTGGGCGTCGATCGTCTCATCAATCCGGAGCGCGAGGCCGCCAAGGAGGCGCTGCAGCTCCTGCGCAGCGCGGTGGCCACGGACGTGGTCCCCTTCGCCGACGGGCGCGTGCAGCTCCTGGGGCTGCGCGTCCGTGAAGGTGCGCCGATCGCGGGCAAGCCGCTCGCCCGCCTGGCGCAGGACCTGGAGGGCTTCCACTACGTGACCGTGGCCATCGTCCGTGACGGGGAGACGATCATCCCGACCGGATCCAGCGCCATGGAGGCGGGCGACCAGATCTATCTGCTGTCGCCCTCCGACGAGGTGGAGAGCATCCCGCCGCTCGCCGGCTACGACGCCCGGCCGCTCAAGCGCGTCATGATCGCCGGCGGCAGCCTGGAGGGGCAGTACCTGGCCGAGGGGCTGGGCGCGCTCGGGGTCGAGTGCACGATCATCGATCGCGACCGGAGGCGCTGCCTGGAGCTGGCCGAGCTGCTGCCTCGGGCCCTGGTGCTGCACGGGGACGCCACCGACCTCGAGCTGCTGGAGATGGAGGGGGTCGCGGGCGTGGACGGCTACGTGGCCGCGACCGGCGACGACCAGACGAACCTGCTCTCCAGCCTCCTGGCCAAGAGCGTCGGCAACGCCAAGGTCATCGCGCTCATCGAGCGCTTCGAGTACCTGCCGCTCGTGCCGCGGGTCGGGATCGACGCGGCCATCTCGCCCCGGCTGTCCACGGTCAACGCCATCCTGCGCTACGTGCGGCGCGGACGGGTGCTGACCGTGGCCTCGCTCACGGGCACCGACGCCGAGGCGATGGAGTTCAAGGTGCGTCCCGATGCCAAGGCCGTCGGGCGCTCCATCCAGGAGCTGGACATCCCGCACGGCGTGCTGATCGGCGTCATCCTGCGCGGCGATCGCATCGTGACCCCACGCGGCCAGGACCGCTTCGAGCCGGGAGACGACGTGATCGTCTTCGGGCTTCGCCAGGCCCTGGGCGCCGTCGAGCGGCTCTTCCAGTAGGCCCACGCGTGTCCTTCCGTCACGTCGTCAACGTCGTCGGACTCCTCCTCATCGTCGTGTCGCTCGCCATGGGCGCCTCGGCGGTGGTGGGCTTCCTGTCCGGCGGGGGTGACGGGCCGGGTCTCGCTCTGGCGGCCGCGCTCACGGCCGCCGTCGGGTTGGGCGCCCATCTCGCGACCCGCTTCCGGGACGACATCGGCGCCAAGGAGGGCTACGCGATCGTCGCGTTCGCCTGGACCACGGTCGGTCTCTTCGGCGCCCTGCCCTATCTGTTCACGGGAACGCTGTCCTCGGTGCCCGCTGCGGTCTTCGAGTCGATCTCCGGGTTCACCACCACGGGTGCGACGGTCTTCACCGACATCGAGGCGCTGCCGGCCGGAGTCCTGTTCTGGCGTTCCATCACGCAGTGGTTGGGCGGGATGGGGATCATCGTGCTCGTGATCGCCGTGCTCCCCTTCCTGGGCGTGGGCGGCATGCAGCTCTTCCGGGCCGAGGTGCCGGGCCCCACCACCGAACGCCTGCGCCCGCGTATCACGCAGACGGCCAAGCTGCTGTGGTTCGTCTACCTGGGGCTGACCACCACACAGGTGGTGCTCTACCTGTTCGGGGGGATGTCCCTCTTCGACGCGGTGAACCACGCATTCACCACCCTGGCCACCGGGGGCTTCTCCACGCGCAATGCGTCGATGGCGGCCTACGACTCCGCCTACATCCACTACGTCACGATCGTCTTCATGTACCTGGCGGGCGTGAACTTCGCCCTGCACTACCGGGCCGCGGCCGGCCACCCGCCCTACCTGAAGGAGCCGGAGTGGCGCTTCTACACGGGGCTCATCCTGGTGGCCGCGCTCCTGATCGCGGTGGTCAACCTCAGCACCGGCTCCTACGGGCTGACGCCCGCGGGGATCGAGCGCTCGGTGCGGGACGGCCTCTTCCAGGTCGTGTCCATCGTCACCACCACGGGCTACATCACAGCCGACTACGAGCTCTGGGCTCCCGGAGCGGTCGCGCTCATCCTGGCGCTCATGCTGACCGGTGGGATGGCGGGCTCCACCGGCGGTGGCATCAAGTCGATCCGCATCCTGCTCGTGCTCAAGCACATGGGCATCCAGATCCGTCGTCACCTGCATCCCCGTGGCGTCTTCCTGGCGTCGGTGGGGGGACGGGTGGTGCGCGAGGAGATCATGGACGACGTGCTGGGCTTCGTCCTCCTCTATGGCGTGATCCTGGTCGCGGGCATCGTGGGCCTGTCGCTCCTCGGCGTCGATGCCTGGACCGCGGTGGGCGCGGTGTTCTCCTCGCTCGGCAACATCGGGCCCGGCGTGGGGGACGTAGGCGCGGTGGACAACTACGGCTGGATGTCCGGGAGCGAGCTGAGCCTGCTCACGCTGCTGATGCTCGTGGGTCGGCTGGAGCTGTACACGATCGTGCTGCTGTTCCACCCGGAGATGTGGGCGCGCAGCGGAAGCCGCACCCGCGTCCGGCGCTGAGCCGCACCGGTCGTCTCGCGCCCCGACGGCGCGTGCGTTCGGGCAACGGCATCGATCCCGGCAGCCACGGGCACAGGGGCACGCAGGTCCCGCGCGTGCCGGCCGGTTCCTACCGCGTCCCGAAGAGCCGATCGCCCGCGTCGCCCAGTCCGGGCAGGATGAAGCCTTGTTCGTTCAGCTCCCGATCGAGCGCGGCGGCGTAGACGCGCACGTCGGGATGGTGCCGCGCCAGCAGCCGAACGCCTTCGGGGGCCGCCACCAGGCACAGGAACCGGATGCGCAGCACGCCGCGCGCCTTGAGACGGTCCACCGCCGCCACCGCCGAGCCGCCCGTGGCCAGCATGGGATCCAGCAGGAGGAAATCCCGATCTCCCGGCGCGCTCGGGATCTTGGCGAAGTACTCGACGGGCTGCAGCGTACGCTCGTCACGGTACAGGCCGATGTGCCCCACGCGCGCGCCGGGCACGAGCCGGAGGATGCCCTCCACCATCCCGAGGCCGGCGCGCAGGATGGGGACGAGCACCAGCTTCTTGCCGCGGATGCGCCGACCCACCGTGCGCTCCAGCGGCGTCTCGACCTCCGCGTCCTCGAGCGGGAGGTCGCGCGTGGCTTCATACGCCATCAGCGCCGCGATCTCGTCCACCAGCTCCTTGAAGCGCTTGGTGGGGGTCGCGCGGTCACGCAGGCGGGTGAGCTTGTGCTGGATCAACGGGTGATCCACCACGGTCAGCGTGGAAGGCAGCGACATGCCGGAGCTCCTGGGTGGACGCGCCTCGAAGGGGATCCCATCTCGCTCAGCGCTTGATCCGTTCCCCGGCTTCCTCGCGGCGGAGGATCCAGGCCGCCAGCTGCCCGGGTCGGATCCGCTCATCCTTCACGGCTGGATCGTGATCCGCCAGGGAGCCCAGGTCCACCGAGGGCTCGGTGCCCTGTTCCGCGCGGATCCGCGTCACCCGCTCCCGCCACCGCGTCCAGTTGGTCGGGCGCAGGTCCACCCAACCCCGTTCCACCGCCCGTTCGTCCAGGTCCCCGCGTTCGGGCGCCGCATGGACGATCGGCCCGCGCAGGACCCGTGCACCATCCGGGTGCAGGATCGGGAGCCCGGCCGACAGCATGCGCTGCCTCAGGTCTGCGTCACCGTCCACCAGCGTCCAGGCGGCGGCCGCGACCGCCGCCGGCTCGAGCGAGGCCGCGGAGGCGAGGGTGCCACAAAGACGGCTCAGCAACGCCGCCTCGAACAGGAGCTTGGACAGGCGGGGCGGACCCAGCATCTCGTACGCCACGGCCTCGACGCCGTGCTGCTGCTCCAGGCGCTCCATCCGCTCCAGCGCGACGGAGCGTAGCACACCCGCGCGATAGGTGGGGCCCATGGTGCTCGCGTCGAGCGCGGCCACGACGTCCCGCCCGGTCGGATGCCCCTGGATCTCCCGCACCACGTTGTCGGCGATCTCCTCCGGGGTGAGGAACTCCATCAGCCCCAGCGAGGTGAGCACCTCGAACTCGCTCAGGGTGAAGAGGCCGTTCTCGCCCGCGTCCAGATAGACGCCCTCGAGCGGTTCCGGGAGCTCGCGCCACGGCTGCGCCCCGTCCGCGAAGGCCTCGGCCACCGGGGTCGGCTCGGGCTGGTCCACACGCACGACGGGACGTCCGCCCCGATGGATTATCCCGTAGCCGATGGACTTCCAGCTGATCGCCGCCGTCGGCTTGATCTCCTTGACGGCGGGCGCGCCGGGGGTCCGGGCCATCAGGTACAGGAGCAGTGTATGCGCACCGGCGAGCCCCGCCTTGGCCAACAGTACGCGCGACGGACGCTCCTCCGAGTGGGTGAAGGGGATGTTCAACCCCATGCCACCCGTCCCCGCGGTCCCGACCTTCACGTACACCTGCGTCCCGGCGCGGCGCATTCCCTCGAGCGCGATCTGTACGTGCCGGATGAGCTGCGGCAGATACAGCGTCGCCAGGTGACGCTCCACGGCCTCGACGCCGACTCCATCCGCACGCGCGGCCTCCCGCAGCGCGCTGGCGGACGCGAAGGCGTTCTGGTACGCGAGCGCGCCGGCCGTGTTGATGCAGTCCACGATCACGTCCGGACGCACGTCGGCCAGGAGAGCCCCCAGCGTGGACCGGGCCAGCACGTCCGGCGTCAGCTCCCCGTACAGGTCGGAGATCCATTCCGCCCGACGGGTCTCGTCGGCCAGGAGCGCGTCCCGGCCCAGGGCGCTCGCGGAGACGGGCACGAACAGGTCGCCCCAAGCCGGTTCCACGGACCCGGGACGGTCGGCGGCGAGCTCCTCGGCGGCGGCGCGCGCGTCGGCCTCCCGCAGCGACGTGACGACCATCCGCCGCGGGGCCAGGGGCAGGATGCGGCGCGCGACCGCCTGCCCCACCAGGCCGGCGCCACCGAGGATCAGAACGGTGCGGTCTTCGAGATTCATGCGCCATCCAGGAGCGCCGCCAGACCGGCGCGCTCAGCAGGGGTGAGATCGCGGTGCGCGCCGGCCTCCAGCCGGCCCAACCGCACGGGTCCGAAGCGCACGCGCCGCAGCCGCTCGACCGGGTGACCCACGGCGGCGAGCATGCGCCGCACCTCGCGCTTCCGGCCTTCGGTCAGCACCAGGCGGATGTGTCCACGGCCCCGCTCGGAGCCGAGCAGCCGCACGTCGCGCGCGCGCGCGGGACCGTCCTCCAGGGCCACGCCGCGCTCGAGCCGGGTCAGCGTCGCCTTGTCGGGCACGCCGCGGGTCCAGGCTTCGTACTCCCGCTCGATCTGGAAGCGGGGGTGCAGCAGGCCCTGCACCACGTCGCCCTCGTTGGAGAAGAGGAGCAGACCCTCCGAATCGAGGTCGAGACGACCCACGTGCCGGAGGCCGTGGGCGTCCGCGGGGAGGAGGTCGAAGACGGTCGGACGCCCCTGCGGGTCGTGCGCGGTGGTGACGTAGCCCGGGGGCTTGTGGAGCAGGATCCAACGCGTGCGGGCCGCAGAGACCGCCCGGCCGTCCACCTCGATGCGGTCGCGCTCCGGATCGACGCGCGAGCCCAGCTCCGTCACGACCTGTCCGTTCAGCCGGACGCGGCCCGCCCGCACGAGGTCCTCGGCGGCGCGCCGGGAGGCCACTCCGGCCTGGGACAGGAACTTCTGGATCCGCAACGTCTTGCGTGCCCCCGGTTCAGCCGCGTTCGAGGTCTGCGGCCTCATCCTCCGTCACGGCACCGGACGCCAGGGCACCGGCCTGCGCGCTCTCACCCCGGGGCTCGTCGGGGTCCTCGTCGAACCCGCCCTCCGGGTCCAGCGGACCGGTGTCGTCGAGCGGCCCCTCCGCGTCGTCGGTCCGCGCGGTCCGCGCGGCCCGCACGGTCTCGTCGTCGGAGGCGTCCTCGTCCTCGAAGGCGTCCTTGTCGTCGTCGAAGGCGTCCTCGTCGTCGTCGAAGGCGTCCTCCTCGTCGTCGTCGAAGTCGTCCTCGTCGTCGTCGAGGTCGTCCTCGTCGGCGTCGAGGTCGTCCTCGTCGGCGTCCTCCTCGTCGTCGTCACGGTCGTCCTCGGCCACGGCCCCGGTGTCCGCCCAGGGGTCGGTGGCCTCCCCGGCCGGGCCGTCCCCCGCGGCCCGGGCGAACGGGTCGCCCACCGCGGCCTCCTCGTCCTGGTCGGCGGTGTCGGGATCCTCGCCGTATTCCCGTAGCGCGGAGGGCTGCTCGCCTTCGGCGTCGGGCTCGGGCTCGGAAGACACGGCCGCGCGATCCCCCTCGGGCCCCTCCTCGGGGGCGATGTCGGCCGGGCCGTCCACCGGCTCACCGTCCTCTTCGATGCCCAGCGGCACCCGCTCGCGCAACACCACGGGCAGCTCCTCGGGCCGGGGCAGCTCCTCCAGCGAGGAGAAGCCGAAGTGGTCCAGGAACTTCTGCGTGGTGCCGTACAGCAGAGGGCGCCCGATCCCCTCGGAGCGGCCCACCACGTCGATGAGCCCACGCTCCTGCAGGGTGCGGATCACGCCGGCCGAGTTCACGCCGCGCACGTACTCCATCTCGATGCGGCCGATGGGCTGGCGGTATGCGATGATGGCCAGCGCCTCCAGCGCGGGACCGGACAGCCGGTTGGGTCGTGGGACGCTGTCGAAGCGCTCCAGGTAGGGCGCGAACTCGGGTCGGGTCAGGATCTGGTAGCCACCCGCGATGTCGAGGATCTGGAACGCGCGTCCCGCTTCGTCATACTCGGCGCGCAGCTCCACCACGGCCTGCTCGACGATGTCCTCGTCCAGCTCGGGGTCCGCGCGCACCAGGTCCGCCACGCTCAACGGCGCGTCGCTGGCGAACAGCACGGCTTCGACGATCTGTGCGGGCTTCACGCGGCCTCCGTGGATTCTTCGTCGAGGGGGATGTCGCGCGGCACCGGGTCCTCATCGTTCTGACGGTACATCCAGAGCTCGCTGAAGGGCCGCAGCTGGCGGAGCGCCACCAGGCGACGCTTCGACAGCTCGAGTCCGGCCAGGAAGGTCATCACGCCGTGCATGCGCTCGCGCCACGGACCCACGAGCCGGCTGAAGCGCACGCGGGTCTCGCTGCGCAGCGTGTCGAGGATCAGGTCCACCTTCTCCTCGATCGCCACGGGGCGGAGCGTGACGCGATGCTCGTGCACGGGGACGGCCTCGGGAAGCTCCACCTTGAGCGCCGCCTTGAAGACCTCGTCCCAGGTCGTCTCGAGCTCCGTCTCGACGATCGGTCGCGGGGGCCGGGTCTCGATGTAGCCCTTGGCTCGCCGCCGGCTGCGCTCGGCCTCCGCGTTGACCAGCCGACCCGCGATCTCGCGGATCTGCTCGTACTCGAGCAGCCGCCGCACCAGCTCGGCGCGCGGGTCGTCGTCCTCGTCGTCTCCATGACGCGGCAGCAGCATCTGCGCTTTGATGCGCACGAGCGTCGCGGCCATCTCCAGGAACTCGCCCGCGTTCTCGAGGTCGGACGCGTCGATGGTCTTGATGGCGGCGAGGAACTGCTGGGTGATGCGGCTGATGGGGATGTCGAAGATGTCGATATCCTGCTGCCGGATCAGGTGCAGCAGCAGGTCGAGCGGACCGTGGAACCGCTCGAGATCCACCACGAGCAGTTGGGCGGCGTCCACGGGTGTCGGGACGGGCGTCTGTTCCACGGAGTTCAGATCCAGAGGCGGATGAAGGCGTGCGTCAAGTCGGTCAGGAACGCGACGGGCGTGAACACGACGTCCAGCGCGCCGGGAACGAGCAGCAGGAGGACCATGAGCGCGAGGATGCCGTAGCGTCCGAAGGACCGGTACGCCGGCCGCGCCTTCCGGGGAAGAAGGTGATACACGACGTGGGATCCGTCGAGGGGCGGGATGGGCAGCAGGTTGAACAAGGCCAGCGTGAGGTTGATCTGGATGGCGAGCCCGGCCGCGAGCACCAGCCCGTCGGCGACCGCCACGCCCAGAAGCGGCTCGAGTCGGAAGGCCACGATGGCCACCAGCGCCGCGACGGGGACCAGGAGCAGGTTGGCCGCCACCCCGGCCAGCGAGACCTTGATGTCGCTCCAGACGGGGTCGCGGAACCGGGACGGCACGATGGGCACGGGCCTGGCCCACCCGAAGACGGAGCCACCCCCCGTGCTGGTGAACAGCACCAGAGGCACCAGCACGGAGCCGATCGGGTCCAGGTGGGAGATGGGGTTGAGCGTGATGCGGCCCTGGCGGCGGGCCGTGTCGTCGCCCTCCCGGTCGGCCACCCAGGCATGGGCCAGCTCGTGCAGGACCACGGAGGCGATCAGCACGGCCACGACCAGGACGCCGGTCACCCTCCGCTCCCCGGGTCGGAGCGGCGGGCCCCCGCCCCTGGTTGACCCTTCCCGCGCCGCAAATTAGCGTTGAGGGCTTGTGGCCCGCGCGATCCGGACGCGGCCCCGAATCCCGTTTGCGACCGACCATGCCGAACATCAAGAGCGCCAAGCGGCGCATGCGGACCAGCCAGAAGGCCCAGGAGCGCAACCGCGCCGCCAAGTCCAAGCTGCGCACTGCCATGAAGCGGGTCCTCCAGGCCACCGACTCCGAGCAGGGCGGAACGCGCCTGCGTGAGGCGTCGGCCCTGCTCGACCGCGCGGCCAGCCGCCGCCTGCTGCACCCCAACAAGGTGTCGCGCTACAAGTCCCGCCTCGCGCGCCACGTCGCCGCCCTGGGCTGATCCGGCCCGCGCGGTCCTCATTCCACGGACCAGACCACGTCGCCACCCACGATGGTGGCGACGGCCCGTCCCTTCAGAGACCAGCCGCCGAACGGCGTATTGCGGCTCCGTGAGCGGAAGGTCCTGGGCTCGACCACCCATTCCCGCTCCAGGTCCAGCACGGTCACGTCGGCCGGCGCCCCCACGTCCAACGTCCCGCCCGGGAGCCGGAAGGCCCGCGCCGGCTGCGTGCTCATCCGCTCCACCAGCGTGGGCAGGTCCAGGACGCCTTCGGCCACGATGTGCGTCAGCATGAGCCCCACGGCCGTCTCCAGACCCACGATCCCGAACGGGGCCTCGTCGAACGTCCGGTCCTTCTCGTCGCGGTGGTGGGGCGCGTGGTCGGTCGCCAGGGTGTCGAGCGTCCCGTCCTGCAGTCCCCTGCGCACGGCCGCCACGTCCTCCGCGCTCCGCAGCGGCGGGTTCATCTTGGCATTGGTGTCGTAGAGCCCGACCGCCTCGTCCGTCAACAGCAGGTGGTGCGGGGTGGCCTCCGCCGTCACGTGGACGCCCCGGGCCTTGGCCTCGCGGATGGCCTCGACCCCGCGCGCCGTCGAGACGTGCTGGAGGTGGATGTGCCCGCCGGTCAGCTCGGCCACGAGGAGGTCCCGGTAGATGTGCGCCTCCTCGGAGGCGCCGGGCTTGCCCTTGAGGCCCAGGCGGGTGGCGACGGCACCGTCGTTCATATGCCCGCCCCGGGCGAGGCCCAGGTCCTCGGCATGGTCCGCGACCGGGATCCCGAACGTCAGCGCGTATTCGAGCGCCAGCCGCATCAGCCCCGAGTCCATGATGGGATCCCCATCGTCCGTGATGCCGACCGCGCCCGCATCGACGAGCTCCCCGACATCGGTCAGGCGCTCCCCCTGGCGGCCCCGGGACAGGGCGCCGACGGGGTACACCCGGGCGCCGCGCACGCGCGCGCCACGCTCCAGCACGAAGCGGATGGAGGAGGCGTCGTCCAGCGGCGGGTCCGTGTTGGGCATCGCGCACACCGCGGTGAAGCCGCCCGCCGCCGCCGCCGCCAGGCCGGAGGCGAGGGTCTCCTTGTGCTCGCCGCCGGGCTCGCGCAGGTGCACGTGCACGTCGATCAGGCCGGGAGTGACGACCTTGCCGCCCAACTCCTGGACGAGCGCCGTCTCCGGCGCCTCCAGGGCTTCGCCGAGGGCCGCGACGCGGCCGTCCGCCAGGAGCACGTCCAGCACGGCGTCGAGCCGGGCGGACGGGTCGATGACGCGCCCGCCGCGCAGCAGGAGGGGCCGAGGCGCGCTCACGCGGACCGGGCCTGGCCGATCCGCGCGGCCGCCTGCGCGGGGTCGCCGCCGGTGAGCAGGTAGAGGACCGCCATCCGCACCGCGACGCCGTTGGTCACCTGGCGCAGGATCACGGAGTGGGGGCCGTCGGCCACGGTGGAGTCGATCTCGACGCCGCGATTCATGGGTCCGGGATGGAGGATGAGCAGTTCGCGCGGGGCCACGGCCAGGCGCTCCTCGGTGATGCCGAAGATCCGATGGTATTCCCGCAGGCTGGGGACATAGCCGGCGGTCATGCGCTCCTGCTGGAGCCGGAGCACGTTGAGGGCGTCCGCCCACTCGATGGCCTCCTCCAGCCGCAGGAAGCGACGGGCGCCCAGCGTCTCGAAGGCGGCGGGTACCAGGGTGGGCGGACCGCACACCGCCACCTCGGCCCCGAGCGTGCGCAGCCCGAAGACGTTGCTGCGGGCCACCCGCGAATGGAGCACGTCCCCCACCAGACAGACCTTCAGCCCGTCGATCCGCCCGAAGTGCTCCCGCAGCGTCATCAGGTCGAGCAGGGCCTGCGTGGGATGCTCGTGCGCCCCGTCGCCGGCGTTGATCACGGCCGACGGGATCCGCTCCGCGAGGAAGGCCGCCGAACCCGATGCGGCGTGCCGGATCACGACCACCTCGATGCCCATCGCTTCCACGTTGCGCGCCGTATCCACCAGCGTCTCGCCCTTCTGCAGCGACGAGGCCGCCACGGCCAGGCTGACGGTGTCGGCGCCCATGCGCTTTTCCGCGAACTCGAAGGAGATGCGGGTGCGCGTGGAAGGCTCGAAGAAGAGGTTGGCGACCGTCGTGCCCTGGAGGAGCGGGATCTTGCGCGCTCCCTCCGCGGCGGCCGAGCGGAAGGGCTCGGCCACGTCCAGGATGGCGCTGAGCTGCTCGGCGGCCAGGCCGGCCAGCCCGAGCAGATCCTTGCCGAGGATGGAGTCGGTGGCCTTCACCGGAGGCGGGAGCGCCGGGGCGCGGGCCAGGGGTGGGAGGTCGGGTGCGGGATGGCCATTCCTCGGGGCGGCGGGGCGCAGGCGGCCAAAGTTGGCCGCCCTCCCGCGCGCCGTCAACGATCGGAGCGGACTGGCCGGGCGCTCGCGGGAGGGCCATCATGTCGCGCCCCGTGCCCACCCCCTCCGAGAGGCGCCCGATGGCCGGTTGCGGCCCCCGAACCCGTTCCCGCCCCGCGCAGCGGACCCGACGGCCTCCGACGCCCGGACGGGTCCGGCGGATGGTCCGCGGGGCCCTGGCCTGGCTCCTGGTGGGCGCCTGGACGGCCCCGACCTTCCTGGCCGGACCCGCCACGCCGCTGGGTGCGCAGGAGGTCCTCGAACCCCCTCACGTGATCCTCCACCGCGTGCCGTTCACGCTGCGGGTGCAGGCGGGCCCGGACGCCGCGGCGCCGTGGGAGGTCCGCGACGCCGCCGGCACCGTGCTGGCGCGCGGCACGGTCGACGCCGGCGCCACGGTGGAGACCCCGAGGATCCGGCTCGACGCGCGCTCGAGCCTGCCGCTCCGGGTGACGGTGGCCGCGACGGAGCAGGTGCTCCAGCCCCGGTGGGCTCCGGGCTGGTTCTCGCTGATCCCCCCGCTCGTGGCCATCGTGCTGGCCCTGCTCCTGCGCGAGGTGGTCTCCGCCCTCTTCGCCGGCATCTGGATCGGCGCCCTGGCACTCGCCGGCTTCGATCCGTTGCGCGCCACCTGGCGCATGATCGACACGTACATCGTGCCGCAGCTGGGGGCCGTCGACGACGGCAAGACGGCCATCGTGGTCTTCTCGCTGATGCTGGGCGGGATGGTGGGCGTCATCGCGAAGAACGGGGGCACCCGCGGCATCGTGGTCGCCCTGGAGGGCCTCGCCACGTCCGTGCGCCGGGGCAAGCTCGCCACATGGCTGGCGGGGCTGGCCATCTTCTTCGACGACTACGCCAACACGCTGCTGGTGGGCAACACCATGCGGCCCATCACGGACCGCCTGCGCATCTCGCGGGAGAAGCTGGCCTACATCGTGGATTCCACGGCCGCCCCGGTCGCGGCCATCGTGCCCATCTCCACCTGGGTGGGCTACGAGATCGGCCTCATCCGGGACGGGCTGGCCATCGCGGCCGAGCAGCAGCGCGCCACCGACCCGCAGATGGCGGCGGAGATGCTGGCCGCGAGCCCGCTCGGCGTCTTCCTGCACACGATCCCCTACCTGTTCTACCCGATCCTCGCGCTCTGCTTCGTGCTGATGACGTCCCTGCTCAACCGGGACCTGGGCCCGATGGCCGACGCGGAGCTGCGGGCCGCGCGCGGGGAAGGGCTCCACCGCCCCGGCGCGATGCTGGCCGCCGAGTCCCACGAGGGACTGCTGGAGCCCGCGGATGGGACACCGCTGCGCTGGTGGAACGCCGCGATCCCCGTCCTGACCGTGGTCCTCGTGGTCCTGGGCGGGCTCTACACGACGGGGCGCGCCTCGGCGGGGCCCGACGCCGGGCTCCGGGACATCTTCTCGGCGGCCGACCCCTTCTCCACCCTGCTGTGGGGGTCGCTGGCGGGGGTCCTGGTGGCCATCCTCCTGTCGCTCGTGCAGCGGCTCCTCACCGTGTCCCAGGCCGTCGAGGCCTGGGTGTCCGGCGTGCGCTCCATGATGCTGGCGATGGTCATCCTGGTGCTGGCCTGGTCCCTGGGCGCCGTCACCGAAGGGCTGGGCACGGCGTCCTACCTGGCGGGGCTGCTCGAGAACTCGCTCTCGCTCAACCTGATCCCGGCCCTCGTCTTCGTGCTGTCGGGCGCCATGGCCTTCGCGACCGGGACGTCCTGGGCCACGATGGCCGTGATGCTTCCCCTGGTGATCCCGCTCACGGTGGCGCTGGGCGGCGGGGTGGGCTTCGACGGCGGCTCCCACCACACCGTGCTGCTGTCGGCCATCTCCTCCGTGCTGGCCGGCGCCATCTGGGGGGACCACTGCTCCCCCATCTCGGACACGACGGTCATGAGCTCCATGGCCTCGGCCTGCGACCACGTCGACCACGTCCGCACCCAGCTGCCCTACGCCCTCCTGGTCGGGGGGGTGGGCCTGGTGCTGGGCGACCTGGGCACGGCCTACGGCCTCCCGGTCTGGGTGGCCCTCCCGGCGGCGGTCGGGGTGCTCTTCGCGGTGTTGCGGATCTTCGGTCGGCCGGTGGCGCAGGCGGCCTGAGCGGCCTCCCGGTGGGGTGCCCCCGGCTCTCGGGGCCGTGGGTGGGCGGGAACGGCCGCCTGGGGGGCGGCCGCGCGGGCGGCCGCTAGTCGCGCGCGCGCCCACGGCGCGCACGGAAGAAGGCGCGGAGCAGCGCGCCGCTTTCCTCGCCCAGGACACCGGTCGTGCGCTCGACGCGATGGTTGAGGCGGGGATCCTGGACCAGGTTGGCGAGCGAGCCCGCCATCCCCGCCTTCGGATCGGGGGCTCCGTAGACGAGGCGCGGGATCCGCGCCAGGACGATGGCGCCCGCGCACATGGCGCACGGCTCCAGGGTCACGTAGAGCGTGGTGTCCAGGAGCCGCCAGTCGCCCAGGCGGCGGGCGCCCTGGCGCAGGACGAGGATCTCGGCGTGCGCGGTCGGATCGGCGTCGGTCAGGGTGCGGTTGTGGGCTTCCGCCACCAGGCGCTCGCCCTGGACCAGCACGGCCCCGACCGGAACCTCCCCGCGGCTCGCGCCCACCCGTGCCCACTCGAGCGCCCGGGCCATCCAGCGGGTGTGCCGCTCATCCACCTAGGACGCCAGAGGTCGGCAGCGCCGACGCGTCAGTGCGCGGTGGCCGCGCCGCCGGTCGGAGCGTCGGCGAAGCGACGCAGCATCGCGACCACCCGTCCCAGCACCCGCACCTCGCGCGGGTCCAGGGGACCGGTGGTGACCTGCGAACCGCGGGTGGAGTGGAGCTCGAGATGTCCCGCGCGCTGGAAGAGCCGACCGTAGGCGGTCACGCCGTCCTGCTCGAAGGCCACGGTGCACCCGTCGGGCAGGGCGCGGAGCTCACCTGGCTCGATCAGCACCTGGTCGCCTTCCTCCACGCCGAGCGCCGCCAGCTCGTCTCCGCGGACACGCGCACAGAAGCATGACTCGCTGGACGCCAGACGTCGATCGAGCGTGAGGTGCTGTTCCAGCAGGTCGCCACCCCCGTTGTCCATGTGCGCGGGCAACCGGCGATAGCAGGGAACGGAGACCGTGTCGGGGTTCAGGTCGACACCGAGGATGCGGACGCCGCGGGAGCGGGAGGGATCGCGCTCGAGGTGTCCCTTGTCGGCCAGCGCCTGCAGGTGCTCCGAGACGGTCTTGGTGCTGCGGATACCGAAGCGTTCCCCGATCTCGCGGATGGAGGGCTGGTACGTGTTGGCGCGCAGATACGTCACCATGAAATCCAAGATCTTCTGTTCGATCTCGGTCAGCGACAGGGGGGTCGCATTCTGCATTCGGTTCCGCTTTCCCTCGGGGCGGTGAAGGGACGGGCGCTTAGGCTACCGGCCGTCCGGGAACGTGTCAAGCAGGCATCCGGGAACGTGCGCGCGAAGCCGGCCGGGCATCCTTCACGCGTCCGGGAGCTGCCCGAGCGCCCGGTCGATCCGCGCCGCCGTGCGCTCCGGTCCCAGCCACACCAACAGGTCGAAGATGCCGGCGCTGGCGGACTGACCGGTCAGCGCCACCCGCAGCGGATGGATCAGCTTGGCCGCGCCCTCGCCGCGCTCCTCGGCGAGCGCGCGCAGCGCGGCCTCCAGGGAGGCCGCATCCCAGGCGCTCGACTGGAAGCGCTCCGCGGCGGCCAGCAACCGGGCACGCGCGTCGGCCGCGTGCTTCCAGTGCTGGCGCACGGCCTGCGGGTCGTAGGTCGGCGCGTCCAGCAACAGGGGCTCCATGCGCTCGAACAGCTCCGGGATCGTGCGCGCGCGCACCTTCATCATCTCCACGAGAACGATGAGGTTGGTGTGCGCTTCCCCGTCCAGCAACGCGCGCTGCCCGCGCCGGTCGGCCTCGTCCCGGACGAGCTCGAGCAACGACTCCGCGGAGCGGCGCGCCAGGTGCTGGCCGTTCAGCCACGCCAGCTTCTCGGGATCGAAGACCGCGCTCTTCTTCAGCACCCTCTCCATGCTGAAGCGTTGGACGAGCTCGTCCCGGGTCATCACCTCTTGTTCGTCCCCCGGATTCCATCCCAGCAACGCCAGGAAGTTGACCATGGTCTCCGGCAGGATCCCCTGGACGCGGTAGTCGCCGACGGCCGTGGCGCCGTGGCGCTTCGACAGCCGCTTCCCGTCGGTGCCCAGGATCAACGGCACGTGCCCGAACCTCGGCAGGTCGTAGCCGAGCGCGTCGTAGAGGAGGATCTGCTTGGGCGTGTTGGACAGGTGGTCGTCGCCGCGGATGACGTGCGTGATCCGCATGTCGGCATCGTCGGAGACGACGGCGAGGTTGTAGGTGGGCGTGCCGTCGGCGCGCAGCACCACCAGATCCTCGATGTCGGCGTTGGCGAAGCGCATCTCGCCGTGCACCAGGTCGTCCCAGACCGTCTCCCCGTCCGGCACCCGGAAGCGGATGGCGAAGGGCGCGCCCGCGTCCAGGCGCTCCCGCTCCAGGTCCGCACCGAGCGCGTCCGCGCGCGTCCGGTAGGGGCGCCGCTCGCCGAGCTTCAGCGCCTTGCGGTCGGCCTCGATCTCGTCGGGGGTGGAGAAATCCCGATACGCCAGGCCGCGCTCCAGCAGCCGGTGCGCCTCCTGGCGGTGCCGCTCCAGACCCCGGCTCTGGAAGAAGGGCCCTTCGTCCCACGACAGGTCCAGCCATTGCATGCCGTCCAGGATGGCCTGGGTGGCGGCCTCCGTGGAGCGCTCCCGGTCCGTGTCCTCCACCCGCAGGATGAACACACCGCCCTGGGCTCGGGCCAGCAGCCAGTTGAACAGGGCTGTTCGGGCCCCGCCGACGTGCAGGTAGCCCGTCGGTGATGGGGCGAAGCGAAGACGCATGGCCATGGGATGGGGGATGCGGACGCGCCGGGAGAGGGGGGGGGAGCACCGGGCGGCGAAGCGCCAACGGCCTTCAAGAGATAGAGGTCACTCGGCGGGCTGTAAAGTGGCCGGGATGGGGGGCACGGGGACGGAGGCCGGGAGGCGGCGGGGACGCTCGAACAGGAGGTAGAGGGCGGGGGTGGTGGTCAGCACGAAGAGCGTCGACGACAGCAGCCCCCCGATCAGGGCGTAGGCCAGCGCGTTCCAGATGTTGGAGTCGACCGACTCCGACCTCAGGACCAGCGGCAGGAGCCCGAGCACGGTCGTGGCGGTGGTCATGAAGATGGGGCGCACGCGCTGCAGCGTGCCTTCCACGACGGCCTCGGCGAGCGGGACGCCCTCATCGCGACGCAAGCGGTTCATCTTGTCCACGAGCAGGATGGCGTTGTTGACGACGATCCCGCCCATCATGATCACGCCGATGTAGGCTTCGCGCGTGAACGTGATGTCGTAGTAGAAGAAGATCAGGAACACCCCGATCAGGGCCATGGGCACGGTCAGCAGCACGCACAGGGGCTGACGCAGCGACTCGAAGAGGGCGGCCGTCACCATGTAGATCAAGCCCACCGATACGAGCAGGACCAGGTAGATCTGGTCGCGCTCCTCCTCCGCCCAGCGGTAGCGGTCCAGCTTCTTGACCGTGTAGCCGGGCGGCGTCTCGGTCGCGGCGATCACCTGCTCGTGCACCAGGTCCCCCAGCTTGGTCGGGCCGCGGAACTCGTAGGCCACGGTGCGCTGGTACTGCTGGTCCTCGCGGCGGATCTCCGAGAGCACCTCCCGGGGCGCGATGGTCACCACGTCGCCCACGCGCACGCCCGTCCCGTCGGGCGCTTCCACCAGCACTTCGTGCAGCGCGCGCACGTCCAGCTCGCGGTTGCCCTCGATGCGGATGTCGTAGCGCAGCTCCTCGCCGCCCACCTTCACGTAGTCCCGGCTGGGCGTCGAGGCGATGGCCGTGCGCAGCCGGCCCACGAAGTCCTGGACCGTCAATCCGTAGCGCGCCAGGGCGTCGCGGTCCACGTCCACCACATACTCGAAGGCCCGGTCCCGGTTGAAGAAGGACCCGGTGGAGTTGGTGTCGACCTCCTGCACCCGCGGCTGCCGCCGCAAGCGGCGCCCCAGGTCCTCGGCGATGTCGCGCACCTGCTCGTAGTTGTAGCCGAGCACCTGGATGGCGTAGTTCGGCGGGCTGCCTCCCCCTCCGTAGAAGGAGGGCCCGAACCCGTAGACGCGCACCTCGGCCCCCGAGAAGCCCAGACCGAAGCTCGTGAGCTGCTCCTTGATGACGACGGGCACCGCCGTCTGCTCCAGCTCGTCCGGGAAGTAGACGGATGTGCGCGCGAAACGCGGGGTCACCTGGGTGCTGAACTCCTCCACCTCGGGCATGCGCTTGATGCGCTCCTCGAAGTACTGGACGAGCTCGTCCATGCGCGCGAGATCCGAGCCCCGGGGCAGCTCGTAGATGATCTGCAGGTACGTGTCGTTCCCCCAGCCGGCCCGGCTCCACACGACCCCGCGGTCCACGTGTTCGTCGAAGAGCCAGGCCGAGCCCGCGAAGACGCCCGCCGTGAGCACGATCATCCACACGGGATGAGCCGTGATGAAGGCGAGCAGGGTCGCGTAGAAGCGCACGTACAGGGGTCGAGGCCCACGCTCCCCGCCCCAGCGCCCATCCCCGTCCGTCCGCCGCTCCGGCAACACCCGCGCCGACAGCGCGGGGATGAACGTGAACGAGACCAGGAGCGAGCCCACGAGCGTCAGCGCGACGACGATGGCCAAAGGCACGTAGAACACGCGCAGCTCGCCCTGCAGGTAGACGAAGGGCAGGAAGACGATCAGCGTGGTCGCCGTGGAGGCCAGGATGGGCAGGATGACGTCCCGGGTCCCCTGCTCCGCCGCCTCGGCCGGCGTCCGCCCGGACTGCCACGCCCGATAGACGTTCTCGAGCACCACGATGGAGTTGTCGACGATCAGGCCGAAACCCATCGCCAGTCCCATCAGGGTCAGCAGGTTGAGGGCGTACCCGCCGAAGTACACGAGATTCAACGCGATCAGCACCGAGAACGCGATCGTGGCGAAGATCACGACCGTGGACCGGACCGAGCGCAGGAAGACCAGCAGCACGACCAGGATCACGAGCGCCGACAGCAAGGCGCGCGTCCGCAGATCGGTGAGCTGGCGCCGGATGTCCTCGCTCTCGTCGTACTCCAGGTCGTAGCTCGTCCCCACCGGGCCCGCGTTCTCCACGCGCGCCACCACGTCCTTGACGCGGTCGGCCACGCGCACCGAGTTCGCCCCGATCTCCTTGACGACCTCGAAGCGCACCGCCGGCTGGGCATCGATGCGGAAGTGGAACAGCGGCTCCTCGTAGGTGTCCCGGACCCGGGCCACGTCCTCGACCCGCACCAGGCGCCCGCCGTCGGCGAGCAGGACGGCGGAGCGGAAGTCGTCCACCGAGCCCGGTCGGTTGCGGATGGTGACCGTCCACTGCCGCTCCCCGTCCCGGTGGGTCCCGGCCTCCCGCACCAGGTCCAGGTCCCCGATGCGGCGGCGGACCTCGTCGGGCGCCAGGTCCAGGGCATGCATGCGCTGCGGGTCGAGCTCCAGCTCCAGCACGCGCTCCTGGCCGCCTTCGACCCGGACGAACCCGACGCCCTCCACCTGGCTGATCAGCGGGGCGACGTCCTCTTCCAGGTAGCGCCGCAGCGCGCCCAGGGTATGGGGACCGGAGAAGGTGTAGGCCAGGAAGCGGCTGTCCTGGTTCGAGAACTGCTCCGGGACGTAGGGCTGCACGGTCACGTTGCCCACGCCGGGCGGCAGCTCCTCACGCAGCGTGGCCATGCGCTCGGCCAGCTCCATCCGCGTGAAGTCCATGTCCACGTCGCGATTGAACTCGATGTCCAGCTCCGTCTGCCCCTCGGACGAGACCGACGTCACCTTCTCCACGCCCTGGATCTGCTGGACGGCGGCCTCCATGGGCGAGGTGAGGAACGCTTCCACCGTCTCGGGCGACGCCCCCCGCCACTCCCCCGTGACCGATAGACGGGGCAGGCGCGTGTCGGGCAGCAGCTCGATGGGGATATTGCGCCAGGCGGCGACGCCGAGCAGGGCCACGGACGCGTAGGCCATCGCGACGGCGACCGGACGACGGATGCTCAGCCGGATCACAGGCGCGCTCCGACCGGCCGGGGCGTGGCGGCCAGATCGGCCTCCACCCCCACCGGGACGTCCCGTGCCGCCATCCCGCCCTCCACGACCGCGTAGACGACGGGCACCACGATGAGCGTGAGCGCGGTGGCCAGCATGAGGCCGCCGATGACCGCGATCGCCAGCGGCGCCCGCAGGTCGGCTCCCCGACCGATGCCGAGCGCCATGGGCAGGAGGCCCAGCACGGTGGTGATGGTGGTCATCAGGATGGGGCGGAGGCGCACACGGCCGGCCTCGAGGATGGCCTCCCGCAACGGGGCTCCCCGCGCCCGCGCCTGGCGGATGAAGTCCACCTTCACGATGGAGTCGTTCACCACGATGCCGACGAGGATCACCATGCCGATCAGGCTCATGGTGTTGAGTCCCTGCCCCGTCAGCGCCAGCGCCAGCAGCGCCCCCACGAGCGCCAACGGCACCGCCGTCAGGATCGTGAACGGGTGCGCGAACGATTCGAACTGGGCAGCGAGGATCATGTAGACGAGCAGGAGCGCAAGACCGAACGCGAAGGCCAGATCCCGGAACGAGCGCCGCATCTCCTCGTTCTCCCCCCCCACCTCCACACGCAGCCCGCGCGGCAGGACGAGGCCACCCAGCGCACCCTGCACCGCCGTGAGCGCGTCGGCGAGTCCGCCGTCGACGACGTCCGCCAGCACGGTGGTCACCCGGCCCTGGTCCTCCCGCCGGACCTCCGACGGCGCCAGCGCCTCGCGGACCCGCACGAGCTCCCGGAGCGGCACGCCCTGCACGCGCAGCAGGTCGAGCGAGGCCACCGAGAAGCGGTGGTCGTCCGGCAGACGCACCACGACGTCGATCTTGCGATCGAAGTCCACGAACTCCGTGGCGCTCGCACCCCGCATGGCGCGCTCCACCGTCTCGGCGACCAGGCGCGGCTCGATGCCGTAGCGGGCCGCCTGCTCGCGCAGGACCTCGACCTGGTACTGGGGCCGCCCGTGGGTCTGTCCGATGCGCACATTGCCCAGGCGGGCCACCCCGGCCAGGCGGGCCTCGATCTCCTGGGCGCTCCGGTAGGCCCCTTCCAGGTCCTCCCCGCGGATCCGCACCGCGATGTCCGCCTCCGCGCCGCCGAGCAGGCGCCCCAGCGCGGTCGCTTCCCCCTCCCGAACGGACAGCGCACCCACCGGGAGGGGCAGGTCCGGGTGGCGGGCGCGCTCGGCCACCACCGCCGTGTGTGCGCCGGGACGGAGCCGCACGTCCAGGGTCGCCGTGTGCAGACCGCGGTCCTCGTCGCTCTCGGCGTAGGCGCGCACGTCACGCCCGACCCGCGTGAAGACGGTCTCCACGTCCGGGTCGTCCAGGAGGGCCTGCTCCAGCTGGGAGGCCACCTCGGTCGTGGTCTCGAGGCTCGTCCCCTGTTCGAGGGCCAGGTGGACGGTGAAGCTGCCCTGGTCCACATCGGGAAGCACGTCCCGGTCGAGGAGCGCGCCCACGAGGGCGGCCACGGCCAGCCCGGCCACCGCGCTCCCCACCACCACGGCCTTCCGGTCCAGAGCGGACTCGAGGATCCGGTGGTACCCGGACTCGAAGACGGCATACCCGCGGTCGAAGCCCGCGAAGGCACGTGTGGTGAGGGGACGGAGCAGCCGGGCGACCAGGCCGGCCCAGAAGACGAGAAGAGCCAGCACGAAGGGGAGCAGCCGGTCGAGGAGGCCCCAGATCAGCAGGGCGCCCACCCAGCGGGCCGCCAGGACGGCCCGGAGCGGAACGCCCCGGACGCCCACCGGGGCCGCGGCGCGGACCTCCCGCCAGCGTGGCCGGGGACGGGGCGCGGGCGCCTCGCGCGGACCGGCGGCGAAGCGCGCCGCGACGGCCGGAAGGAGGGTCAGGGCGACCAGGAGGCTCATCAGGAGCGAGAAGGCGACGGTGAGCGACAGGTCGCGGAACAGCTGACCCGCCACGCCTTCCACGTAGATGATGGGTCCGAACACGGCGATGGTCGTGAGCGTGGACGCCGTGATCGCACCCTGGACCTCCTCGGCGCCCAGGGCAGCGGCCTCTTCCGGTGCCGCACCCAGCTCGCGGTGCCGGAAGACGTTCTCGAGCACGACGATCGAGTTGTCCACCAGCATGCCCACCCCGAGCGCCAGCCCACCGAGGCTCATGATGTTGAGCGAGACGTCGAATCCCTCCATGAGGGCGAAGGTGCCGATGACCGAGATGGGGATGGCCAGCGCCACACCCACCGGGTAGCGCGGGTCGCGCAGGAAGAAGAACAGCACCAGGAAGGCCAACAGGCCTCCCAGCACGAGCGCCTGCACGACGTTGCTGATGGAGTCGGAGATGAACGCCGCCTGTGTGGAGGCGACGTCGAGCCGCAACGTGGGATACTCGGACCGGAGCTGGGTCAGCACCGTCTCCACGTCGCGGGCCACGGAGACGGTGTTGGCGCCGGACTCCTTGAACACGAGAAGCCCCACCGCCTCGCTGCCTCCGTAGCGCGCGAGGGACTCGCGGTCGGAGTACCCGTCGATCACCCGGGCCACGTCGGCCAGACGCACGAGTCGGGCGCCGGCCTGCTCCTCGCGGGCCGCATCCGCGAAGATGGGCTGGCGCGCCACGACCACGTCGCCGATCTCGGCGACGGTCTGGAACTCCCCCAGCGTGCGCAGCGGATACCGATAGCGGCCCCTCAGGATGGTCCCGCCCGGCGCGCTGTAGTTGGCAGCGGCCAGCGCGGAGGCGATCTGCTCGAGCGTGACGTTGTAGACGTCGAGCAGCTCGGGATCCACCTCCACCTGGATCTCGCGGTCCAGGCCGCCGGTCACGGACGCCTCGGCTACGCCGTCCAGCTGCTCGAGCCGGCGGCGCACGACCGTCTCCGTCAGCTCCTTGGTCTGCCAGAGGTCGGCCCCACCCGTCACCGACAAGGCCAGGATGGGCTCCGACTCGGGATCCACGCGCAGGATGCGCGGTCGCGACCGGGCCGCGCTCTCGGGCAGCTGATCCCGCACGTTGTCCAGCCGCTCGCGCAGGTCGAGCGTCGCAAAGTCCATGTCCGTCCCCCACGCGAAGCGGAGGGTCACCAGACTCACGCCCTCACGGCTCACGGACGTGACGCGCTCGACACCCGGCACAGCCGCCGCCTGGCCTTCGATGCGCTCGGTGACGAGGCGCTCGACCTCGGCCGGGGCCACGTCCGGATAGGACGTGTAGACCACGAGGCGCGGATAGCTGACGTCCGGGAGGAGGTCGATGGGCAGACGGAAATAGGAGATGAGCCCGAGCAGGACGACGCTCAGGTAGAGCATCGCCACCGCAACGGGACGCCGCGTCGAGCCGCGGGGAAGCGACACGTCAGTCCGGCTCCGGCGCGCCGGGCCGGATCGGTGCCCCGACCGCCGTTTCCAGCGCGACGCGCGCCAGCACGAAGTCGTAGCGGGCGGAGACGGCGGCCCGGCGAGCCTCGGCGGCTTCACGCACGGCGGCCTGGAGGTCCTCGAACGACTTCACGGCCAGGCGGTACTCCTCGCGCACGAGGCGCAGACGCTCGTCGGCGACCTCCTGGGCCTGCGCGGTGGTCTGGACCTGTTCATAGGCGTTGTCCAGGTCGATCGACGCCTGCCGCACGTCACGCTCCACCTCCAGGCGGCGCTGGCGCGTGGTCTCCTGCGCGTTGCGCGACGCGACTTCCGCCTGGGCGATCTGATACGACGTCTGGAAGCGACTGAAGAGGGGGATGCGGAGCGACAGCTCCAACGACCCCTGCGACTGGTCGTCGGGCGTCAGGTCGAACAGGGCGTCCGCGTCGGGCCCGAACGTCCCGCGCCCGAGCCCTCCCGACAGGCTCACGGACGGCCAGCGCGCCGCGCGGGCCGCGGCGGCGCTCGCGTTGGACGCCAGCTGCCCGGCTTCCGCGCCGCGCACCACGGGGCTGGTGGCCACCGCACGCTCCACCAGGGCATCGATGTCCAGCGCGGCCGGGTCGAAGAGGTCCAGCGCCGCCGGCGCCACGGCGCCCACGGGCGCCGCCCCCCCCACCGCCGCCTCCAGCGAGAGCAGGGCCTTGGCGCGCTCCCCCGAGGCGCTCCGCACCTCCACCTCCTGGCGACGCACGGCCAGCTGGGCACCGAGGACGTCGCTGCGGCTCTTGGCGGCCAGCGCGAAGAGGCGCTCCGTGGCATCGAGGTCCCTGCGGTTCTCCTCGAGGAGCTCCTCTTCGATCGCCAACAGTTCCTGCTGGCGCTGCGCCGCGAAGAAGTCGCGCTCCACCTGCGCGGCCACGCGCACGAGCTCCGCGGTGGCCGTCCAGCGCCGCGCCTCACCGGCGGCGCGCGCCTCGCCCAGGGCGTGGAAGCGACGTCCGCCCTCGAACAGCGGCATGCTGATGCTGAGGCCCTGACGGGAGCCCGAGTTGTAGCGCGTCTGGGCGTTGGGGTTGGCCACCGGGTTGCCGAAGTCGTCCGTTCCGACGAGCTGACGCACGAACCCGCCGTTGGTCCCTGCCGACAGTGAAAGCTCGGGCAGGAACGCGCCCCAGGCCTGTCGCGTCTCCGGCACCGTCAGCTCCAGGTTGTTGAGCGCGGCGCGATACTCGGGATTGCCGGTCCGGGCGCGCTCCAATGCCTGCTCGAGCGTGAGGGGCGCGGGCTGCTGCGCCGCGAGGGCCGGCGGTCCGCCCGCGGCGAGGGCGCACAGCAGCCCAAGCGCGCGCAGCCTCATCGGCCGGGTCTCCCCTGCCCTGGCGCGAGGGTCTCCTCCAACCGGATGACCGCGTCGTGGATGAGGTAGGTGTGCCCCTCCACCAGGACGATCTCGCCCGGCTCGACCATGCGCGTGTCCGGGTTGTCGAGGATCTCGACGAGCGTCTCGTTCTCACGCCCCGGTGTGACGTAGCGCCACTCCGATCGGAGGATGTCCCCGTCGGGTCGGGCCACGAAGAGCATGGGCCGTCCGTCCCGTTCCAGGACGGCGCTGCGTGGGACCAGGATGCGGTCCGGGAAGTGCTGCGCTTCCAGCGAGACGCGGGCGTACATGCCGGGTTTGATACGCCCTTGTGGATTGCGCAGGTGGAGCGTGACCCGAGCGCTGCCGGTCTCGGGATCGACGACCGGGTTGATGGTCTCCAGCGTGCCGGAGAACACCTCGTCCGGGAGGGCCGTGAACGTCACCCGCGCGCGCCGACCCCGCGAGAGGAGGCTCAGGTCCTTCTCGAGGACCTGGGCCTCCACCTTGATGGGGTCGAGGTCCACCAGCGTGAGCAGCTCGGTGCCCTCGGACACGAACTGGCCGGGCACGACCTTGAGGTCCGCGACCCGCCCGGCGAACGGGGCGCGGACACGGGTACGCTGCAGCGCGAGCTCGGCCACCTCGAGCGCCACCTGGGCGCGATCGAATCCGCTGATCGACCGGGCGAAGCGCTCGCGCTCGGCGCGCAGGGCGGGATCGGGGATCTCCTCGTCGAACAGGATCTTCTGGCGGTACTGCGCCTCCGCCGCCAGGACCTCGCTACGGTTGCGCGCGACCTCGAGCGCGTACTCCGTCGAGTCGATCCGGATCAGCGTTGCGCCCTCGCCGACGGCGTCGCTCTCGCGCACGTCCACCGAGCGGATCTCTCCCGCCACGAGCGCGTTGACCCGCGCCTCCCGGATGGGCTCCGCCCGTCCGTCCGCCGTGACCGAGATCCACAGGGTGTCCCGCCGGACCTCGCGTCCCACGACCGGCACGGCCCCCTGGGTGGAGAACTGGAGCGACGCCGAGGTCTCTGCGGTGGGGTCGTCCGTCTCTTCCGTGGACGCGGCAGCCTCGCCTTCGGGCGTCTCCCCGCGCAACCTGAAGTACACGCCCGTGGTGAGTGCGGCCAGGATGAGAAGGACCGTGAATCCGCCCAGCGTCTGCCTGGAGAACGTCATGAGGCCACCTTCCGCCTGTGGATCCGCCGGACCGGAGGTCGGCGGGGACACGCCCGCAGCGCCGCAACGCTCCCGTTGGGATGCGCGCTCACGGCCCAGCGTTGCCACTGGCGGGAGACCCGCCCGTGCCGAGAAGCGTACGGGGGGTGGCTATGGAGGGTCAATGCGATCCTGGGACGACCGGGTCCCCGCGCTCAGACCACCCGCGCGGCGGGGAACGGGATGACGCGGGCCTGCATCCGCTCCGCTTCGGGCGCGTAGCGCAGGAGGCCGGGACCCGGATCGCGCACGGCCGTGAACAGCGTGCGACCACAGGGCGACAGCGCGATGGCCACCGCATCGTGGTCGAGCTCGAACGCGCGGCGCAGGGTCAGGTCCCAGCCCAGCTCGACGACCAGACGGCCCGCGGCCGCAGCCGACCCGCACTCCAGGGGCCGGCGACCGGAATAGAGCGCCACGATGCGGTCGCGCCGCGCCACGACGTCCAGGTAGCCGGTGCGCGTCCGCTCATCGAAGAGGGCCACCGGGCGGCCGAACGTCCGGTCCACCCGGTAGTGGGGCTCGAACTCCTGCAGTCTGGGCGCCGATGCCAGCACGCTGCCCTCCGCGCCCAGGATCTCGAGGCGGTCGGCGCGGCGGGTGGCCAGCACGTAGAGTCCGCCGTCCGGGTGCACGCGCAGCACGGAGTCGTAGCCGCGGTGACGCGTTGCGATGTCCTCGTCGGGATCTCCCGGCACGGTGCCGAACTGCTCGAGCAGCCGCCCGTCGGCGTCGAAGCGGGCCAGCCGCCCCGACGGAAAGGCCCCCGTGCTCACGACCGTGTCGGCGTCCCATTCCGCCTGCTGGACGGGGTGACGCGCGTCGAGGGCCACGACCTCGGGCGCAGGCTGGCGCGCCGGGAGCGCGAACGCGACCTCTCCCACCTCGAAGCGGGTCAGACGCTGCAGGACGGAGTCGAAGGCCCACACCCCGCCGGCGTCGCCCGGTCTGCGTGTCAGCGAGCGCGGCCCCAGGAAGGCCCCGGGCGCGTGGCCCCGGCTCCCGCTCTGCCGCACCACCCGTGCACGCGCGACGTCCACCACGCGTAGCGCGGGTGGGGCGGTCTCGTTCAGCAGGACGAGGTGATCCTCGTCCAGGGTGAGCATCTGCTGCGGATGCCCCACCATGCGCGAGGGACATACGCGCGCTCCCTGGAGCGCGCCCACAGATCGCACTGTCTTGATCATGCCCATGAGACAACCGCGGGCGCCGGGGGCGCCCCGTTCAGGGGGAGAGCGGCGCGACCTGTCGGCGCACCGTCTGAACCGGTCTTGCAGGGCGGGCCGGGAGCGACACGCGGCCCGTCCGGGGCTTCACTGCTGCAACGCACCTCCGCCGGCAGAGGCGAGGCGGAACGGGCCGGCGTCGGATGCCTCGCCACGACCGCGGGGCGCGGGATCCGGGGGACCGGCCGCGAGCAGGACCGGGGTCCGCGACGCGCGTGGATCGACGCCGGGTAGCGCCGAGACGAGGACGGTTCGGACCGCGGTCTCGAGCTCCTCCGTGATCACCGCCACGCGGTCGCCCTTGTCCGACGCGAGGGTGACGGCACGGCCCGGAAGCTCGTAGCTCGCCTCCACCCGACCCCGCCGGTCCACCACGTCGACGAACGAGCGGGGCCAGAAGTCCTTGTAGCCGCCGTCCCCCGTCCCGCGCTGGACCTCGCGCCACTCGCGGAAGCGCAGCACGGCGAACCGACCACCCGAGAGCGCGGCCAATCCCGTCACGTTGGGCTGGTAGACCGCGCGATTCTGCCGGTAGCCGAATGCGACCGGCCTGCCCACCATCACGACGGGGTCCACCCCACGGTGGTAGACCGGGAGCGTGATCGGCTCGCCCACCGGACGGCCGGACGCGTCGTACCCGCGGATGGTCGCGTCCGCCTGGGTCAGGACCCACAGCGTATCGCCGACGAAGTCCGCGCTCACGTGGTTGAAGACACGCCGGAGCACCACGTCCTCGTAGGGCGTGGGCTCGCCCACACCTCCGATGGTCGCGCCGTCGGGCCCCCATACACGCACGAGCCGGACACCGTCCCAGGCGGCCGGATCCTTCAGGTAGGGCCCGAGGTCCGCGCTGAACCAGGAATCGACCCAGCGTCCGTCGCGCGCCAGGGCGAACTCACCCATGAACGGGATCCCCTGGGGGATCGGAGGCGCCTCCAGCACCTGCTCGTACCGTCCCTGTCCATCGAAGAACTGGACGGTCCACTGCTCCGCATCCACGGCCATGAAACCGGTGCCGTCGTCGCGGCAGCGGACGGTCTCCAGCCGGCGGAACTCGCCGGGCCCCTCGCCGTCGCGCCCCACCGAGCGGACGTGGCCGCCGCTCTCGTCGAACCAGTCGATGCGCTCCGTGGCGCCGTCACTGACGAGCAGGCTGCGATCGAGGAAACAGAGCGAGTTCGGGATGAGCAGGAGCGTGTCGCGGCCCGAGAAGTCCGAGCGCAGGTCGGTCCACGGAAGCGGCTCGGCGGGAACGGCGCTGGACAGCTCGCGGCGACCGTCCAGCAGCACGGCACGATCGAGATCGCGCGCGGCGCCTGCGCCACACGCGACCAGAAGGACGGCAGCCGCCGCCGGGATCAGGACTCGACCGCGGCGGTGCATTGCTTCTCGTAGCGTTCGGGCTTCTCGTTGCCCTGGTAGGGCCATGTGTTCAGCACCTCTTCCCCATCCCGGATCAGCAGCGCAGCCGGGACGGCCTGGATGTCGAGCACCTTCTTGATGTCGTCGCGGAAGACCACACGACTGTCGGAGTGGACCAGCTCCCTGAACTCCCGCGCCCCGGGATCGTCGGTCGGCACCACCCACGTGGTGGGCAGGGCCGGCCCTTCATCGCGACGCGCCTCCCGCTGCGCGGCCTCGTGGCACCATGGACACGTGGACTCGAAGACCACGACGACCTCGCAGGAACTCCCCGTCAACAACGTCGTCGGGGTGCCGTCGGTCAGGTCGGTGACATCCAGGGACGCCAGATCACGCACACGCTCCCCGATCTCGAGTCGGGACACGTACACGTTGCCACCACCGGAGAGCTTGGCCTGGATGAAGGCGTGGGCTCCGGTGACGAGGGCCAGCAGGCCCACGATCATGAAGGTCTTGCGGGATCCGCTCATCGGGGGCGCGGGAGCTCCGGGTGGGAGATCAGACGGAGCAGTAGCAGAACAGCCAGCAGTTCGCGCAGCAGGCGAACAGCTCCTCGGCGCCGCGATCCAGACAGACGTTGTTGCTGAAGCCGGCCGCCGCGGGGGCCGCAATGCCGAGGTTGACCAGCACGAACGATGCGAGGATCCAGTGCTTGCGCACGACCCTGAGGGCCTTCCGCATGGGTGCTCTCCTTGTCCAGATCTGGTTGTGTTTGGTCTCGACCCGAACACGGAGAACGACCGCCCCAGCGTGAGACGATCTCGTGTGCGCCCCCCATCGCCCACTCAATCGCTCGCCGCCTGAAACCACCGAAGTGGCCGGGCGGCCGCCCCCATGTTCGACCCTATAACGCCACGACCCCGGAGATCGGTTTACACGGGCGTCGAATCGGTTCGGACGCCCCTTCCCGGGAGCTTCGCGGCGCTCGTCGGTGGGCGCAGCCCGGGCGATCGCGGTGCCGCTGGACGGCACGGGTTCCGGGGCGGCGGGATCGGCCCCAGTAAACGGTTTCGGTCCGTGGTAGCGTTCTCTTACGTTGAGGAGGGGGCCCGTCCGGGCCCTCTGCGGCTGCGAGCCCCGGGGGTGCAGTGAGCGCGGTTGACGTGGTTCGATCGGACGTGGATCCGGACGCCCGGGACGCCAAGGCCTGGGTCCACTTCTGGATCCTGCTGGCGCTCGCATCGGTCGTGTTCGTGCTGGGCACGCTCTTCGCTCCGGCCGGCCCGCGGGGCGCCCGGACCGCCCTCCTGCGCCTGCCTCCCTTCCTCTTCGACATCGTACCGGTGGCCGCCGGCCTCGTGATCGGCGCGCTACCGCCGCGACAGATCGTCGCCCGTCAGGCCCTGACCCTCGCATTCGTGGCGTCGGGCCTTATGCTGTTCATGGACTCTGCGGTCGGACCTCCCAGCGCTCGGGCATTGCTGAACCCCACCACGGAAGCCGCCTCCACGCCTGCGGCAGGCGCGCATCGGCCCGACGCGGGCGCGCCTGGGTCGAACACGCTCTGGGGTTTCGATGACCACACGCTCATCGACACGGTGGGTGCCGCACAGGCCATGATCCGGGTGCTCGGGAGCAACGAGGCGTCCGACGCCGACGCGAGCGCCAGCCGCATCGGACTCCGGGACCCCCGCAACGTCGCGGTGGCGGCCGGCCGGCGGTTGCTGTCGCTGAGCCTGCCGTTCATCCTGATCGGCCTTGCGGTGGGGCTGTCCACCTGGCTGCACGCCCGGGTGGCGTTCCGCCGCGAGATCGACGGACGGGTGGCCCAGCTCCTGATCGGCTGGACGTTCGTGCCCCTGGTCGCGTTCCTGCTCTCCGCATGGGCCAACGTCACCCGCTTCAGCGCGCTGTTCGAGGGGGCGCCCCTGTCGATCCTCCTGGTTCCCTACGTCCCCTTTGCGGTCGCAGCGGCCGTGGGTTGGAAGACGTCTCAGCGCGCGGCGCGAGAGATGGATCCCTGACGGGGCCGCTCGCGGCCCCTCCCCCCCGATGACGAGCCCCCCGGCGTGAGTACCGCGGACGCGCGACAGATCCGCGAGATGATCACGGAGTACACGCCCCGGCTGCTGCCGGTGGCGGCGGCCTTCGCGGAGGGGGACATGGAAGCCGAAGACATCCTCCAGGACGTCTGGATCCACGTCAGTCGCAATCTGCATCGCCGTCCCCCGGAGGCGCCGCTCGGGGCGTGGCTGTATCGCATCACGTTGAACGTGGGGCGGTCGCACCGGAGAAGACGTCGGCGCAGGGAGGGACTGCGCGTTGGTCGTTGGGGGTGGTGGAACCGGGAGACGGACGGAGACCTGCCGCCGACCATCGAGGGCGAGCAGGCCAAGTCCCGCATCTGGCAGACCATCGCGGATCTGCCCGCACTCCAGAAGGAGGTGGTCCTGCTACGAGTGGTGGAAGAACGCAGCACCGCGGAGGTCGCCGAGATCCTCGGACGCGCCGAAGGCACGGTGAAAGCCTCGCTGCATCGGGCCCTGGGGCGTCTGCGCTCCGAGATCGGAGAACGGCACGATCTTCGCTTGACATGAAACGCGCGTGAGAAGTCGACATCCACCTCCCCCCGAACGGAGGTACGGAATGGAACGGAACCCCGAACGCAACCCGCTCGAGCATCCGGACGAGGAGCTCGTGCTCGCCCTGCGGGAGCTGGCGCGAGAGGAGGCCCCGCTTCCCCTCGGCATGGTGTCCCGTCTCGAGGCGGGGGTGAACGCCGCGCGCGGGCGCTCCCAGGGGATCAGCGCCGACGCCGCCACGGTGATCGCATCCGTGGTCTTCGTCGTCGCCAGCATCACCTACATGGATTTCTTCTCGATCGGCTTCGCGGTGACCCTCGCGGCCGCATCGGGTCTGTACGGCTTTTCGCTGAAGTGGATCCTGAACCCGACGCGGGGCACCTCGTGACCGTACACGCTGACGGCGGCTCCTAGCGAGCACCCCCCGCCGTCACCCCCCCGTAGGTCCGCTCCACGTAGGCCTCGAGGATGTCCTGGAACTCCTCGACCAGACCGTCCCCCTTCAGCGTCGTGTAGTGCTCGCCGTCCACGTAGACGGGCGCCTTCGGCTCCTCGAAGGTACCCGGGAGAGAGATGCCCAGGTTGGCGTGCTTGGACTCCCCCGGGCCGTTGACCACGCATCCCATCACCGCGACGTCCATCGACTCCACCCCCGGGTAGCGGGTTCGCCACTCCGGCATCCGTGCGCGGATGTAGTCGGTGATCTGCTGTGCCATCACCTGGAAGAAGGTGGACGTGGTGCGCCCGCATCCGGGGCAGGACGTCACCTGGGGCTCGAAGCTGCGGATCTGGAGGGATTGCAGGATCTGTTGTGCCACGCGCACCTCCTCCGCACGATCCCCGCCCGGCTGCGGCGTCAGGGAAACGCGGATGGTGTCGCCGATGCCCTCCGACAGCAGGACCGCCAGGCCGGCCGTGGTGGCGACGACGCCCTTGGTCCCGAGTCCGGCCTCGGTCAGGCCGAGATGGAGCGGGTAGTCCGAGCGGGGGGACAGTTGACGGTAGGCCCGCACCAGGTCCGGGACCGAGGACACCTTGGCCGAGAGGATGATGCGATCGTGGGCGAGGCCGGTCTCCTCGGCCAGGGCGGCCGAGCGCAGCGCGCTCTCCACCATGGCGTCGATGAGCACCTCGCCCGCGTCCTTGGGCGCGGCCGCCCGGGCGTTGGCATCCATGAGCTCGGTCAGGAGCCGCTGGTCGAGCGAGCCCCAGTTCACCCCGATGCGCACGGGTTTGCCGTGCTCCAGCGCCACCCGCACGATGGCCTGGAAGTTCTCGTCCCGGCGGGAGGTGCCCACGTTGCCGGGGTTGATCCGGTACTTGTGCAGCGCACGCGCGCAGTCGGGGAACTCCGTGAGGAGGAGGTGCCCGTTGTAGTGGAAGTCCCCGACGAGAGGCACCTGCACGCCCCGATCGGTCAGCCGCTCCGCGATCTCGGGTACGGCGCGCGCCGCCTCGCGATGGTTGACGGTCACGCGCACGAGCTCGCTGCCCGCCGCCGCCAGCAGGGCCACCTGCTCGACGGTGGCGCCCACGTCCGCGGTGTCGGTGTTGGTCATGGACTGGACGACCACCGGGGCGTCTCCACCGACCTGGACCCCGCCGACGTCGACCGCGACGGTGCTCCTGCGCTTCCACGTGCTCACTGCGGGTGCTCCCTCCGAGATCTTCCGCGCCTGGATCGAGCGTGGAATCTAGCAGGTCGCCGAACCACGGGGGCACCCCGCGGGGGGAGCGCACGCGCCGTGGAAGAGGGCCGGTCCGGGCGCGGGCGCGCCTGGGGCGCGGGTGCTCAGCCCGTCGGGGGCGCCTCGGCCGGAGGCACGTCGGCAGGGGCCTCTTCGGACGCCGCCGCTTCGGCCGCCGGGGCGGCCTGGTCGTCCAGCAGACCGCGCTCCCGCATGATGTCCTCGATCGCCTGACGCGAATAGAACAGCTCCACCCGGCGATTCTGGGAGCGTCCTTCCTCCGTGTCGTTGGGTGCGAGCGGACGGTACTCCCCGTAGGCCTCGACCGTCAGCGAAGCGGGCTCGTGTCCGGCCGCGACCATCAAGCGGGCCACCCCCGCCGCGCGCGCCGCCGACAGCTCCCAGTTGGAGAAGAAGACGGGGGAGCGGATGGGCCGATCGTCCGTATGTCCGGAGACGACCACCGGCACCTGGATCGCCTGGAGGATCATCCCCAGCCGCTGCACGATCTCGACGCTGGCTTCCTCGATGTTGGACGATCCGGGCCGGAACAGGGCCACGTCCTGGATGCGCAGGTAGACGCCGTTCGCGTCCGACGACACGACGACCTGATCGGCCATCTCGTTCTCCTGCACGAACTGCTGGAGCACGCTGGCGATGTCGGTGATGGCCTGGCTCACCTTCCGGGCGCCGGCCTCCCCCACGACGATGGTGGTATCCGACGGGGTCCCGGCCGTCGGCTCCGACGGCGCGAATCCCGGCCCGATCTCGCCGAACGCTTCGTTGAGCGACTCCGCCGCGGCCTTGAACTTCTCCACTTCGATGGTCGACATGGAGAACAGCAGGATGAAGAACGTGAGCAGGAGACTCATCAGGTCCCCGAACGTCATGACCCACGCCGGCGCACCCTCTTCGGGCGGGGGACCGGAAGGGCCGTCGTCGGGCAGCGGTGGGAGCTCTTCGACCGCCTTGCCCTTGGCGGGAGGTGGCGCGGGCGCGGGAGGCGGTGGAGCGGCCGCGGGCGGCCCCGGTGCCGATGCGTCCCGGGTCTCCGGCTCGGTGCCGGCGGTCGCGGTCCCGCCCGGGGTCACGCCTGGCCTTCCAGGGCGGTATCGAGGTCGGAGCGCTCGGGCATGAAGGCCTTGAACTTCTCACGCATGAGGACGATCGAATCCTCCTTGCGCAGCGCCATCATCCCCACGAACGCGAGCTGGAGTTGCACCATCTCCACGTTCAGGCGCCGGTCCAGCTTCGTCACCATCGGCAGGAAGATCAGGTTGGCGAGGAGGGCGCCGTAGAGGGTGGTGAGCAGCGCCACCGCCATCTTGGGACCGATGCTCGCAGGATCGTCGAGGGTGGCCAGCATCTGCACCAGACCGATCAGGGTGCCCACCATCCCGAAGGCGGGTGCGAACTTCGCGGCCTCGTTGAAGATCTTCTGCCCGGTGAGATGACGCTCCTGGATGGCCTTGCGCTCGGTGGCCAGGATCTCCTGCAGGGCGCCGGCGTCGGTCGCGTCGGCCACCAGCAGCAGCCCTTTCGCGACCGCTTCGCTCGGAGCCTTCTCCGCCAGCCCCTCGAGCGCGAGCAGTCCGTCCTTGCCGACGGCTTTGCGGCACTCGATGAGGAACTGCATCAGGGCGATCATCTCGTGCTTGGGGCTCTTGAAGACGCGCCCGAGCACCTTGCCCACCATCTTGAGCTCGCCGCCGGGGAAGGCGATGAAGACCGCGGCGATGGTACCGCCGACGACGATCAGTACGGACGGGACGTCGATGAAGGCACCGATCCCCGACCCGAGCATGATGGCGGCGAGCACGAGGCCCGCGCCGGCGACGAGGCCGCCGAGACTTCCGATGTCCACGCTGGACCGCTCCCCCTTCCTGGACGGCCGGGACGACACCACCCGGCGGGCGCCGGGCATCACCCCCGTGCACCGTCAGTATCGGCAGTGCTCGCACGGGGTTTGAGCGGGTGCTGCGGCCGGGTGGGCGGGAGGATGCGAAGGGGTTGATGCGGGGGGATGGCGCTCGGGAGGAGGCCGGATCATCGATCGGAAGGGCGGGCGGAAGGACCCGCCAGGCGTCACTCGACCCGCCCCGGAGCGGAACGACCTGTGGGCCGCCCGCCGGCGCGGCCACCCCGGGCGGGAGGGCCGTCCGACCCTCCCGCCCGGGCCATCGTCAGTTGTTCTGGGCGCCCTCGTTCACCCAGGTGCGCAACACCTCGAGCTTCTCCGCCGGGAAGGGCTCCTCGGCGTCCTTGGGCATGTCCCCGTCCACGATCATCTGGATGAGGAGGCTCTCATCGGCGTTGCCGGCCTCCACGACCGTACCCCAGGTCGAGCCCTGCATGAGCGTCTCGTGCGAGGTGAGGTCGAGCCCCTCCTCGAGCTGCTTCTCGCCGTCCTTCACGTCGCCGTGGCACTGCGTGCAGTACTGCTTGAGGATCGGCATGACGTCGTTGGCGAAGCTGACCGCCCGGTGTGCCTCGGGCGCCGGGGTGGCGGCTACGGCGTCCGCGTCACGGCCGGGAACGGCCGCGACGAGCGCCAGGCCGAGCCCCGCCAGGACGGCGCTCATCCCGAGCCCCCGCAGGTGCTCTCGAAGTCTGGATCCGGCCGAAGCCGCGGCCGGGGCCTGCACGGGCACTCGCTGCATCTCTTCCTCCATTGGAATCCACGTCGTCATGTCGGTCGGGCGCGGCCCGACAGCGGAGCGGGTGGGATTCGAACCCACATGCCCTTGCGGGCGCCGGTTTTCAAGACCGGTTCCTTAGCCAGTTCGGACACCGCTCCAGGCCGGCCAATGTAGGGGCCCCGCCCCTCCGCTCAAGGCTGCTACACCGGAAGCTGGAGGTTCGTCCCCCTCGGAGGGAGCCGAACCGGCGAGGCGCCCCGGACCGGGCCTGCCATCCGGGCCCCCGCTCCGGACCGATGCCGCGGGGGCGGCGGGCCGGGCACCCCCGAGGCTGGGTCGGGGGATCGGCGCCCCACCGACCTAGTGCCGGAACAGCCGGCGGCCGGTGAACACCATGGCGATCCCATGCTCGTTCGCGGCCGCGATCACCTCCTCGTCGCGGACGGAGCCCCCCGGCTCCACGATCGCCGACACACCGGCGGCGGCCGCGGCGTCCACGCCGTCGCGGAAGGGGAAGAAGGCGTCCGACGCCAGGGCGGAGCCCTGAAGCGGGAGCCCGGCCTCCCCGGCCTTCCAGACCGCCAGCCGCGAGGAGTCGACCCGGCTCATCTGGCCGGCACCGATCCCGAGGGTGGCCCCATCCCTGGCGAAGACGATCGCGTTGGACTTCACGGCGTAGACCGCGGCCCAGGCGAAGCGCAGGTCGCGCTCCTCGGCGGCCGTGGGCGCACGCTCGCTCACGACCCGCCACTCCCCACCGTTCCCCTCGGGCCAGGGCGGGAGTGGGGAGCGCTGGCGCAGGACGCCGCCGTACACGGTGCGGTACTGATCGGCGGCCGCCCCCAGCCCCGGCCCGAGCAGGAACCGCGCGGCCCGCGCGCCACCGGGGAGGGCCGCCAGCCCGGCCGGCAGCTCCAAGGAGACGTCCGCCGTCTCCGGCATACGGATCAAGCGCACGTTCTTCTTGCGGGTGAGGATCTCCAGCGCACCGGGATCGAAATCCGGCGCGATGAGGCACTCGACGAACAACCCGCTGATCGCGGTGGCCGCCTCGGCGTCCACCACCCGGTTGACGGCGATCACGGAGCCGAAGGCGCTCACGGGGTCGGTGCGGAGTGCGCGCCCGTAGGCCCCGCTCAGCGAGGTGTCCTGGGCGATGCCGCAGGGGGTCGTGTGCTTGACGATCACCACCGTCGGCGCCTCCGAGAGCGCAAACGGGGCGAGCGCCAGCAGCGCGCCGTCGAGGTCGAGGTAGTTGTTGTACGAGAGCTCCTTGCCGTGGAGCTGCTCGATCGCCGCCAATCCCCCGCCTCCGGCCCGCGCGTAGAAGGCCGCCGGCTGATCCGGGTTCTCACCGTAGCGGAGCGCGCGATGACCCTGCATGTGCAGCGTGTCGGCGTCTTCGGCGTTCCCGTCGCCGAGGAAGCCCGCGATGGCGGCATCATACGCGCTCGTGTGCGCGAAGACCTTGGCGGCCAGCCGCCGACGCAGGTCGGGATGCTCCCCGCCTTCGTCCAGCGCCGACAGGACCACGGCGTAGTCGGAGGGATCGACGATCACCCACACGTCCGCGTGGCTCTTTGCCGCGGCCCGGATCATGGTCGGTCCGCCGATGTCCACCTTCTCCATGGCCGCGGGGACGCCTACGTCGCCCTGGGCGACGGTCTCCCGGAACGGATAGAGGTTCACGGCCACCAGGTCGATGGGGCGGTACCCGTGCGTGTCGAGGGCCGCCATGTCGTCCGGGCGGTCCCGGCGCGCGAGCAGGCCGGCGTGGACGGCCGGGTGGAGGGTCTTCACCCGGCCATCCAACATCTCGGGATGCCCCGTGACCGCGGATACGCTGAGCACCGGCACGCCGGCCGCCTCGATCGCCTTGGCGGTTCCACCGGTCGACAGGATCTCCCATCCTCGCTCGTGCAACGCTGCCGCCAGGAGCTCGATGCCGCGCTTGTCGGAGACGCTGAGGAGGGCGCGTCGGGGGGTGTCGTTCATGTGCAGCTCGTTCGCATCAGGGTCGAAGGATCGGAAACTCCGGTCGGCGCCACGGCGAGCCAGGCGCCCGACCAGTCGAGCGGGGTGACGGGGCGGCCTCCGGAGAGGGCGTGACACACGTGGTCCAGCACCAGCGGATACAGGGCACGCTCGGCACTCTGGACCCGCCCGCGCAACGACGCGACCTCGTCCCCCGCGAGCACCGGAACCGGCCATTGCGCGAGCGGCCGTCCGCGATCGTACTCCGCGTTGACCAGGTGCACCGTCGGTCCCGTGAGCCGCGCGCCCGCCGCCAGCACGGCCCGATGCACGTGGTCGCCGTACATCCCCTTTCCCCCGAAGGCCGGCAGGAGCGCGGGGTGCACATTGAGCATGCGATCGGGGAACGCCTCCACGAGTGCGGCTGGAACGAGTCGCAGATAGCCCGCCAGCGCAACCACGTCGGCACCCCGGACGCGCAGGTGCGCGAGGGTCTCCTCCGCCACCTCCGCGTCGGGGCGGCCGGTGACCGGGATCACGCACGCGTCGATGCCTGCCGCGCGTGCCCGATCCAGCGCGTGCGCGTCCGGCCGGTCCGAGACGAGCGTCACCACCTCCCACCCGGGTCGGTGGTCCTGGACGTGGTCCAGGAGAGCCTGGAAGGTCGTGCCGCTGCCGGACGCCAGCACGGCGACCCTGATCACGCGCGCTCGCCTCCGTACTGCGGGATGAGGAACGGGTTGGAGACGCGCTCGTGACGCACGGTGGTCTCGGGCCCGTGGCCGGGCAGCAGGCGCGTGTCGTCCGGCAGCCCGAGGACCTCACGCCGGATGGACGCCATCAGCGTGTGGAAGTCGCCGCCCGGGAGATCCGTCCGTCCGATCGAGCCCAGGAAGACCACGTCGCCCACGAGGGCCCATTGCTCGGCCGGTGCGTGGAACAGCACATGGCCCGGCGCATGCCCGGGCACGTGGCGGACGTGGAGCTCCAGCTCCCCGGGCAGCGTGAGCACCTGTCCGTGGTGCAGGTCCGTCTGCACGGTGGGCAACGTGCCCAGCTCCACGCCGAACGCCGCTGCCTGCGCCGGGGCGGCGTGGTAGAGCGGCAGGTCGTCGGGGTGGAGGCGGACCGGGAGGGGCGCGTGGTCCGCAAGGAGCGGCAGGCCCTCGACGTGGTCGATGTGGGCGTGGGTCAGCAGCACGGCGTCGAGCGGGAGCCCGCGGTCCTCCACCGCGCGCAGCGCCCGGGGCGTGGCCCAGCCGGGGTCGACCAGGGTTGCGCGCCCGCCGGAGATCACCAGGTACGTGTTCTCCGCGAACGGCCCACCCTCGAAGCGGAGCACGTCCGTCATGCGAGGGGTCCCAACGACCGAGCGGTCCGCGGACGCGCTTCCACGGACCGCTCGCTGTCTTCCTGCCCGAAGCCGCTCAAACGGTGAAGGAGGAGCCGCAGCCACACCCGCCGGTGGCGTTCGGGTTCTTGAAGGTGAATCCCGAGCCCATCATCCCGGTGACGTAGTCGATCTCCACGCCCTCCAGGTACTGCGCGCTGAAGGGATCCACGAACACCTTCACCCCGGAACGGTCGAGGATCTCGTCGTCCTCTTCCGGCCCGTCCTCGATGTTCAGACCGTACTGGAAGCCGGAGCAGCCGCCGGGCAGGACCGCGACCCTGAGGCCCGCGCCACCCGTGCCGCCATGCTCTTCCAGGAACTTCTCGACCGTCTTGACGGCGGTCGGTGTCAACGTCAGCTCCGCCATGCGTCCTCCTGAGCGCCCCTGTATGGCCGGGGTCCATTCCTGGTACCCCCGGCGCGTCCATCGGGTTCGGACGACAGGGGGCACGAGGCGAAGCTAATCCGGGGTCGGAAACGAGGTCAACGCCGTGCGCAGGGCCCCGACCAACGGCCCGTCCTGCTCGGGCAGGATGGTGCGGAGGTCCAGAAGCACCGCCCCCTCCTCCACGCGCGCCACCACGGCGGGCTCGCCGAGTCGGAGCCGGGCGGACAGGGCATCGCCACCCGGCACCCGCAGCACGCGGGTCGGCAGGGTGGCGCCCGGCAGGGTGCCGCCGCCCACCACGGAGGCCCCCGCCTCCACCCCGATCGCGACCGGAAGGTCGGCCAGCGCGCGGGCCACCGCCCGGGCCCGCGCCTCCAGGCGCGCCTCGGGCAGGGCGATCATGCGCAGGGCGGGGATCTCTTCCCAGGCGCGTCCGGGATCGCGGTAGGCGGCCAGCGTGGCCTCCAGGGCCGCCAGGGTCAGGCGGTCCGCCCGCACGGCCCGGGCCAGCGGATGACGGCGGGCCAGCGCGACCGCCTCGTCCCACCCGGCCAGCACCCCGGCCTGGGGACCGCCCAGCAGCTTGTCCCCCGAGAAGACCGTCAACGCCGCGCCGGACCGGACCGACGCCTGGACGGTGGGCTCGTCGGGCAGACCGTGGGATGTCAGGTCGACCAGCAGACCGGTCCCGAGGTCGTGGACCACCGGGATCCCCCGCGCGGCTGCCAACGCCACCAGGTCCTCCGGCGCCACCTCCTCGGTGAACCCGGACATCCGGAAGTTCGAGCGATGCACCTTGAGCACGGCCCCCACGCCCGGCGGCTCGAGGGCGCGCATGTAGTCCGCCAGACGGGTGCGGTTGGTGGTGCCGACCTCGTGGAGACGCAGCCCGGCTGCTTCCACCACGTCCGGGATCCGGAACCGGCCGCCGATCTCGATCAGCTCCCCGCGCGAGACCACCACCCGACCGCCGCGCGCCACGGACGCGAGCGCGAGCACGAGCGCCGCGGCGGCGTTGTTGACGACGAGGGCGGATTCCGCCCCGGTCACCTCGGTCAGGTGGGCCTCCGCACGGAGGCCCCGATGCCCGCGCTCCCCCCGGTCCAGGTCGAACTCCAGCGTGCAATAGCTGCGGGCGATCCCGGCCACCGCCTCGGCGGCACCGGACGAGAGGACGGCCCGCCCCAGGTTCGTGTGCAGCACCACGCCGGTCGCGTTGAGGACCGGCAGGAGTCCGCGCCGCCGCTCGGCCGCCATGTCGGTCTCCACGCGCTGCCGCCAGCCGGCCGCGTCCGTGGGCAGCGGAAGCCGCGCGTCGCCGCGGCGGGCATGGTCGAGGACGCGCCGGATGTGCCGCACGACGTCGGCCGTCGGCGTGACGGCGAGCAACGGGGCGAAGGCGTCCGAGTGCAGCAGGCGATCCACCGCGGGGAGGTGGCGACGCGGATCCGAGGAAGGCTGCGCCACGGCCTCAGCGCTCCGGGAGGGAGCGGACGCGCACGCGTGCCCGGGGCGTTCGCGGAGGGGTGGAAGGGATACGCGCAGCCCGACCCGAACCCAGCGACGGAGTCGACGCGGACCCGACCCTGCCCCGGGCGATCCCCGTCGTGTCCGGCCGCAGGCTGTCCGGCACGCTGAGCGTGTCCCCGGGCGGCACCACCGTGTCCGCGGGAGCTTCCCACACGACCGTCTCCTCGCCGCCACCCAGCGGGATGCGGTGGATATTCACGACCCCGCTCACCTCCACCGTCAGCGGCACGTCCACCGGTAGCGGCCGATCCAGCAGCACCACGATGGACTGCCCGGGACGGGGCTCGTCGGGGGGGACGGCACCGGGCGGCTGGGCCACACCCGGCGCCACCGGCACACGCGGGGGGAGCGGACGGGCGGCGACGGTGTCTCCCAGGGTATCCGCCGCGGCCGCCTGCTCCCGCAGCAGCGCCTCATACTGATGGGGGTGGAGCACGCGTTGCATGTTCGGCAGCGTATCCGCAATCGGACCCTCCGCGGGAGTGAAGCGGAGCCGCACGGTGTTCAGCGGGAGGTCGGGATCGAGGTAGTCGTCGAATTCGAGCGCCAGCGTGGCCGAATCCCGCACCTCGATCCCGGTGAGCCGCGCCGCGGTCGAATCGCCCTCCAGCACGGCCAGCGTATAGATCACGGTGTCGGCGCCACTGTTCAGGAGCGCCGTGGTCTGGGCCTGCGCCTCCGAGAAATCGATCTCGGCGTCGCGGTCGCGATCCTCGAACGCGCGCAGGCGGTACCGCCCCGGGGGCAGGTAGCGCAGCGCGAAGATCCCGTTGCGATCGCTGCGCGTCGGATACACGGACGCGCCGCTCTCGTCCACAGCATCCACGCGCACCTCGCGCGGCTGTCCGGTGATACGGTCCGTGACCGTTCCCGCCACGACGGTGGGGACCGGCTCGGGGCCGGTCGAGAACACCAGCTCGAACGGATCGCGCATCGAGTTGCCGAAGAGATCCTGGATCGCCGGGCGCACCGTCACGCGGTAGACGTGACCGGGGGGGAACCCACCGGGCGCCCGGATCTCGAGCCCCGTGCGGGTGTGCTCCACCAGCACGTCCTCGAGCTCCGGAGAGACGACGACGGCGTCGTCGAGGGACCCTCCGCCGCCGCGCTCGCTGATGCGCTCGTTGAAGCGGATCACGACCGGGTCCTCCCAGCCGTCCGGCACCACCGCGAACGGGGCCGGGCGGGTCTCCACCACGATGGGGGGGATCCGGTCCGGGGGACCTCCCGGAATGGCGCCCTGACGGGCGCACGCGGCGCCCGCCAGGGCCAGCAGCCACACCCGGCGTCTCATCGGCTCGTCAGCGCCCTCCGCTTCTGTTCCAGCGTCTCGGCCTGCTCACGGAAACGCGCTTCCTTCTCGCGCTCCTTGGCCACCACGTCCGCCGGTGCCCGCTCCACGAACGCCGCGTTCGCGAGCTTGGCTTCGGTTTGCGCGTGCTGCGCCCGCAACCGCTCGATCTCGGTCGCGAGCCGCTCCCGCTCGCGGTCCAGGTCGATGAGGCCCTCCAGCGGCACGAACACCTCGGTGCCGTCGGTGAGGACCGCGCTGGCCCCGACACCCGCGACGGCGCCGTGGGTGAGCGACCCGATGCCGCCGATGCGCGCCAACGCCTCCGCTTCGCGCTCGAGGTGGCCGATGTGCACGGCGGCCCGCTCCCCGTCCAGGCGCACCGGCACGGTCTGGCCCTCCGGCACGCCGTATTCCTTGCGCAGGCTGCGGACGGTCACGACCAGCTCCTGCAGCTGCGCGAAACGGGCCTCCGCGTCCGCATCCCGCCAGGTGGCTTCGGGCTCGGGCCACCGGGCGACGATCAAGGCGCCCCGCCCTTCCCCGCCGGCCGCGGGCAGGCGGCCCCACAGCGCCTCCGTCACGAAGGGGATGAGCGGGTGCAGCAGCCGCAGCGCGCCGTCCAGCACCTGCACCAGGGTCGCGCGGGCCGCCTCCCGGCTGGCGGCGTCGGCCTCCGGCTTGAGCCGCGGCTTGATGAGCTCCAGGTACCAGTCGGCGATGTCGCCCCAGAAGAAGTGGTACGCGAGGTCGGCGACCTCCTTGAGACGGAACCGCTCGAGCCCTTCTCCGATCGCGGCGGCGGCGCTCTGCAGGCGCGAGAGGATCCAGCGGTCGGCCGCCTCGAGGTCGCCGGCCACGTCCTCCACGCGGAGCACCGGCTCGTCACCGAGGTTGAGCAGCGCGAACCGCCCGGCGTTCCACACCTTGTTGGCGAAGTTGCGGCCGGGCGCGAACGAGCCCTCGACGTCCTCGTGGTCCAGGTAGATGTCGGTGCCCACCGCCGCGGAGCTCACCAGCGTGAAGCGCAGCGCATCCGCCCCGAACGCGTCGACCACCTCGAGCGGATCGATGCCGTTGCCGAGGGACTTGGACATCTTGCGACCCTGCTTGTCGCGCACCGTGCCGTGCAGGTACACCGAGGTGAAGGGCGCCTCACCCAGGAAGGCGTATCCGGCCATGATCATGCGCGCCACCCAGAAGAACAGGATCTCCGGGGCGGTCACGAGTGTGCTGCCCGGATAGAAGGCGCGCAGGTCCTCCGTCCGCTCCGGCCATCCCAAGGTGGAGAACGGCCAGAGCCACGAGCTGAACCACGTGTCCAGCACGTCCGGATCCTGACGGAGGGCTCCGCTGCCGCAGTGCTCGCACGCGGTGGGCGCGTCCACCGCGACGGTCATGCCGGCGCAGTCGTCGCAGTACCACACGGGGATCCGGTGTCCCCACCAGAGCTGCCGGGAGATGCACCAGTCGCGGATGTTCTCCATCCAGTGCTCGTACACCTTCTGCCACCGCTCGGGCGTGAAGGTGATGGTGCCGTCGCGCGACGCGGCCAGCGCCGGCTCCGCCAGGGGCTTCATGCGCACGAACCACTGCTCGGACAGACGCGGCTCCACCACCGTGTGGCAACGGTAGCAGTGCGGCACCGCGTGCGTGTGCGGCTCCGACCCCGCGAACAACCCCTCGGCGGTGAGCGCCTCCACCACGCGCGTGCGCGCCTCGAAGCGGTCCAACCCCCGGAACGGCTCGGGCACGCGCTCGTTCATGTGCCCGTCCGGGGTCATCACGTCCAGCAGCTCCGCTCCCGTGCGCTGCGCGATCTCGAAGTCGTTGAGGTCGTGCGCGGGCGTCACCTTGACCATCCCGGTGCCGAACTCGGGGTCCACTGCCTCGTCGGCCACCACCGGGATGGTACGGCCCGTCAGCGGCAGCTCCACCCGTGCTCCGGCCAGCGCGCGGTAGCGGTCGTCCCCGGGATACACCGCCACGGCGGTGTCGCCCAGCATGGTCTCCGGCCGCGTGGTGGACACCGTCAGGGCCCAGCGACCGTCCTCCAGCCGGCTGACGGCACCGGCCCCCGCGGCCGCGGCCTGCTCGGCGCGCGCGGCGTCCTCGGGCGCGAAGGGATAGCGCAGGTGGTAGAGCCGACCTTCGGTCTCCTCGGCCTCCGCCTCCTCGTTGGACAGCGCGGTCAGGCAGCGCGGACACCAGTTGATGATGTACTCGCCGCGATAGATCAGGCCGCGTTCGTACAACTCCACGAACACCGTGCGCACGGCGCGCGAGAGCCCGTCGTCCAGCGTGAAGCGCGTACGGGTCCAGTCGCAACTGCACCCGATGGCCCGGAGCTGGTCCAGGATGCGTCCCCCGGTCTCGTCCACGAAGGACCACACGCGCTCCACGAACGCGTCGCGGCCCAGGTCGTCACGGGTCTGCCCCTCGGCGCGCAGCTGGCGCTCTACCACGTTCTGCGTGGCGATGCCGGCGTGATCCGTGCCGGGAACCCACAGCGTGGGCCGGCCGGTCATGCGTTGCCAGCGGATGAGCACGTCCTGGATGGTGTTGTTCAGGCCGTGTCCCATGTGCAGCACGGCCGTCACGTTCGGCGGCGGGATGACGATCACGTAGGGACGGTCCCCGGCGTCCCGGTCCACCGCGTCGGCGGGCACGTGGAAGTGGCCGTCCGCCTCCCAGGCGGTGTAGATCGGGCCCTCGATCGCCTTGGGCTCGAGGCGCTTGGGCAGTTCCTGCGACACGGTGCTGGCTCCGATGCTGTGGAGGCGGACGCTCCGGGTCCGCTGCGGGGGCGCGCCTTGCGGAGGGACGAGCCCGGCGGCGGGACCGCCCGGGGCTGGGAGGCGAAACTCTAGACGATCCAGAGACGGTTGACCACCCCGACCACGCCCTCGGCCGACTCGACGGCGCGCTCGATGCGCTCCGCCCGCCCCCGGCTGTCGACCTCGCCCACGAGCTCGTAGAAGCCTTCGCCGAGGTCGAGGATCTCCACGCCCGCGTCGTCCCCCGCGATGCGCGCCCGCAGCTCGTCCGGGGTGGGTGCCAGCGGGACGCGCCGCGTCAACAGCACGGCCAGGGCTCCGGCCGCGACGCCGACCGCCAGGAAGGCGAGCGACGGGCCGAGCAGCGCGGTTCCGCGCGGCTCAGCGACGCGAACCCGTCGTATCCGGGCGCGCAGCGCGCGCCTCCTCTCGCTCGCGGTCCTTGCGCGCGCGGATCGCCTTGGCCCGCTCCTCCCAGCTCTGCCAGACCCGGGCGCGCCCGGCCTGACGCTCGATGGCGTCGTACTCCTGGAGTCGCTGGTCGAGCGCCCGGTTCACGCCGGGCGGCGGGCCGAAGTTGAGCGGAAGCGGCAACGTCAGGCTCCCCAGGTGCAGCTTTCCGGGTGAGACGCCCCACTTGTTGCCGTCGGCGTCCGTGTGCGTCCAGTCGAGCGCCTCTTCGGCCGCCCGTGCCTCGGCGGCCATCGCCTCGTTCCACTCCGTGAGCGCCCAGCGCATCCGCAACTCGGCCTTCTCGTGGTCGCTGAGCTCGGTGAGGGCGGGGTCCACGCCCCGCCAGATCAGGGAGTCCTCGGCCTGGGGGCGGAGGATCTCGGCGGCCGAGCGCCCGGCCCGGCCCGGTTCGACGAGTCCGGGGCGACCCGCGCCCTCGTCCCGGGGCGCCCCCGGCAGGACGGGCCGCACCGATTCCTCCAGCTCCCGGATCTCCTCCGGGCGTTCGGGGGCCTCGACGTCGCCCTCGGCGATCTCGGAGATCACCACGACCCGGGTGCCGGCCGCCTCGCCCGACGTCTCGATGGTCCCCGGCAGCGTCACCCCGCCCACGTCGGGACGCCCCAGCCAGGGGTAGATGAGCACCGCCGCGACGTGGAGGAGGGCCGAGATCCCGATGGAGACCCAGAACACGCGGTTCCGCCGGTCCCGTCCACGCAGGGCGGGCGAGGGGGAGGCGGACGCGTGGCGGGCCGGGTCTTTCATCGGGAGTTGAACACCGCCCCTGGAAGGGGGGTTCCGGCGCTTCCGCCGGTCACGCGAGCCTCCGCGGGGCCGGTCAGAGCAGCTGGCCCAGGCGCTGGACCGCGGTCTCCAGGCGGTCCGGCTCGACCGTCAAGGCGATGCGGAAGAAGCCCTTTCCGCCTGCTCCCAGGGAGGACCCGGGCAGGATCACCACCCCCTGCTCCTCGAGCGCGCGCCGGGCGAGGGTCGCGTCGTCCTCTCCGGGCGGAACCGGCACCCACAGGTACATCGTCGCTCGCGGGGCGTCGACGCGGAAGCCTGCGGCCGTGAGGGCCCGGACCCCGGCATCCCGACGCTCCTGGAAGCGCCGCACGTTGTCCGGCACCCACTCCGCCCAGCTCCCGAGGGCCGCCACGCCCGCGGCCTGCACGGCCAGGAACGCCCCCGTGTCCATGAACGTCTTCACCCGGGTCAGGGCGGCGATCAACGGCGGGGCCCCCACCGCCCACCCCAGGCGCCACCCCGTCATGTTGTAGGTCTTCGAGAACGAGTGGAACTCCAGGGCGACGTCACGGGCGCCCGGGATCTGGAAGATGCTGGGCGGCCGATAGCCGTCGAACGCGATCTCGGAATAGGCGTGGTCGTGGGCGAGGACGATGTCGTGCGTCCGGCAGAACGCGACCGCGCGCTCCAGGTACTCCAACGGCGCCGAAGCCGCCGTCGGGTTGTTCGGGTAGTTGAGGAACAGGATGCGTGTGCGCGCCACGATCTCCGGCGGCAGCGATTCCAGGGGGATGAGGAAGTCGTGCTCCGGCAGGAGCGGCACGGCCCACGGCTCCCCGCCGGCGAGGACCACGCCACCCCGGTAGGCCTGGTAGCCGGGGTCGGGCAGGACGCCCACGTCTCCCGGATCGAGCAGCGCCAGGGGCAGGTGCGCGATGCCCTCCTTGGAGCCGATCAGGGGCAGCACCTCGCGGAAGGGATCGAAGGACACGCCGAAGCGGGTCTCCATCCAGCCCGCGATCGACTCCCGCAGCGCGGGGAGACCGAGCTGGAACCCGTAGCGGCCGTACGCCTTCTCCCCCGCGGCGGCGCGCAGGGCTTCCACGACGGCAGGCGGGGGAGGCAGATCGGCGTCGCCCGCCCCGAGGTCGATCACGTCCACGCCCGCCGCCTCCAGGCGCCGACGGGCTTCGGCCACACCGGCCAGCGGATAGCCCGGCAGCGCCTCGAAGGCGCGCCTCAGCTTCAAGGGCGGGCGTCCTCGACGACCGGGTTGGAGATCCAGGCCACGCCCGGGATCTCGACCTCGACGGTCTGGCCGGCGTGGATGGGGCCCACCCCTTCCGGCGTGCCGGTGAGCACCAGGTCGCCGGGCTCGAGCGTCATGATGCCGGTGATGTACTCCAGCAGGACGCCCGGAGGGAAGGCCATGTCCGACACCCGACCGTTCTGGCGCTCGGCGCCGTCGACGCGTGTGATCACCTGCAACGCGTCGACGTCGAGGCCGTCCAGCGCCACCGGCGGGCCCAGCACGCAGAACGTGTCGAAGCCCTTGGCCCGGGTCCACTGGTCGTCCTTGCGCTGGAGGTCGCGCGCGGTCACGTCGTTGGCAGGCAGGACGGCGTCGACGTAGCTCCGCCAATCGGCCGCTGCCACGCGCCGGGCGCGTTTGCCGATCCGGAAGGCGATCTCCCCTTCGTAGTCGACGCGACCCACGCCCGGGGGCAGCCGGATGGGATCTCCGTCGCCGACGATGGCGGACGGCGGCTTCAGGAAGATGAGCGGCTCGTCGGGAACCTCGCCGCCCAGCTCACGCGCATGGGCGAGGTAGTTGCGGCCGACGCAGACGATCTTGCTTGGGCGATCCACCGTCGGCCTCAGCCCCGCTGGGCGCGACCGTGGATGAGCCCCCCCACGATGGCGGCGCCCGCGGCGATGGTCAGCAGCGAGCCCACGACCGCCCACCAGAACTGGAGGTCGTCCGCCCCCGTGCTCCCACCCGCGGCGGAGAAGCCGAACGCGCGGAACGCGAAGACCAGCCAGATGACCCCGATGACGATGCCGATGACGCTCTTCATGCCTCACCCGTCCTGGTGGATTGGGGCCGGGGTCCGCCCTCCGGTCGGTCCGGGCCGCGGGGAATCTACCGATCCTCGGCGGCGTCGAAAACCGCGGCCTCCGCCCGCGGGCGACCTCCCGCGTCCGGGCCGTAGAAGTCCGCGAGGGAGCGCTCGACCTCCCAGCCCAGCCCCTTGAGCACGGGGGCCGGCGGCAGCGCCGCCCGCAGCGCGCGGCCATAGCGGCGCGTCAGCACCCGCGAGTCCAGCAGCACCACGGCCCCCCGGTCGGAGCGCGAGCGGATCAGCCGCCCGAACCCCTGCTTGAGCCGGAGGGCGGCGTGGGGCAGCATGAACTCCTGGAAGCTGTTCCGCCCGGCGGCCTCCAGCGCCTCCAGCCGCGCGGCCGTGATGGGCTCGGAGGGCACGCGGAAGGGCAGCTTCTCCAGGAGCAGGGCGCGCAACGGATCCCCGGGCACGTCGACCCCTTCCCAGAAGGAGGCGGTGCCGAGCAGCACCCCGTTGCGCGCGTCCCGGAACGCATCGAGCAGACGGGAGCGATCGCCGTCTCCCTGCACGAACAGCGGCCAGCGCGACTCGATCCCGGCGGCCCGCAGCAGCTCCGCCACCTTCCGCAGGGAGCGGTGGGACGTGAACAGGGCGAGCACCCCGCCCCCCGAAAGCCCGGCCAGGACCCGGATCCACTCGGCGGTCTGGCGCTGGAACGTGTCGGAGGAGGTCTCCGGTGGCGCCACGTCCGTGGGGATGGTGAGCAGGGCCTGCGACGTGAAGTCGAAGGGGGACGGAGCCACATGTTCGACCACGGCCCGATTCCCTTCCAGCGACGACGTCTCCAGCCCGATCCGCGAGCGGACGAACCGGAAGCCCTGGTCCGTGGTGAGCGTCGCCGACAGCAGCGCCGCCGAATCCACCTTCTCGAACAGGGCCGAGCGCAGGAGCGGTCCCACGTCGATGGGCGCGGCGGCGAAGACCAGGTTCCCGCGCGGCAGTCGCCCGCGTCGCTCCACCCAGCGCACGAAGTCGCGATCGCCGGGATCGGCGTCGAGGACCGTGCGCAGCGCCGTGGCCGCCGCGTCCACACGCCGCTCCACGCTCTGCACGTCCAGCAGCCGTCCCCCGAGCCGCTCCACCAGCGCTTCGCGCTCTTCGGCGAGCGCCCGCACGCGCGCCAGGTGTCGTCCGAGCTCCGCGAAGCCGACCAACGTGCCGTCCAACGCCTCGCGCACGGTCTCGCGCTCCGCGAGTTCGCCCAGCGGAGGCGTACCCAGGCGGGCGGTGGTCTCCTCCGCCGGGAGCACCGCGTCCACCGCATCCACGAGGCGGGCGAACCACGCGCGGGCGGTGGACAGCGCCGGGCGGACCCGATCCTCGATGAGGTCGCGCACCTGGTCCGCCTCCTCCGAGCCCCCCGCTTCGTCGCCGAGCGCGCGGAGCAGACCGCGACCCCGGGTCTCCAGGCGGGCGAGCAGACGAGCCACGCCGATGCGGCTGACGTCCACGCCCAGGTGGGTGGTGGCCGCGTCCTCGACGTTGTGGGCCTCGTCCAGGATCACGTGGCGGTACGGGGGCAGCACGGCCGCCTGGGTCCAGTTGTCCGTGGCCCTGCGCACGGCCAGGTCGGTGAACAGCAGATGGTGGTTCACCACCAACAGCTCGGCGGCCGCCGCCCGACGCCGCGAGCGCTGGTAGAAGCAGGTCTGGAAGTGCGGGCACTTGGCGCGGAGACAGACGTCGGCGTCGCTCTGCACTTCGTCCCACAGATCGGACGAGGGTGTGAACGGCAGATCCGAAAGGCTGCCGTCCGCGGTCGTCTCCAACCACGCGAGCAGCCGGTCGATCTCGTCGCTGCGATCCTCGTCGAAGAGGGACTGGATGCTCTCCGCGGCGAGCCGGGCACGCCGGATCGACACGTAGTTGCCGCGGCCCTTCACGAGCGCCCACCGCACCTCCCGACCCAGCACGCGGGCCACGAGCGGCAGGTCCTTCCCCACCAGCTGCTCCTGCAGGTTGATCGTGTTGGTGGAGACGACCGTGCGCTCCTCGTTCTCGACCGCCCACACGGCCGCGGGCACCAGGTAGGCGAGGGACTTCCCGGTCCCGGTCCCCGCTTCGATCAAGGCCACGCCGCGCTCGTTGAACCGCGTCGCGAGCACGCGCAGCACCTCGCGCTGCCCGGGACGGTCCTCGAAGCGGGGATGCACCTCCGGCAACGGACCTTCCGGCCCGAGCAGGGTCTCGAGCGCCTCCACGTCCAGGGCCACCCGCTCCTTCGGCACGGGGGGCTCGACCACGACATAGAGCCTGGTGACGTCGTTGTCCGTGATGGCCGTGCCCAGGCCCAGGTCGTAGAGGCGGGCGGCGACACCGAAGTCGGCCTCCGACGGCTCCAACGTGCCGCTGGGATGGTTGTGGATCATCACGTCGCCCGAACGGGCGTCACGCGCGGCGACGAGCACGGCCTCGTAGTTCCCGCGGGCCACGGCCCGGGGGTCCGTAACCACGCGCGCCGGATCCACGTGCGCGATGAAGCAGACCTCCCGCCCGCCCGCCTTGCGGATCTCGGTGCGGATCCGCTCGGCCGCCTCGGGGGCGAGACGGAGCTCCGCGCTCACGTCTTCAGCTTCTTCTTCTTCGCGGCCGGGAAGAGGACGTTGTTGAGGATGAGCCGGTACGACGGGGAGTTCGGGTGCAACGCCAGGTCGGTGGGCGCGTCGCCGATCTGGTGCTCGGGGTCCTCGGGATCATGACCGCCGTAGAATGTCCAGGTGCCTTCGCCGAAGGTGCCGTGGATGTACTTGGCCCATTCGCCCTCTTCCGCCAGGACGGTGGTGCCGGGCTTGAGGCGCTTCTTCGCGAACGACGTGGTCAGCCCGTAGAAGTCCGGGATCACGGCCTCGTGGCTCTGCGTCAGCATGGTGGGGACGGGATCGAACTTGGCGGAGAAGTCGAAGAGCGTGAACGCCCCCAGCTCGCTGCGCCACGGGGTGTTGACCTGGTGGCCGTCGATGTCGCTGAACGAGCTCACGGACGGCGCCACCTGCACCTCCGCCCCCTCGAAGGCCAGCGCCCTGCTCCAGTCCATCTTGCTGCTGGCGCGAGGATCGGCGGGCGTGCCGTCGGCAAACGAGGCGGCGATGTCGACGTCCTCCGCCGCCAGGGCCAGATCCAACGTCTCCGTCGCCGAACACATGGCGAACAGGAAGCCGCCCTTCTCCACGAAGTCGCGGATCGTGCGCGCCACGCCCTTCTTGAGCTCGGGCACCGAGGGGAACCCCAACTCGCGCGCCACTTCCTGGTTGCGGGCCACCTCGTCCTGCAGCCAGGGCGCGCCCGCGTACGTCAGGAAGAACTTCGAGTACTGCCCCGTGAAGTCCTCGTGGTGCAGGTGCATCCACTCGTAGTCGGCCAGTCGCCCCCGCATCACGTCCGCGTCCCAGATCTTGTCGTAGGGGATGTCGGCGTACTCCAGCGCCATGGTGACCGCGTCGTCCCAGGGCGTGGAGTTGGGTGGCGTGTAGATCGCGATCTTGGGCGCCTTCTCCAGGGGTACCGTCTCCATGTTGGACTGGGCGATGGTTCCCCGGATCGTCGCCTCCTGTCCGGCGGAGACCTGCTCCACGCTCACGCCCATGAGCGCGGCCTGCCGGCGCACCACCTCGGCATCCGGCAGCAGGAACGATCCGCCCCGGTAGTTGAGGAGCCACTCGGCCTTGAGGCCCTGCTGCAGGGCCCAGTACGTGAGGCCGTAGGCCCGCAGATGATTGGCCTGGGCCCGGTCCATGGGGACGAGCGTCGATTGGGCGTCGAGGCGCCCCGCGCCGAGCAGACCGGCCAGGACGCCCACGAGCACCAGGCCGCGACAGGGACCTCTCATCCGGCACTCCGCAGGCGGTCCAACACGCGGCGGGCCTCCGGCACCAGCGCCCCGCCCGGCTGCTCCACGATCAAGGCTTCCACCCAGGCGATGGCTTCGTCCACGCCCTGCCCACGCCGGGCGCGGGCCTCGGCGACTTCGAGGATGGCCGCGGGCCGCTCGGTGGCTTCGGGGAACGCTTCGATCAGCCGGACGCGGAGCGCCTCGGCCTGGGCAGCGTCCCCCGCCCCGTCGGCGAGATCGGCGGACAACGCCAGCAAGGGGGGCACCTCTTCGGGTCGGGCGTCGGTCTCGAGCGCGAGCAGCGCGGCGATGGCCTCGGCGGAGCGCCCGCGGTAGGCCTCCGCCACGGCGCGCGCCACGCGGGGCGCGAGCTCCGGTCCCATCTTGCCCAGCACGCGCGCGACCTTCAGGTGGGGCACGGCGGCGGACGGTGCCAGCGCCGCGCTGGCCTCCATGAGCGCCGTGCGTCCGTCCTGCACGCGACCCTCGGAGAGAAGGGCATAGGCGCCATCGATCCCCGTCTGCGCGGCCAGCGCGGCCGGCAGGATCAGCGCGCCCAGGCACACGAGGTGCGGCAGCAGCCGTCTCATCGGCCGGGGCCGGGCGGCGGCGAGGCCTGCCGGTTGAGGCGCTCGAAGTAGCGCCGCACCAGCTCGCGCTCGGCCGGCGTCAGACGCTCGAGTTGCTCCGCAGAGGGGAGCGGATACCGGGGGCCCCGCAGAAGCTCCGGGGCCAGCGGCGCCACGTCGCGTCGCTCGTAGGAGCCCGCGGTGGTGGACTCGCGCTCCTCGGTCTCCTCCTCCTCTTCCTTCTCCAGGCTGCGTCCCGCGTCCAGCAGCCGGTGGAAGAGGTCCTGCTGCCGCTCCATCACCTCCCGGTCCAGACGCCCCTCCTGCAGGAGCTGGGCGATGGCCTGCGCCTCCTGGGCCAGGGCCTCCAGGTCGCCCATCGCCTGCTCCTCCGCCCCGGGCTCGTCGGAGAGCTGCCCCAGCTCCTCGGCGACGGACTGCTGACCCTGCGCCATCTGCTGCATCTGGCTCTGCATGGCCTGCTCACCGAGCTGCATGGGCATCATCTGCTCCGACTGGTTGAGCAACTCCGATTGCTGCTCGGCCAGTTGCTCCAGCTGCTCCATGACCTGCTCGCCCGACATGCTCTGTTGGCCGTTCTGCGACATCTGCTCGGACGCGGCCATGGCGGCCAGCGCCAGGCGGTTGAGCGCATCGACCGCGCCTTCCGCCGCCGCGGCCGCGGAGGTCCGGCTGTCCGCTGGCGCCTCGAGCGCCTCGGCGGTCTGCTGCGTGCGCTCGCGTGCCTCGGTGGCGCGCTCGGTCAGCGGATTGCCCTCCGCCGGATTGACCTGCATCGCCTCCGAGAGGCCGCGCTCCAGGTTGCGCGCGCCTTCCATCACCGTCGACTGCTCCTGGCGCAGGCGGGCGCGCGTCTCCTCGTCGGCGCCGCGCATCTGCCGACGCAGCTCCGACTGCCGCTCGGCGAGCTCGAGGGCGTCCTCGGCGGCCCGATCGAGCGCCTCCATGATGCGCTCCATGATCTCGGCCGCCATCTGGCGCTGGGCCTCCTCCATCTCGCGCATGCCCTCGTCGACCGCCTCGGCGGCCTGGTCGGCGCTCTGGCCGGCCTGCTCCGGGCTCTGCTGGGCCTGCTGCGCGGCCCGTTGCATGGCTTGGCGGGCCTGCTCCATCCGCTCCGAGGCCTGTTGTACCCGCTCGCTGGCCCGCTCCTCCCCCAGCTGCTCCAGGCGCTCACGCAGCGCCTCCATCCGCTCCTGCAGCGCTTCGGCCTCCGCCGACAGCTCCTCCTGCTGCTCCGCGCGCTTCTCGGGGTCGTCCCCCTCGCGCAGCGCGTCGGCCAGGGCGCGCTCCTGCTCCGCCAGTTCGCGCGCCTCTTCGGTCGTCGCGCGGAAGTCCTGCTCCACCGCCGCGCGCCGGAAGCGCTCGAGCGCCTCCTCCAGGCGTTGCCGCATCTCCTCCTGCTGTTCGGCGAGGCGGGAGAGATCCTCGCGCGCCTGGCTCGCCTGGGACTGGTCCAGGGAGTTGGACAGCTCCTGTAGCTGCTCGCGCATCTCGTCCGTGAGCAGGGACTCGAGCAGGGCCTCCAGCTCCTCCATGCTCTTGCGCAGCTCGGGATCCGCGAGACCGGCCTCCCGCAGCTGATCCGCAAGGTCCTGGAGCTCGTTCTGCATGGTCTCCAGCTGGCCGTCCACGTCCTGCTGGCCTTCGAGGGCCTCGCGCATGCGCTCGCGCTCCTCGAAGCCCATGCGCCCGCCGGCCTGCTCGCGCTGTTGCGACGCCCGTTCCAGGTCGCGCGAATCCTCGGCCTCCGCGCCCGCCTGCTCCGTGAGCCGGGAGAGGCGCTCGGCCAGGGAGTCCAGCTCCTGTCCGGCCGTGCGGCGCAGCTCCGCGAGCTCCGGCACGCGCAACAGGAACTCGTCCGACTCCACCGTCTGCGCGAGCGGTGAGTTGTCGGTGGCGCGCACGCGGTAGCGGACGGAGTCCCCCGGCAGGAGCTTCCATTCGGACAGATCCAGCAGCGGACGCGCCATCACGTCGCGGGCGCCGTCGAGCGGCAGGCGCTGCGTGGTGCTGCGCGCGGCCAGCCCGGCTCCCGACTGGACGGCCACCACGGCCACGTGGTCGAGCCCGTAGTCGTCCCGGGCCTCGACCACCAGGGGCTGCTTGTGCGAGATCGGCATCACCGTGTCCACACCGGGGAAGACCACGGTGAGCGCGGGGAGCGAATCGCGCACGAGCGTCAGCTCGAACGGCGCCGGCGCGGTCTCGGGGGCCTCGCCCTCGGGGTCGCGGAAGCGCCACTCGTAGGCGCCGCTCCGGCTGGGCGACCACTCGCCTTCGAACGCGGCGCCGACGGGCGTCAACACCACTCCCGCCTCGGGCGCGCCCGGTAGCTCCAGCGAGGCCTCCGCCAGCGTGCGGCTGGCGCGACCCAGGATCCGGATCCGCGTCCCTACCGGGAGGGTCGCGGGCGGCAGGGGCTCGCGCAGCTCCTCGGGGGGGATGCCCGTATGGGCGGGGAAGGACAGCTGGAGCGTCAGATCCGTGACGAGCAGGGGGTTGATGGGCGAGAGCACGTAGCGCTCGCTCCGGGCCCCGTCGGGCGTCTCGGCCCAGTACTCGATGTCGGCGTCCACGCGCTCGAAGGGGAAGCCGGTCTCGTCATCCTCGAGCGGTTGCGTCCGCTCCTGGGGGATGGCCCCCCGCACCACCCAACGCAGGGTGACCTCGGTGCGGCCCGGGGCCCGCACCCGGATGAGCACCGGGCTGCCGCGCAGGACCTCCACGCTGCCCGGGGTGACCTCCAGCGGCGGATAGTCCCCACCGAGGTAGGCGTGCACGGGGCGCGCCAGCCCTCGGACGGCCTGCCAGGACCGTTGGGGCGTCAACGCCAGCAGGACGACCAGCGCAGGGACGATCAAGCCGAGCGCGGCCAGCCCCCGTCGCGCCACCCCGTCCACCCGGGCACCCAGGGCGCCGGTCAGCTCACGCGGGGTGCGCCCGGCCAGCCCGCGGGCCGCTTCATCCGTGGCGGCCCGAGCCAACCCGGCCGACGTCCCCTCCGGCACCTTCCGCTCCAGCTCCAGGGAGCCCAGGACGGTGCCGCGCCGCAGCGCGGCGGAATCCTCCACCGCGGCGGCGACCCGCCGCTCGGCCAGCAGGTCGGCGGCGACCCGGCGGACGAGCACGATCCCCACCACCAGCACCAGCAGGAGGAGGGCGTCCAGCAGGAGCGGCCAGACGGAGCCCACACGCCAGCCCGTGCCGACGGCGAGCCAGGCCGCCAGGAGCAGGGCGCCCACGAGGGCACCCCCCCAGAGGGACGCGGCCATCCCCAGCCGCCCCCGCAGGTGGCGACGCACCGCGGCGAGGGTCGCCGTGACCGAGGCGGGCGCCGGGCTCACCGGACGTACTGCCCCAGCACGTGGAGATACAGGTTCACACCCATCCGCAGCGCCTGCTCCCGCACCTCGTCGGGATCTCCGTGCACGTCGGAGTCCTCCCACCCGTCCCCCAGGTCCGACTCGTAGCTGTAGAAGACCATGAGCCGTCCCTCGTCGAAGATGCCGTAGGCCTGCGGTGCCGCGCCGTCGTGCTCGTGGATCTTCGGCAATCCGTCCGGGAAGTCGTACACGCCATGGAAGACGGCGTGGTCCGCGGGAAGCTCGACGAGAGGGTGGTCGGGGAAGATGGCCGCCATCTCGGCCCGGAACGAGTCGTCCAGGCCGTAGTTGTCGTCCGCGTGCAGGAATCCACCGCCGAGCAGGTAGGCCCGCAACGCTGCGCGCTCCTCGACCGTGAAGCGCACCTGCCCGTGACCCGTCATGTAGAGGAAGCCGTAGTCGGGCAGCGCGGGGTCGAGCGTCTCCACCACCGCTTCACGGGCGGCCGTGGGCACGCCCGTACGGTCGCGGATGGCGGTCAGGAGGTTCGCGATCGAGGAGGGGTTGGCATACCAGTCCCCGCCCCCGCCGTACTGGAGGCGCGCGACGGTCAGCAGCGTGTCGGAGCTCGCCGGGAGCGGCGCCACCGGCGGGGAGCCGGCCAGGGCGGCGAGGGTGAGCGCGAGGATCATGGATCACGACCTGCCAGGGATTGGACGACACGATAGGCGTGGTTGCGGGAGATGCCAAGCCGCTGGCTCAGCGCCTGGGCCGCCTGGCTCGGCCGGAGCCCTTCGGCCAGCAGCGCCCGCGCGCTCGCCTCGATGTCGGGGTCCTCTACCCCGCGCGGGGCGGACGGAGCCACGACCAGCGTGACCTCCCCCCGCGGCGGGTGCGCCTGGTAGTGATCGGCCAGCTCCCGCAGGACGCCGCGCCGGAACTCCTCGTGCATCTTCGTCACCTCGCGGGCCACGCACGCCTCCCGGTCCTCGCCACACGCCTCGGCCAGGTCGGTCAGGAGCCGGACCAGCCGGGGCGGCGCCTCGAAGAGGACGCATGTCTCCTCGGATGCAGACACGCGCTCGAGGGTTCGCTGGCGCTCGGCCCCCTTGCGCGGGGCGAATCCCAGGAAGGTGAAGCGCTCGCCCGGCAGACCGGAGGCGACCAGCGCGGCCAGGACGGCGGAGGGACCGGGGATGGGCACGACCGGGTGGCCGGCCTCCACCACGCTGCGGACCAGACGGCTGCCCGGGTCGGAGACGAGCGGTGTGCCCGCGTCCGAGACGAGCGCCACGGTCCCCCCGTCCGCGAGACGCTCCAACACCGACTCGACCCGTCGAGCCTCGTTGTGCTCGTGCAGGGACGACAACGGCGTGCCGATCCCGTGGTGGTCGAGGAGGATCCGGGTGCGCCGGGTGTCCTCCGCCAGGACGAGATCGACACGCCGCAAGGTGTCGAGCGCGCGGAGCGTGACGTCCGCGAGGTTGCCGATCGGTGTGCTGACGAGATAGAGCTCGGCCACGCCGCGGTCGGCCCCTTCGTGCTCCGGGACTACAGGTGCTGCTTGAGCTTCTGCTCGAGCACCGCCTTGGGCACCGCGCCCACGACCGTGTCGACGTGCTGGCCGTCCTTGAAGAACAGCACGCTGGGGATGGAACGCACGCCGAAGCGGGCGGCCACCTCCGGGTTGTTGTCCACGTCCAGCTTGCCCACCGTGACGCCCTGGTCGTTGTATTCGTCGGCGATCTGGTCGATGAACGGCGCGATCAGTCGACACGGACCACACCAGACGGCCCAGAAGTCGACCATGGCCACGCCCTCCGCACCCTCGATCTGTTGGGCCCAGGACTGGTCCGTTACGGTAAGCAGGTTCGCACTCTCGGCCATCATGATCTCCTGATCTCCACGCTCGTCGTGGCCCGCCTGCTGCGCGGCACCACCGTCGGTCAAACCTAACATCGGACACCCAGGATGGAGACACCGAGCCCGCACCCCACCGCCGGACGGCGGCTCCACCATGTCGGTGTCGCGGTCCCGTCCATCCGGGACGTCCTACCGCTCTACGAACGCATGGCGGGCACCCCGGGTTCCCCCATCGAGACCGTCGAGAGCCAGAAGGTCCGGGTCTGCTTCGTGGGGCTGGTGGAACTCCTCGAGCCCACGGATCCGTCCAGCACGGTGGCCCGGTTCCTGGACCGGCGCGGGCCGGGGCTGCACCACCTCGCGTTCGCGGTGGACGACCTGGCGGAGGAGCTCGACCGCCTGGCCGGCGAGGGGGTACGCCTCATCGACCGCGTGCCCAGACCCGGCGCCTTCGGGCACCGGGTCGCCTTCCTGCACCCGGAGTCCACGGGACGGGTGCTCACGGAGCTCGTGGAAGCCGCCGGCTGAACGTCGGCCCCGTGACCTGCGCCCGGGGTCCGGGCGCGCGTGGGGCGCTACGGCTTCAGCGCGAGGCGGTCACCCGGTCGAGGCCGATCTCCTCGATGTACCACGACCCGCTCCCGCCCTGCACCACCACGAAGGGAATGCCTTCCACCTCGCGGCCCTCCTTGGTCAGGGTGACCTGGAGGCGCGTGGTGGGCCGCTCGCGACCGGCGACCCGCTCGTCGGCGCCCAGCTGATACCGCTGGCTGGCGAGGACGTCGGCAATCAGGTTCATGCGGACCTCGACCTCGGGCCGCGTCAGGCACCGGTCCCCGAGCCCGATCCACGAGCCCATCTTCTTGAACGCGCAGCCGAACGTGCTGCCCGTGTCGCCGATGGGACCGTCCCCCGTCCCGAAGATCCGGGCCATCGTCTCCAGGTCCCGTCGGTTGGCCGCCTCCAGGAAGGTCTCCACGGACAGGGCCGGAGCCACCGAAGCGGCCCCGCGCGAGCCGGAGACCTGTCGGGTCACGCACCCCGCGCTCATGAGCAGGAGCGCGCCCAGCACCAGTGTCCTCACGCCTTCCTCCTGAAGGGACCGCCTCCACCCGGGCCGCCATCGGCCCGCCCCCGGCGATCGTCGCATCGGCACCACGCAGGTCCCGTACCACACCGGTGGCGACGGGCCGTCCGGCGTTCCGCCGTCAGACCGTCGCCCCGGTCGGGCCGACCGGCTCGAAGACGAGCCGTTCGGCGCCGGGTGCCGCGTCCACCCGGATCACGGTGCCCTCCTCAACCTCGTGGTCGAGCAGGTACAGGGCGAGGGGGTCCTGCACCAGGCGCTGGATGGCCCGCTTGAGCGGCCGCGCCCCGAACACGGGGTCGTAGCCCTCCTCGGTGATGCGGGCGCGGGCGCCGTCACTGACGTCCAGACGCACGCCCAACTCGTCGGCCAGCTCCTGGAGGCGCTGCAGCTGCAGCTCCACGATGCGCCCGAGCTGCTCGCGGCCCAGAGGCTGGAAGACGACGATGTCGTCCACCCGGTTGATGAACTCCGGTCGGAAGTGACGCCGCAACTCCTGGAGCACCGCCGCCTCCACCTGGTCCCACACCTCCGAACCCGAGCGCTCCAGGATGAGCGGGCTGCCGATGTTGGAGGTCATGATGATCACCGTGTTCCGGAAGTCCACCGTGCGCCCCTGCGAGTCGGTCAGACGACCGTCGTCCAGGATCTGCAGCAGCACGTTGAAGACCTCCGGGTGCGCCTTCTCGATCTCGTCGAACAGGACGACGGAGTGGGGCCGACGCCGCACGGCCTCCGTGAGCTGGCCGCCCTCCTCGAACCCGACATAGCCGGGTGGCGCGCCGATCATCCGGGCCACGGCGTGCTTCTCCATGTACTCGGACATGTCGAGCCGCACGATGGCGCGCTCGTCGTCGAACAGGAACTCCGCGAGCGCGCGGGCCGTCTCGGTCTTCCCGACCCCGGTGGGACCCAGGAAGATGAACGAGCCGATGGGGCGGTGCGGGTCCTGCAGCCCGGCCCGCGAGCGCCGCACCGCGTTGGCCACCACACCGACCGCCTGCGGCTGCCCCACGACCCGCTCGGCGAGCAGGTCCTCCAGGTGCGTCAGGCGCTGCCGCTCCGACTCCATGAGGCGGTTCACAGGAATGCCGGTCCATTCGGCCACGACCGCCGCGATGTCCTCCTCGTCCACCTCCTCCTTCAGGAACTTCCCGTCCTTCTGGAGCTCCTGCAGGCGGCCCTCGGCCTTCACCAGTTCGGCCTCGGTCTTGGGCACCTCGCCGTACTGCAGCTCCGCCGCCCTTCCCAGATCGCCGGTCCGCGTGGCCTTGTCCGCCTCCACCTTGAGCTCGTCCACCCGCTCCTTGAGCGACTGGATGCGCACGATGGCCGCCTTCTCCGCCTGCCAGCGCGCCTTCATGGAGGACGAGCGCTCCTTGAGCTCGGCGAGCTCGCCCTCGATGGCCTCCTTGCGCTGGAGGGCGCCCGACTCCTTCTCCTGCGCCAACGCGGCCTTCTCGATCTCGAGCTGCGTGATGCGACGCTCGACCTCGTCGATCTCCTGCGGAAGCGAGTCGATCTCGATCCGCAGACGGCTGGCGGCCTCGTCGATCAGGTCGATCGCCTTGTCCGGCAGGAAGCGCCCGCCGATGTAGCGATCCGACAGCTTGGCCGCGGCCACGATGGCGTCGTCGGTGATGCGCACGCCATGGTGGACCTCGTAGCGCTCCTTCAGACCCCGCAGGATGGCCACGGCATCCTCCACGGAGGGAGGCGCCACGAACACGGGCATGAAGCGCCGCTCGAGCGCGGGGTCCTTCTCGATGTGGTTGCGGTATTCGTCCAACGTGGTCGCACCCACGAGCTGCATCTCGCCTCGCGCCAGGGAAGGCTTGAGCATGTTGCCCGCATCCACGGCCCCTTCGGCGGCGCCGGCGCCGACGATGGTGTGCAGCTCGTCGATGAAGACGACATAGCGACCCTCGGCGTCGATGATCTCCTTCATCACCGCCTTCATGCGCTCCTCGAACTCGCCGCGGTACTTCGCGCCCGCGAGCATGGCCGAGATGTCGAGGGAGATCAGCTTCTTGTTGGCGAGGCTCTGCGGGACGTCACCGGCGACGATGCGCTGCGCCAGCCCCTCCACGATCGCGGTCTTCCCCACCCCGGGCTCCCCGATGAGCACCGGGTTGTTCTTCGTGCGTCGCGCCAGGACCTTGACGACCCGCCGGATCTCCTCGTCGCGGCCGATCACGGGGTCCAGCTTGCCCTGCCGCGCCAGATCCGTGAGGTCGCGGCTGTAGCGGGCCAGGGCGCGGTACGTGTCCTCGGGCGTCTGGTCCGTCACGCGGTGGCTGCCCCGAACGGTGTCCAGCGCCTCCAGCACGGTGTCCTCGTCCGCGCCGGCCTCCTCCAGGATCGCGCGGGCGTCCCCCCGGGCCGAGGCCAACCCCACGAGGAAGTGCTCGGTGGAGACGTACTCGTCTCCCAACTCGCGCGCCTTCTTCTCCGCGGCCTCCAACGCCGCGCGCAGCTCCCGCGACAGGGTCGGGTCTGCGCCGCCGCTCACCTTGGCCAGACGGCCGATCCGCTCCTGCACACGCGCGCGCACCCCGTCCACCTGCACGCCGATCTTCTGCAGGACGGGAAGGACGATTCCCTCCTCCTGCTCCAGCAAGGCGCCGAGCAGGTGCGGTCCGTCCACCTCGGGATTGCCGCGCCCGCGGGCGTCGTTGGCCGCCAGGCGCAGCGCCTCGGTGGCCTTCATGGTCAAGCGTTCGAAGTTGATCATCGCTCGTCGCGTTCCGGCGCCGGGGACGCGCTCATCGCCCCGGCCACCCTCCGTTCGTCGCTGTCACTGTGGCAGCAGGCGCCGCGTAGTGGCAGCGTCCTGCGTCACTTCGGCGCAGGGAGCGTCTCTCCGCTGCGCCGTGCGGTCCGAAGTTCAAGAACGGAGCCAGCGCCGGCCGCAGACGGAACGCCAGACGTCAGCGGGCGCCGGTCACGCGCTTGGCCAGCTCGCCGCGACCCAACGTGGTATTGCCCTGGAACTGGTTGATCAGGCTCACGGTGGATTCCGGCACCGAACTCGGGAAGCGACGCAGGAATTCGGGCACGCTCATGGAGGTGGGCACCTCCACGACGTCCACGCGATCGGGCTGCGCACCGAGCACCGCCGGATCGCTGACGGGGCGGAAGGAGCGCGCGAACGCCTCCAGCGCGCCCGCCCGGGCGCTCCATCGTGCTTCCGTCGTGTATCCCAGCAGCCGGAACACGGCACCGCGATGCTCCACGAACGCGGCCAGCCCGTGGAGCTGGGTACCGTCCTCGGTCTGACCCGTGAACTCGGCCCACGCCGCCGGCAGGCCCGCGATGGCCTGCTCCGAGCGCCCCACGGCCTGGATGCCCTCCTGGCCCAGGAACGCGTCGCGCGCCGTGCGCGCGGCACTGGCGCCCTCGGCGAGCGTCAGCATGGCGATGGCGTCCTGGTCCGGGCTCACGCCCTGCACCGCCTGCTTCTGGTTCACCGTCTGCCAGCCCGACGGGAACGTGATCCCGAAGCGCAGCGTCGGGTGCAGGAAGACGCCGCCGTCCTCGAAGTACCCCTCCCGCGGGTCCGGGCCGAAGACCACCCCGTCGATGGTGCGGAGGTACTCCGGGCGCCGCACCAGCGCGTTGGGAGGCACGCCGCCGGCCTGCTGCGCCATGGCCAGGATCGTCTCGGCGCGCCGGCCGGGGTCGGGATGGGTGGAGAGCCACTCGGGAATGCGCTGCCCGCCCTGCGCGCTGATCTGACCGAGCATGTCGAAGACGCGGCTCATCTCGCGCGGGTCGTATCCCTCCCCCGTCATGTAGCGGAAGCCCAGCTCGTCCGCCTGGCGCTCGTCGTCGCGGCCGTACTTCAGGAACAGGAGCTGGAGGCTCTGCATCGCGACGTCCCCGAACTGGCGCACGGTCTCGGAGAACACCATGCCCACGCCCAGCCCCAGCGTGTACAGCTGCTGGCGGCTGATCTGGTTGACGGAGTGCTTGGCGGTGACGTGCCCGATCTCGTGGCCGAGCACACCCATCAGCTCGGCCTCCGACGTGAGGTGGGTCATGATGCCGCGGGTGATGTAGACGAAGCCGCCCGGCAACGCGAAGGCGTTGACGACCGGGTCGTCGACCACCCGGAACGTCCACGGCAGGTTCGGCCGTTCGGACTCCTGCGCCATGCGCAGGCCCAGCCCACGGACATAGCGCTGCACGGCGGAGTCGGGGTACAGCCCGAGGGAGGCGACGATCTGCGCGTCCGCCTCCCGGCCCATCTGGATCTCCTGCGCCTCGGAGACGAACGACAGCTCGCGCTCGCCCGTGGCGGGATTGACGGCGCACCCGGCGAGGAGCGCCGAGACCACGAGGACGCCCCGACGCGCGCGGGGACCCGACACCGACCGGCTCATCGACACCTCACCTGCCTTCCCGGGGAGGACGCCCGGAACCCCCGGGCATCACATGCGGTCCGAGTCGGGGGCCCCGGAGAGCGATCCGGCTGGCTACCCCGGAGGGCCGGGCCATGCTCCCGCTCCGGCTTGACGCCCTCCGTGGGCCCGATCCAGCTTCCCCGGGCTGAATTCCCCAGACGAGGGAGGGACATGGCGCACGTCGACGCTCCGGCCCGCCGGGGCCTGCCCCCGGAGGCCTACGAGGAGATCCCGGGCGACCGCTACCGGCCCTACGTGCCGGCGGACCAGAGCCCGGCGGAGTTCACACTCCGGGCCGTGGCACTCGGGATCGTGCTCGGCGTCGTGTTCGGGGCGGCCAACGCCTACCTGGGCCTGCGCGTGGGCCTCACCGTCAGCGCCTCCATCCCCGCCGCCGTCATGGCCGTGGCGCTCTTCCGGGCCCTGAAGCGCGGGACGATCCTCGAGGCGAACATCGTCCAGACCGTGGGATCGGCCGGGGAGTCCGTCGCCGCCGGCGTGATCTTCACGCTGCCGGCGCTCTTCATCTGGCAGCGCACCGATCCCGACGTCGTCGTCAGCCTCATGGAGATCTCGGTGATCGCGGCCCTGGGGGGGCTGCTGGGCGTGCTCTTCATGATCCCGCTGCGCTCCTACCTGATCTCGCGCGAGCACGGCAAGCTTCCCTATCCCGAAGGCACCGCCTGCGCCGAGGTCCAGGTGGCGGGCGAGGTGGGCGGCACCAAGGCGCGGTTGCTGTTCGAGGGCCTCGGCGTCGGCGCCCTGTACCAGGTGCTCTCCAACGGGCGCGGCCTGTCGCTCTGGAACGAGTCCCCGAGCTTCGCGCTCCCGCGGAAGGCACAGATCGGTGGGGACTTCACCCCGGAGCTGCTGGGCGTGGGCTTCATCATCGGACCGCGCATCGCCGCCATCATGTTCGGGGGGAGCGCGCTCGCCTGGCTGGTGCTGATCCCCCTGATCAACGCCTGGGGTGGCACCGACGTGGTGTACCCGGCGACCGCGCCCATGGCCGACCTCGGGTCGGGCGACATCTGGAACCACTACATCCGCTACGTGGGCGCGGGTGCGGTGGGGTGCGCCGGCATCCTCACCCTCATCAAGAGCCTGCCCACGATCGTCGAGAGCTTCAAGCTCGGCATGAAGGAGACGGGCGGCGGCGGGGGCGCCCACGTCCCCCGCACCCAGCAGGATCTGCCGCTCGGTCTGGTGCTCGGCCTGGCCGGCCTGATCACGGTGGCGCTCTGGCTGTGGCCGGGTGTCCCGGTCAACCTCGTGGGCGCGGTGCTGATCGCGGTGTTCAGCTTCTTCTTCGTGACGGTCTCCAGCCGCATCGTGGGGTTGATCGGCTCGTCCTCCAATCCCGTCTCCGGCATGACCATCGCCGCGCTCATCCTCACCTCCTTGATCTGGGTGGCGCTGGGGCTGAACGACGGGTCGGTCGCAGCCAAGGCCTCCGTCCTGGCCGTGGGCGCCGTGGTGTGCATCTCGGCGGCCATCGCGGGCGACACCTCGCAGGACCTGAAGACCGGCTTCCTGCTGGGCGCGACGCCGCGGCTGCAACAGATGGGCGAGTTGATCGGTGTGCTCACGTCCGCCGCCGTCATGGGCGCCGTGCTGGTGGTGCTGAACGAGTCCTACGGGATCGGCACGGCCGACGGCCTGCCCGCCCCGCAGGCCACGCTCATGAGCCTGGTGATCGACGGCGTGCTCAACGCGTCGCTGCCCTGGGGCTTCGTGCTGCTGGGGGCGGCGCTGGCCGCCGTGGCCGAGCTGGTCTTCAAGCTGCCTTCGCTCGCGCTCGCGGTCGGGATCTATCTGCCCATCTCGCTCATGACCCCCATCTTCGTGGGCGGCCTCATGCGACAGGCCCTGACGCGCCGCTACGAGGGCGCAGGCACGGACGCCGACGGGGTGGAGGTGCTGGCCGAGAAGCGCGAGCAGGGCGTCCTGTACGCATCCGGCCTCATCGCCGGAGCCGCCCTGGTCGGGGTCCTGATCGGCGGCGCCATCTACGGCGTGACCCGCGTCACGGGCGATCCGTCCAACGCGGACCGGTGGGTCATCGGGCACCACTGGTCGGAGTTCACCGCCTGGTCGTCGCCGGTGATCGGCACGCTGGTGTTCGTGGGGCTGTGCGGCCTGCTCTGGCGTGCGGCCACCCGGGCCATGGAGGCCCGATGAGACGTGCCGTCACGCACGGACTCCTGGCGGCGGCGGCCGGGGCGGGATTGCTCCTCGCCTGCGACTCCAGCGACCCCGGCGGCCCGGCGCGCACCATCAGCGCCGACGTGTTCATCGACACGTACGTGGACCTGCGCATCGCAGGGTTGAGCAGCGCCGGTCTGGAGATCGCGCCCGAGGAG